>NZ_BAAGQN010000008.1:0-18979 GCF_054783455.1 Simplicispira piscis
CAGTATTGCTCGCCTGCCCAGCATCGTCAAGACCCTGCCTGAGACTCATTGCTAATCAAGCAAATTTGATAGCTGATTGCGCTTGATGGGTGGGCGTTGGAGGCCATTTTTTCTCTAAATTCTCTGTCGAAACGGCGGGCGCAGGTGCCGCCATCAGCGCTGCAGCGCGGGGGACAGCCAGGGCGTTTTCCACCGCGTGGCGCACCGCCTGGTGCACTTCGCGGCTGTCGCGAAAGCGGACCTCGATCTTGGTGGGGTGCACGTTCACGTCCACGCGCGCCGGGTCGATGTCGATATACAGCGCATACACCGGCTGGCGCTGGCCGTGCAGCACGTCTTCGTAGGCGCTGCGCGCGGCGTGCGTGATGACCTTGTCGCGCACAAAGCGGCCGTTGACGTAGCAATACTGCTGGTCGGCGCGCGAGCGTGCGGCGCTGGGCAGGCCTGCACGGCCGGTGATGGTGAGCCGCCCCTCGCTGTGCAGCACCGGCACCGATTGCGCCACGAAATCCTCGCCCAGCACATCGGCCAGGCGGCGTGCCAGGGCATGGCCCTGGTCGGGCTCGCCCTGTACCAGCGTGGCGCGCCACTGTTCCACCAGCTTGCCTTCGTGCCAGATGGCAAAGCCCACATCGGGCCGCGCCAGCGCGTGGCGGCGCACGGCTTCCACGCAATGGGCCAGCTCGGTGGCATCCTGCTTGAGAAACTTGCGCCGCGCCGGTGTGCTGAAAAACAGCTCTTTGACCTCCACCGTGGTGCCGCTGCTGCGGGCCACGGGGCGCAGCTCACCGCTGCGCGCATCGAGCAAAAAAGCGCTGGCCTGCGCAGCGGGGCGCGAGAGCAGGGCCATTTCTGATACCGAGGCAATGGCGGCCAGTGCCTCGCCCCGAAACCCCATGGTGGCCACGGTTTCCAGGTCGTGCAGATTGGTGATCTTGCTGGTCGCATGGCGGCGCAGTGCTACGGGGAGTTCGCTTTGCGGAATACCGCCGCCGTCGTCCTCCACGGCAATCAGCCGCACGCCGCCTGCCAGCAGCCGCACGGTGATCTGGGTGGCACCGGCGTCCAGGGCGTTGTCTACCAGTTCTCGCACCACCGAGGCAGGGCGCTCCACGACCTCGCCGGCCGCTATCTGGCTGATGAGTTCGTCGGGCAGGTCGCGGATGGGGCGGCGGGCGGGAGGAGTGGAATCGGTTGGGGTCACCCAGCCGATTTTAGAAGGCCAAAGATTGCTGGGGATAATGCGGCCCAATCCTTAGAGAGCCCCATGGAAATCATTGCCTTCCTGATCGACTTCATCCTGCATGTGGACAAACACCTTGAAGCCTTTGTGGTGGCCTATGGCGTGTGGGTGTATGCGCTGCTGTTTCTCATTGTTTTTGTGGAAACCGGCGTGGTCGTCATGCCCTTCTTGCCGGGCGATTCGTTGCTGTTCATCGTGGGCGCGCTGTGCGGCGCCGGGCTGATGGAGTTCGTGCCTGCCGTGGTTGTGCTCTTGGCGGCCGCCGTTCTGGGCGACCAAAGCAACTACAGCATTGGCCGCTACTTTGGGCCCAAAGTGTTCCAGTGGGAGAACTCGCGCTGGTTCAATCGCCGTGCGTTCGACCAGGCACATGCCTTTTATGAACGCTACGGCGGCATCACCATCGTGTTGGCGCGCTTTATGCCGTTTATCCGCACCTTTGCGCCCTTTGTGGCGGGCGTGGCTGCCATGGAGCGGGGCAAGTTCACTGCCTTCAACGTGGGTGGCGCTGTGCTGTGGGTGGTGGGCATCTGCACGGCGGGCTACTTTTTTGGCAACCTGGCCTGGGTGCGTGAACACCTGGACAAGATCATCTGGGCGCTGATCTTCATCCCCGGGTTGATTGCCCTGTTTGGTGCGTGGCGCGGCTCCAGGGCCAAAAGCGCATAAGAATTCTCAGCGACGAGGGGCGCGGCGCTGATCCCGGTCCTCACCCAGCTCATGGCCCACCAGGGCGCCACCGGCAGCGCCGGCAATGGCGCCGCCTGTGCCAAGCAAGGCTCCACCGGCGACGCCGCCGACCACTGCGCCAACGCCAGTGCCGATCTGCGTGTTGGTGGGGTTAGAGGAGCATGCGCCCAGACCCAGGGTGGCGGTGAGGGCGATGGCAAGAGCAAAGTGACGGGACATCATGGCGTGGGCCTTTCTGCGAAGTGGAACACTGGCGCCACAAACGAAATGTTTGCGCGCCAAGCCGATGCATCCACTATCGTGCGGTTCCGGCGGCGTGCGTGTAGGACGCCCATCGCATCAGGTGTCAGCGGGCGGCGCTGTCAGCCGGGCAGACCGTCGCGCGCCGTACATAAGCTGATCGTCAACAGCAGCGAGGCATCGGTGTGCCCCGTGAGCGCGTGCGCTGCGCCACCCCGCAGGTGCACGAAATCACCCGCCGCCAGTACCTGCGCCGCCCTTTCGGTTTGCAGTTCCACCTCGCCCTCGATGCAGTAAAACGTGATCTCACCTGGTACCTGATGCTGTGGCAGGGTTTTGCCCTTGGGCACCACGATGCGGATTACCTCCAGCTCATTGGCCTTCAGGATGGCGCTGGTCACGGCGCCTGCAAGCGCGGTTCCGAGCGGTGCGATGCGAACGATTTCGGAGGAGGCAGTGTGCGGCAGGGCCATGGCGGTTTCCTTCAAAAAAGACCGAGCGTGTCAGTCTCTCAAACCTTAGAGTGCCATGCAAGCGAACGTTGGACGAAATGTCCGACCCCCTCGGGCTTCAGGGCGAGGCGATGTCCAGCGCAGCCTGCACCTGTGCAAAAGTCATCACGTCGGCATATTTTGCTTGCAGGTCAAACAGGCTGGTCTCGTGTGGAGCAGGGTGCCGGTCGCCGCAGGCGTCGGCCACGACGATGGGGATGAAGCCATTTTGAAGCGTGTCCAGTGCTGTGGCCCGCACGCAGCCGCTGGTACTCATGCCCGCAATCAGCACGCAATCCACGCCCAGGGAGCGCAGAGTGCTCGCGAGCGAGGTACCGAAGAATGCGCTGGCGTACTGTTTGGTTACGACGGGTTCGCCAGGCAAGGGCTGCGCTGCAGGCGCAAAGTCGCCCAGTGGGTTTCCGACGCAGAACACTTTCAGCGCCGGCACTTTGCGGAAGAAGTAACCGCCATTGACGCCCAGGGCGTCGTATTCCACGCGGGTGTGCAATACAGGCAGGCTGCGGCTGCGGGCCCAGGCCAGCAGTGCACTGGCGCCCTCAAGGGTTTGCGGTGCCTCGGCGTACAGAGGCGAACCCTGCTCGAAGTAGGCTTGGGCGAAATCCACCATCAACACGGCCTGGCGGGTTCCGGTGCCCAGACCTGCCCCGAAAGCGCCCTGGGCGGCATAGTTGGCAATCAGATCATCTCGGTTCATGGCAAGGATCCAGCGATAGCTGGTGCTTTTGGGTGGAGGATGGCGTTCTTGGCGGCATGGATGTGGCATCGCATGATGGCGACTGCCCAGTCGTGGTCGTGGGCCTTGAATGCGTCGATCAGCTCGCGGTGCTGAGAAAAGCTGCGCTGCATTTGCTGCGGGCTGTAACTGCGGAAGGTGCGGTGCACCACCGGCACCTCGATGGCCTTGGCCAGTACGGCCGCCATGCGCTCCTGTTGGCTCGCCACGGCGATGAGATCGTGGAACTCTCTGTTCAAGCGACTCACCCGCGTCGTGTTGGCCTCGCTGTTGTCGGTGCCTTCAAGCTCGATAGCATCCTGCAGTACGCACAAACGGTCGATTTGCTCTGCGTTGATGTGCAGCGCTGCGTTGCCACAGATATCGGCTTCGAGGCGTGCGCGAAGGCGAAAAATCTCCAGTAATTCCGCCACGCTCCAGGAGCGCACTACCGTGCCGCTGTTGGGCCGGAAGACCACGTAGCCTTCGGATGCCAGCAGTCGGATGGCTTCCCGAACGGGAGTGCGCGAGGCCTCGAACTCGTCGGCAAAGCTCTGCTCGGTGAGGCGCTGGCCCGGATGGTAGGTGCCATCGATGATCCGTTCCTTGATCACCGCATAGATGCGGTGCGGTGCTGTCGACTTGGAGTTCGACGAGGCAATGTCGGGGGCGTTCATGGTGTGTGGAATTTTGGTGTTAGTGCTTTTCGAGCAGGGAGCCGAAACCCGCCATCTTGTCCTCGATGCCTGACGAGCGCAATGCATCCCAGTAGATGGCCGTGTTGATGGCCACCACCGGTTTGTCCAGCCAAAGTTCTGCCTGGGCTGCCAGTCGCGCCATGGCGAGATTGGTGCCGACCTGGATGATGCCGTCGATGTCGTCGCCATCGATCTCGCGCAGGGCACGGGTCAGCTCCCGTTCGCTGACGTGGGCAATCTTTACGGGGCTCTCGCACTTCAGCCCCTTGATGCGTTTGACGCGAAAGCCCGCTTCTTCAAAAAAGCGCACCACGTTTTCATCGCCCACGGGCTGGTAGGGCGTGAGCACGGCAATGGTTTTGACGCCCAGGCGCTCGAACGCGCGGCCACAGGCCTCGGAACCCATGGAAACCGGGAGCTGGGTGCGCGCTTCGAGTTCGGCCTTGAGGCGGACGCTGGCCTGCAAGCCGTCCCAGAAGGTCTCAGCCGAAATGCCCAGCACCAGACGCGTGGGCTCGCAGGACATCACTGCGTCAACGGCCTCGTTTTGCGCTCCCGCGATGAGCTCGATCAGGCGATTGAAGTCTTCGTTGGTATGCAGCGGGATATTGGGAATGCGGATGCGGCTGATGTGGTTCGTCACGCCCACCGGCCGCATCGCGTCGAACTCGGGTTGTACCGAGGTGTTGGTGGAGGGAATCAGAACTGCGAATTTTTGGCGCCAGCCCAGTGAATCGGTCATATGCTCATTTCTGCGGAGTGCTTGCCCCGCTGTTTTTTGCTGCTTGGGGATCGCATTACCGAGGGGTGGATGCGGCGCCCGCCTGCGCTGCCGAGGGCCTCGCCAATGCAGGCAGGTTTTGGCGGATCCAGCGCAGGCTGCGGCCCCCCACGGGGTATCCCACCAGGGTTTCGGCCACGTCGATGGCCCGCACCAGTGCCTCCATGTCGAGTTGTGTGTCCAGACCCGCCTGTGCACACAAGAGCGCCAGGTCCTCGGTGGCGAGATTGCCTGCAGCGCCTGGCGCAAACGGGCAACCCCCCAGCCCGCCAATGCTGGCGTCGAACCGGCGCACGCCCATCTGCAGGCCCTGCCAGGCATTGGCCAGGGCCATGCCGCGGGTGTCGTGCAGGTGCAGGCCCAAGGTCTGCGCCGGCAGGGATGCGAGAAGGGCTTGCACCACGCGCTGCACGTCGCAAGGCGCGGCCGCGCCGATGGTGTCGGCAACCACGATTTCGCCGGCTCCGGCTTCGGCCATGGCCACGCTCAGAGCGTGAACCCGATCCGTAGGCGTGTTGCCTTCGAAAGGGCAGGCAAAGGCCACGGCGATGTAGGCGCGCGTCGCCAGGCCTTGGGCTTGGGCGTCGCGCAAGGTGTCGCGCGCCGTGGCGATGGCCTCATCCAGCCCCATGCGGATGTTCCGCTGGTTCATGGTTTCGGTGGCCGAAAGGACGACGGCAATTTCGCGGCAGCCCGCCCGCAGCGCGCGCTCGAGGCCGCGTTGGTTGGGCACCAGCGCCGAAAGGCTGCGTCCCGCCGGCACGGCGATAGCGGGCAGCAGCGCATCCGCGTCGGCCATCTGCGGCACGGCCTGGGGCGAGACAAAGCTGGTCGCTTCGATGGCAGGCATGCCCGCCCCCCACAGCGCCTCAATGAGGGCCAGCTTGCCAGCCACGGGCACCAGGGTTTTCTGGCTTTGCAAGCCGTCGCGTGGGCCCACGTCGGTGATGCGCACCTGTTCGGACGCCATGATCATGCCCACACCCCGAGGGCGCCGCTGCCTGCCAGTTCGCTGATCTTGGCGTCGCTGTAGCCGAGAAGCTCGCGCAGCACGGCTTGCGAGTCTTCGCCCACGCGCGGCGGCGCGGTGAAATACTGCGCATGGGTGGAGGAGAACTTCATGGGCACCCCCGTGGTGGGGATTTCAGCACCACCGACCAAGCGCATCTTCTTGACCATGTCGCGTGCAATGACTTGCGGATCGGAAAGCGCCTGCGCGAAGTTGTTCACCGGACCGCAGGGAATGCGGTGGCTGCGCAGCCGCTCCAGCCAATGGGCCGTGGACTCCCGTTGGAAAGCCGCGCCAATCGCCGCGTCGATCTTTTCCTTGTCGCGCAGGCGTGCGGGCTGCTTTTCGTATTCCGGGTTCTGCAGTTCCGGCAGCGGCAACATCTCGAGAAAGCGGGCAAAGAACCCGTCGCCGATGCAGGCCACCACGACGTAGCCGTCCTGCGTGGGATAGACGTTGTAGGGCACGTGCACGAAGTGGCTGTTTCCGATGCGCTGCGGCACGTCACCCGACATCAGGTGCATGGTGGCCATGTAGTTGAGCAGCGAGATCTGCACGTCGAGCATGGACACGTCCACGTGTTGGCCTTCGCCCGTGCGTTCGCGGGAGATTACGGCCGCGAGCACGCCCATGGCGCCAAAAATGCCACCGCCCAGGTCGCCCATGGGAATGCCCGAGCGGGTCGGCAGGCCTGCGCCATCGCCGGTGATCGACATGCCGCCCCCCATGGCCTGCACCACCTGGTCAAAGGCGGGGCGCTGCGTGTCCGGGCCGGTTTCACCGAACCCGGTGACGGTGCAGGTGATGATGCGCGGGTTGATTTTCGAGAGCGTGGCGTGGTCGATGCGCAGGCGTTGCGTGACGCCTGCACTGAAGTTGTCGAACACGATGTCGGCATGGCGCACCAGGTCGTAGAAGACCTGCAATCCTTCTTGGCTCTTGAGGTCGAGTGCCACACTTTCCTTGCCGCGGTTGAGGGTCAGGAAGTACGCGCCCATGCCATCGCGTGAGTACGCCGGCGTGTCCGCCAGCAGCTGGCGCGTGCCCTCGCCCTTGCCCGGGGGCTCTACCTTGATCGTGCGCGCACCCAAATCCGACAAGGTCATGGTGCCGTAGGGGCCCGACAGCATGTGTGTCAGGTCCAGCACCACGAGGCCGGATAGGGGGGCATTGGTCTTTTTAATCGTCATCTTTCTTGCTACATTCACAAAAAGGTGGGGCGCCGAAGGGGCGGTTCACTGCGGCGAAAATGGCGCTGGGTTGAGCAACTCGTTGTGCATTTCCTGGATCAGCGGCAGCACCTTGGGCACGAAGGCAGTCCATTCGGGCGATGCCGCCAATTGCGCGCGGCGCTGCTGGCGGTCTTCAAAGGACGCGTAGCGCCAGAGGTGGATGACTTTGTTGATAGCGCCGATTTCGGTGCTGTAAAAGCCCAGCATCTCGCCCAAGACGGGGCGTTCTATGCCAATGCCTTCGCTGCCCATCAGGCGCATGAACTCGGGCAGGGCGCCGGGGCGCAGCACGTAAGAGCGCATTTCCACGATCACGGCATCTGCTCCTTCAAGCCCACAGAACGAGTCGGTTGTCGGGCATGCGTCCGACAAACGAGCCGATCGACACGCGGCTGCCGCCCGGCTTGGCGGTGCCGGGCGCGATCTCGTGCGGGTTGCGGGTGTTGAAAATCACCACGTCGCCCGTGGTGGCGCGGTAGACGAAGTTGGGCACGCCTTCGGTAAGGGCGCGGTCCAGTCCATAGCTCTTCGGGATTTCGCCCGCCGCGACTTCGGGGTTCCACGGGTTGTTGTGGACCGTGGTGTGGCCACCGGATTCGAGCTCTTCGGCAAAGAAGTTCCAGCCAAGTTGCGCATCGATGGCGCCAATGGCGTAGTCCGGCGAGTTCACGGGAGCCCAGTCCACGTGCAGATCGATCTTGTCGCTGGTGGAGCGGATGATTCCGGCGAAATACTCACGGCCGTCCTCGTTGGCCAGTTCCACCGGCTGGGGCCAGACGGCGCGCAGCCGCTCCATCAGACGGGTCAAAGCGTCAAAGGAGTCGTTGAACACGGCTTGCACGTCCGCTTGGGCCTTGACGGCGTCGTCCAGAAACTCCTGCTTGGTCTTGGTCCAGCGGTACTGGTATTGCGCCAGCCCGATGAAGCCGATCCGGTCGCTCACGTTGTAGTACTGCATGTTTCCCTGTTTCGCAGCCGCGGCGAAGCGGGTGCACTCCTCGGGCGTGGCAAAGCCACGAATGCGGATGGCCGCGATCTTGTTGTCAAGCAACAAGCGCAGATTTTCTTCAGTGAGTTCGTACTCCTGGGCACTGGTCCAGGTGGACATGGGGGACTCCTTGGTGGTCATGGCAGGAAGCATTTATTTGCCGGCGACGGCCTTGAGGTCGACGACCTTGCCGACGCTGTCGTTCCAGTTCTTCACGCAGGCTTCGCCGCAGCGCGCGGCCCAGCGTGGCAGAACGCGCTCCAGCAGGGCCTTGCGGCGCAGTTCCAGGTCCGCGGGCTTGACGTCGACCAGCACCATGGAGGCGGCAGGACCTTCGGGGCAGTTGCCCTTGCCGGTGTTGCAGGCGATGCCGATTTCGTTCTCACGCACGTTCTGCGCGTAGACATCTTTTTCCAGCTTCTGGTACTGGTCGGTGATGACTTTCTGTGCGGCGGGGCTGAGCTTGTTCCAGGATTTCATGTTCGCGGCGGAAAAACTCGCGGCGAAATTGATAGGGAGGCGATAGAGGTGGGTAGCGCCCTCGTACCACTTGGCCTTGTAGCCGCCAAGGATGCCGGTGATCGCGCAGTCGAGTACACCGTTTTGCAGGGCCTGCTGCACGTCGCCGAAGGGCATGTTGATGCCCGATCCGCCAAAATACTCAACAAAATCCGCCTGCGAGGAACCGGACACGCGCACCTTGCGGCCCTTCAGATCGGCCAGACCGTTGAACTCCTTGCGGCAGAAAAAGACCTGGTCTCAATAGCTCGTGACGCCTATCACCTTGACCTGCTGGTTCTTGGCGTAGTACTCATCGAGATGGGGGCGGAACGCCTTGATGGCGTCCTGCGCCATATCGATGGAGGTGGACACACCGGCCAAGTCGAGGGCGTCGTTGATGGCCGCCTCGCCGGCCAAGAAACCCAACACCGTGGTTCCGACATCAAAAAGTCCCTGCCTCAGCAGCTTGATCACTTCCCCGCCCTTGAGACCCATTTCGTTCCAGGGCTTGAAGGTGACGGTGATGGCTCCGCCTGAAGCGGCAGGAATGCCCTGTGTCCACATGGGCGCTTCCAGCTCTTTTGATTGGGTCGTAATACCGAGGTTGCCCACCACATTCAAGGTGGCTTTGGGCATGGCTTGGGCCAGCGCCGCGCCGCTGAAGACCAGGCAACTGGCAGCGAGCAGGGTGCGAATCGGGAAGGTGGTCATGGTTGTCTCCTCTGGAGGGTTTGGGGGAATCCGAAAGCAAGAGGGCGCCGCAGCCAGCCGGGACCGGCGGCGCGGGTCACGGTTATTTGAGAGCGTTGTAGGTCTTAGGCAGCCAGGTGGCGAGCTCGGGGACGGCCAGCAGCAGGAAGATGACGCCCAGCATCACAGCGGCGAACGGCAGCGAGCCAAGCGCCACGTCGCGGAATGCGCCGCTGGTGCGCACCGACTGCACGACGAACAGGTTCATGCCAATGGGCGGAGTGATCAGGGCCAGTTCGATCAGGATCACGAAGACCACGCCAAACCAGACCGGGTCGTAACCCAAAGCAACCACGATGGGAACGATGATGGGCGTTGTGGCGACCATCAAGGTGAGCGTTTCAACAAAGCAGCCCAGCAGCAGATACACCGCCACGATGGCCAGCATGACGTAGAGGGGATCCCAGGTCAGCGAGCCCACTGCCTTGACGGCGATGTCGGTGAGTCCGATGGTGGACATCACAAAGTTCAGGAAGTACGCGCTGATCACGATGAGCATGACCATGGCAGTGGTGCGCACCGTGCCTTCCAGCGCCGTCCACAACCGCTCCCAGCTGAACTTGCCAGTGGTCACTACGTACAGGAAGGTACCGACCACGCCGAGCGCGGAGGCCTCGGTGGGAGTGGCCCATCCGAGATAGATGGATCCGACCACCAGCATGAACAGGTAGAGCGGTGGGCCGAGCGCCCACAGTGCGCGCAGCCGTTCCCCCCACGACGCGCGCGGCTTGCGCGGGGCGAGTTTGCGGTTGACCACGCAGGCGATGAAGACCAGCATAGAAAACAGCAGCGCCATCAACAGCCCCGGAATGAAGCCTGCCAGGTACAAATCCGACACCGATGTCTCGGACAGAGCGCCATACAGCACCATGTTGATGCTCGGCGGAATCAGGATGCCCAGCGTGCCGCCAGCGGCGATGGAACCCAGAAACAAGGCCGGGCGGTAGCCGTGCTTGTGCATGTTCGGAATCGACACCGTGCCGACCGTGGCGGCCGTGGCCACGCTGGAGCCCGAGGTGGCGGCGAACAGTGTCGAGGCGGCGATGTTGGTGTGCATGAGCCCGCCCGGGATGTGGCCCACCCACTTGTCGAGCGCGTCAAACATCTTTTCCGCCAGACCGGAACGCAGCAGCATCTCCCCCATCAGAATGAACATCGGGACGGCCACCAAGGTGAAATCGGACGAGGTTCCCCACGCCATTTCGCCCACACCGCGCATCAGCGGCAGGGTGGAGTACAGGCTTGAAAGCGACGCACCGAGCACGCCGATGGCTGCGCCGACATAGAGGCTGCTGGCGATGAAGAGCAGCAGAAGAATAGTGGAGACAAGCAACATGTCAGGCTCCTGCCCGGGCAGGGGATGCGCACGCGGCCATATCCGGACCGTGCGTAACCTTGACCCCGGTCCCATCCATGGACGCTTCGACCTCTTCCGATACGGTCGCAATACCGAACATTTCCTGCACCTCACGGTGCCGACCGCGCGCCACCGCATTCGCTGCCACCACCAGAAGCATGGCGGCGCACACCGCGAACCATGCCAGGCCCAGCAGCCACAGGCCTTGCGGAATGGCCAGCGGCACATGCAGCGTTGAGTTGGAGCGCGCGTCCAGTTCCCAGTTGTCCAGCACGACGAGGGCGCCGTAGTAAACCAGCACAGCCGCGACCACCGAAAGCGTAGCCAGGGCGCAGATGTCAAGGTAGGCGCGTGGTTTGATACCCAGCATGTTGTAGAGCACCTCGATGCGGATGTGTGCCTTGGTGATGAGTGCCCAGGACAGGCCAAACGCGGTGGCCAGCGCGATGCCGTAACCGGTCAGCTCGTAGCTCTCGAAAATGGCCAGTTTGAAGACGTTACGGAATACAACGTCCAGCGACACCAGGAAGGCGCAGACGAGGATCAACGCTCCCCCCAGTCGCGCCAGAAATCGCGATACCGCGGTGGCGAATTGCACGCTCATGTTCATGTGGTGCTCCGTTCTAGGGGTTACTCGCTGACCCAGGTCTTGGTGGGCGGCGACTTGATTTCCAGCTGCTCGCAGTCTTCCAGTGCTTCGCTGAAATGCTCCACACCAACGGGGTGGATCCATGAAGTGCCGGGCCCTGCGATGAACTCCTTGCCGCCAATCACCAAGCGCAGCTTGCCGCGGATCAGGTAGGCCACCGTTTCGTGGTCCATATGTTTGTGCACGGGGTCGATCAGGCCCTTCTCACGGAATACATGCAGCATCAGTATTTCGTTGCCCACCATCGCGCGCCGCACTTCCACAACGCCTTTGGGCTTGACGCCTTCGACCGCGGCAAGGCGCTCCACAGGAAGTTCGTCCTTGATGGTGAAGTAGCCCTCGGTCAGGGGAAGGGTGCGGTTTGAATTGATCATAAAAGCTCCTGTGTAAATTTGGGCCGCCCGTTGGTGAGCGGCTCTGCGTAGGGGTGTAAATACCTTGGTTTTCGAAGAAGAGGTCTAACGCTTGCTGCCAAGATTGTGTGCAATGCATAAATTCTCAGCGCTGAAATACCTCAAAGTAAGGGGGTTTACCCTATAAATTTATCTGAAAACCTATATTCCAAAAAATAGTTGTACACAATAACGGTTTTTGCTGAGTGCGCGGGCAGAAGGCATCTCATGGCATCCCTGCTTTTGGCGCGTGACATGGGCACGCTCTGCGTCGATGAGGGCTTGAGGTAGGGCGATTTCGCAGCCGTTAGCACGTGATTTTGGTAAACAGGCGTTTGCCGCAATCTGCGAGGGGCGCAGGGCCAGTAGGCGATCGCTTTGGTATGCGCGTTTGAGTCGTCACCGTTTACAGGCGACGGCGCGAAAGCTAGAAGGAAGAGAAATGCAGGGCGTCGGTCGCCGTCTCAGACCGAACGACTGCGTGCCAGCGGCGGGTTTTTGGCAAAGTAGCGGACGATGCCGCGCATCAGCGCATCGGCCAGTTGCTCCTGGTAGGCGCTGGTGCGCAGGCGCGCCTCTTCCTGGGGGTTGCTGATGAAGGCCGTCTCCACCAGCACGCTGGGGATGTCGGGCGCCTTGAGCACGGCAAACCCGGCTTGTTCGACGCGCGGCTTGTGCAGCTTGCCGACGTTGCCGATCTCGCCCAGCAGCACGCTGCCGAGCTTGAGGCTGTCGTTGATTTGTGCGGTGGTGCTCATGTCCAGCAGGGCACGCTGCACATGCTGGTCTTTGGCGCGCACGTTCAGGCCTCCCACCAGGTCGGCCCGGTTTTCCTTGTTGGCCAGCCAGCGTGCCGCCGAGCTGGAGGCGCCGCTTTGGCTGAGTGCAAACACGCTGGCGCCGCGTGCTTCGGGGTTGGTGAAGGCGTCGGCGTGGATGCTGACGAACAGGTCGGCCTGCACACGCTGCGCCTTTTGCACGCGCGTACCCAGGGGAACGAAATAATCGCCATCGCGTGTGAGGTAGGCACGCATGGGGTTGCCGCCCACGGTGGTGGCGTTGATGCGTTCGCGCAGCAGGTGGGCCACTTTGAGCACCACGTCTTTTTCGCGTGTACCGGCGGGACCGACGGCGCCGGGGTCTTCGCCGCCATGGCCGGGGTCCAGGGCGATGATGATGAGCCGGTCCGTGTGCTGCGCCTTGAGGGTGATCGGTGCCGCAGGTTCGGGCTTGGCAGGAATGATGGCCGGTGCGGTGGTTTTGCGCGGGGTGTCGGCGCGGGCAATCAGCTCGCCCAGCGGGTCGGCCGCCTCCAGGTTCCAGGACTGGGCGTCGGGAGCGTGGTGGGGGCCGGTGGGGGTGATTTCACCGGTCTCGCGCAAGCGCTCGGCAATCAGTGCTTCGAGCGGGTCGATCGCGTTCTCGGGGTACAGGTCGAACACCAGCCGGTGTCCGTAAGCGGCCACAGGGGCGAGCGAGAACACCTGGGGCACAGCGGCCTGTTTCAGGTCAACCACCAGGCGCACCACGCCGGGGGCGTTCTGGCCAACGCGGATGCCCGCAATGTTGGGGTCGTCGGGCTGCACCTTGGCGACCAGTTCGCGCAGCTCGGGGCTCAGGTCCAGCCCTTCGATGTCAACGGCCAGGCGCGGCGGCGTGCTGATGAAGAATTTTTTGGCGCGCAGTGGCTGATCGGATTCGAGCGTGACGCGCGAGTACTCGGGGGCGGGCCACACGCGCACGGCCAGGATGGTTGCGCCGCGCGCAATGTGCTGCGTGCCCAGCAACAGCACCAGGCTGCCGACCTGCAACACAGTGCGGCGCGTGGGCAGGGTGGGGTGGGCGTTGTGCAGCGGTGGTGGGTTCATGCGCTCAATCCTTGCAGCAGTTGCTGACCAAGAGCGGTGTGCGCCTGTAGTTCGACTTGGCGGGAGCTCTCGTCTGGTGCTTCAATGTGGATAGCAACATCCGCAGCAGGAATCAGCGCTGCGGCCTTTTCTGGCCATTCTGCCAGTTTCAGGCCGGGGCTGGCAAATACATCGCGAAAACCCGCGTCTTCCCATTCGCGCGGATCGCTGAAACGGTAGAAATCGAAGTGCCAGATCGCCAGGCCAGGTGCCTCGTGCGGCTCCACCACGGCATAGGTTGGGCTCTTGATACGGCCCTGCACGCCCAGGGCGCGCAGCAGGTGGCGCACCAGCGTGGTTTTGCCTGCACCCAGGTTGCCGTGCAGGGTGATGAAGGCGTTGGCCAGAAGGGGCTGCGCCGCCAGTTGCTGGGCAAAAGCGGCAGTGTCATCCTCACTGTGCCAGGTGGCTTGCCGTACTGCCAGCGCGGAGGCACTTTCTACAATGGGGCGATGGTGATCAGCAGCAGTCAATGGGTTCCTCAAATTCAACAATGGGCGCGCGAACTGGGATTCTCCCAAATCGGCGTGGCGGGCGTGGATTTGTCTTCGGCCGAGCATGGGTTGATGCAATGGCTGGAGCAAGGGTTCCATGGCGAGATGCATTACATGGCGGCGCATGGTCTTAAGCGCGCGCGCCCGGCCGAGCTGGTGCCCGGCACGGTGAGCGTGATCACGGCGCGCATGGATTACTTGCCCAGTGATACCCCCATCGACATGCCCCCAGGTTGGCAGGCTGTGGAGTTTGCGCGCCTGCAGCGCCCGTCCGAGGGCATCGTATCGGTCTATGCCCGGGGGCGGGACTACCACAAGGTCTTGCGCGCCCGGCTGCAAAAGCTGTGCGACCGTATTGCCCAGGCGGTAGGCCCGCTGGGACACCGGGTGTTTACCGATTCCGCGCCAGTGCTGGAGGCCGAGCTGGCCCGGCGCAGCGGCCAGGGCTGGCGCGGCAAGCACACGCTGGTGCTCAACCGCGAGGGTGGCTCGATGTTCTTTCTGGGCGAGATTTATGTGGACATGCCGCTCGAGCCCAGCGAGCCTGTCACAGCGCATTGCGGGTCGTGCCAGGCCTGCATCGACGTGTGCCCCACGCAGGCCATCATCGCGCCCTACCGGCTCGATGCGCGGCGCTGCATCTCGTACCTGACCATCGAGCATGCGGGGCCGATCCCGCTGGAGATGCGGCCGCTGCTCGCCAACCGCATCTACGGCTGCGACGATTGCCAGCTGGTCTGCCCCTGGAACAAATACGCCCAGCCCAGCCAACTGCCCGACTTTGATGCCCGGGCCGGTCTGACGGGCCAGCAGTTGGTGCACTTCTTTGCGTGGGATGAGGCGACCTTTCTGCGCCTGACCGAAGGCGGCCCGATCCGCCGCATTGGCCACGAACGCTGGCTGCGCAACGTGGCTATCGCGCTGGGCAATGCACTGCGCGCCACGGGCGATGCCGGTGTGCGCGCTGCGCTGCAGGCGCGGGCCGAAGATGCCAGCGACCTGGTGCGTGAGCATGTGGCCTGGGCACTGCAGGTGAAATCTAACTAAAAAGTGCCTCTAGCGCTTGTACAGTAAGCGCTGACAGCTATATAAATGATAGTTTTTTGTTCAACCCAGCAAACCCAAGGCCAGCGCAAGACTGGCCGGGCCCAGCAGGGTCGAGAGCGTAACCAGGCCTGCCACATACGGGCCGTTGTAGCCCATGCGCGCTGCCAATACATAGCAGCTTGACGCGGTGGGCAGCGCAGAAAACGCCAGCAGCACCGCCGTTTGCACTGGGTCCAGACCGAGCAAGCGTGCGATACCCCAGGCAATCAGAGGCTGCAGCAGGTGGCGGATGGACAGCACCGATACCGTCAGCAGCTTGCCGCGTTGCAACAGGCTGAATTGCATGCCGGCGCCCGCCGCCATCAGGCCCAGCGCCAGCGAGGCGGCGCCAATGCGGTTCACGGTGGGCTGCATCCATTCCGGGAGTTGCAGGCCCGCCAGGTTGGCCGCCAGGCCCGTAGCGGTGGCCAGGATCAAGGGGTTGCGCAGCAGCTCGCGGCCAAAATGGTGCTCGCCTTGGCGCGCCATGGGCCACACGGCGGCCACGTTGAGCAGCGGCACGCACACACCAATCAGCACCGCAATCATCAGCAGGCCCTGGCTGCCCGCCAGGCGTTCGGCCAGCGCCAGGCCAATGAAGGAGTTGAAGCGGAAGGCCACCTGCGCCGCAGCAGCGTGGTCGCGCAGGTCGATGCGCTGCCCCAGCCAGGGCAGGTAGGGCAGGACGTACGACAGGCCAATACCCGCGCCGCTCAGCAGCAGCCCCGCCAGCATCAGGCCTGAGGCCGAACTGGTGTCGATGGGGCTTTTGATGATGGACTGGAACAGCAGTACCGGGAACAGCAGGTAGTACACCAGGCTCTCCACGGGCTGCCAGACGCTGCGGTTGAGCGCTGTGTAGCGGCAAATGAGATATCCGCACAGGATGAGCGAGAAATCCGGAAGAAGAAGTTGCGCGTAGTTCACGGTTCGAACTTATCAAAGGGGCTACCGGTTGGGCTGTCCGTCCGGTGACCCGTTGCAGGCAGTCAGCAACGTGATGCCGCCATCCGAGCGTAACCAGTGGCCCATGGGCTGGCAGCGGCCTTGCAAACACAGTTCGAAATCGGAGGTGAATTCTGAGCGTGTCAGGCGCAGCGCGACGGGTTGGTGTTCTAGCGGCTGGTACTGGTACCAGCCATCAACCAGCTGCGCGTCCCCCGGGGGCTCCATACCGGCGGCCGAACCCCGCACCCGGGCTGCCAGCGCCAGCAGCACGGGCGGCGCCTGTGCAGTGGCGCCGGGTTGCACGGCGTAGTCTTCCTCCCAGCGCTGCTTTTCGATGGAATGTGTCCATGCCAGCGTCAGCTGCTGCGCCGGGATGAACACCGGCGGTGTGGCTCCCGCCGTAGCCGCCAGGGCCAGACAGATGCCAGCAAGGCTCACGCCACCAGGCTGCGGCGCGCAGCGCGGGTGCGCCACACATGCCACGCCACGAATGCAGCCACGGCGGCCAGGCCGATCTCGTCGGTCATGGGCAGGGCAACCACCAGGAAGCTGGCAGCCACAATGGCGGTCAGCCGTTCCAGCAGGTTGAGCGGGCCGAGCAGAAAGCCGATGGCACCGGCGCCCCACATGCCAATGGCGATCAGGGCCTTGAGCACCACATAGGCCGTGGCCAGGGCGCCGCCGCCCTGCAGCATCAAGGCTGGGCTGTAGACCGCCATGAAGGGCACAATGAACCCGGCAATGGCCACCCGCAGGGCCTGCAGGCTGATCTTCAGGCCGCTCTCGCGCGCTATGGGGGCCGCGGCAAACGCGGCCAGAGCGACGGGCGGCGTCAGGTCGGCCATGATGCCGAAATAAAACACGAACATGTGCGAGACGATGAGTGGCACGCCCAGTTCCAGCAGTACCGGGGCTGCCAGCGAGCTGGTGATGATGTAGTTGGGAATCGTGGGAATCCCCATGCCCAGCACCAGGCAGGTGACCATGGTCAGCAGCAGCGCCAGGAACAGGCTGTTGCGTCCAATGGCGATGATGTGGCCCCCCAGTTCCGCCGCTACGCCGGTGAGGTTGATGATGCCGATGATCACGCCTACCAGCGCGCAGGCAATGGCCACGGGCAGTGCATGGCGTGCACCGTCCACCAGGGCCTGCACCGCCAGGGTGCGCGCGTCCGCGCCCACGCGGCGCAGGTAGGTGATGGCGACCAGCAGCGCCGCAAGGACAAAGAAAGTGCCGACGCCAAACTCAAAGAAGCCCGCACAGGCCAGGCCCAGCAGCACCCAGAAGACCGCGCGCAGGCCCAGGCCCTGCACCCCGGTCAGCACCGCTGCGCCGAAGATCAGGATCACCGTCAAGCCCAGGCCCACGGTGCCCGAGAACAGTGGTGTGTAGCCCGAGAACAGCAGCGCCACGAGGCCCACCAGGGGTAGCAGCAGGTACCAGCGCAGGCGCACGGCGGTCCAGGGGTTGGGGCATTCGTCCTTGGGCAGGCCGAGCAGGCCCTTGCTCCCGGCTTCCAGGTGCACCATCCAGAAGGCTGTGACAAAGTACAGGATGGCCGGGATCAGAGCGGCCTGGACGATGGCGATGTAGGGCACATTGATCGTCTCGGCCATGATGAATGCCACCGCCCCCATTACCGGCGGCATGATTTGTCCGCCCATGCTGGAGGTGGCTTCCACGCCGCCAGCGAATGCGCTGCTATAGCCAAAGCGTTTCATCAGCGGAATGGTGAACTGACCGGTGGTGACCACGTTGGCCACGCCCGAGCCGTTGATGGTGCCCATGAGGCCCGATGAAATCACTGACACCTTGGCCGGGCCACCGCGTGTGTGGCCCACGGTGCCCATGGCGAAATCGTTGAAAAGCTGGATCATGCCGGCCTGTTCGAGAAAGGCGCCGAACAGGATGAACAGAAAGATGTAGGTCGACGACACATAGGTGGGCGTGCCGTAGATGCCTTCTGTGCCAAAACCGAGGGCACTGACCACCTGGTCCATGCCAAAGCCGCGGTGCGCCAGTGCACCGGGCAGGTACTGGCCGAACAGGCCATAGGCCAGGAAGATGCCGCAGATGATGGGCAGGCCCCAGCCCATGACGCGCCGGGCGGCCTCGAATACGAGGGCGATGGTGACCACGCCGATGACCCAGTCCATGGGGATGAGTTCGCCTGCGCGCTGCGTCAGGTCGGCCTCGTACGCCCAGTGGTACAGGCTGAAGACGAAGCCGGTCAGGCCAAGGGCCCAGCCCAGTACCTTGCCTGCAGTGCGCAGCGCGCCCCCATTGCGGTGAAAAGGCGGGTGCATGGCAAATACCAGCAGGATGACGAAGCCCACGTGGATGGCGCGCACCACCTGGCTGGACAGGGGGCTGAAGGCCGCTGTGATGAGTTGAAAGCAGGAAAAGGCGATGGCGATCCAGAAGATGGCGCCACTGAGCTGGCCGGGTTTCGTCTCGTTGTCGTTGTGCATGGGAAACTCATTGAGAGGGGGAAGCCGCCCCTGTGTCGGGTGGCCCTGGCAGCGCCCCAGGCCCGGGAGCGCTATCGTCTTATTCGATCTGTGGACGTCGACGCAATGGAACCATGGAGATGCGCGACAAGGTGCAGGGGCACGCCAACACGGAAATAGGGGCGCGAAGGCCCCGCCTGGCCGGTGGCACAGCCTGGGAGGCCCATGCCACTGCCGCAGGCAATTACTTGATCAACCCGACCTCGCGGTAGTACCGTTCTGCACCAGGGTGCAGGGGCACGGGCATGCCCTTGATCGCGTTCTCGCGCTTGATCGC
>NZ_BAAGQN010000008.1:19065-38987 GCF_054783455.1 Simplicispira piscis
AATGCGTGACGAGGAAGTTGGGAATGGCCGCGGTGGGCACATCCTGCGTCTGGCCGGTGTAGGTGTTGGCGGGAATCACGGCCGCCTGGTAGGCGGCATCGCCCACCTTGGCCACCACATCGGCGGGCACGGGCACCACGACGATCTTCACCGAAGTGGACAGATCACGGATCGACGCCACACCCAGACCGGCCGACTGCAAAGTGGCATCGAGCTGGCGGTTCTTGATCAGCTCGACCGACTCGCCAAAAGGCAGGTACTCCACCTTGGCCAGATCAGCGTAGGTCAAGCCAGCAGCCTTGAAGATGGCGCGCGCGTTCAGCTCGGTGCCCGACTTGGCCGCGCCCACGGAAATGCGCTTGCCCTTGAGGTCGGCCAGGGTCTTGATCCCTGAGTCGGCATTGGCCACGATCTGGATGTAATTGCTGTAGGTGCCCGAGAGGCCGCGCAGCTTGTCGAGCTTCTTGGGGAAGCCCGCCTCGGCATCGCCCTTCCAGGCGTCAGAGACCGAATCAGCGAGGGCCAGGGCCAGCTCGCCGCGCCCGGCTTGGAGCAGATTGAGGTTTTCGGCCGAAGCCTTGGTCACTTGGGCGGTGGCGCGCACGTTGGGGATGGCCTTGGCATAGATTTGCGACAGCGCCACGCCCAGGGGGTAGTACACGCCGCTTTGGCCACCCGTCAGGATGTTGACGAACTGTTGCTGCTGGGCCTGGACGACACCGGCAACGAGGGCCGTTGTCAGGCTTAAGCCCAAACCGATTTTGTGAATCAAACGCATGGATAGGTCTCCTGTTCGAGGGTGAAAGCCAAACAGGCAGAATAACGCAACTTACCGTGCGACCGCCCCTGCGGACGCTGCTTGCCGCAGAAGGGTTTACCCGGAATTGCGCTGTATGCATGAGCGGTTTTCCATGCTTTTTTTCCGATGTGATGCCTTCTCCTGCCGTACCTGACGCTCCAGAGCACGGGCCGCACCCAGTGGCCAGCCGTGCCATTGTCCAGGCCTTTGTCGATGCGTTGTGGCTGGAGGAGGGGCTGTCGCGCAACACGCTGGACGCCTATCGGCGCGATCTCACCTTGCTGGGTGCGTGGTTGGGCTGCCACGGCAAGGATGTGTTGCAGGCCAATGAAGCCGATCTGAATGCTTACTTTGCCCACCGGCACAGCCAGACCCGGGCCACTACGGCCAACCGGCGTCTGACGGTTTTCAAGCGTTTCTTTCGCTGGGCTTTGCGGGAACGTCAGATCCCCACCGATCCCACTGTGCGCATGCAGTCTGCACGCCAGCCCCTGCGGGTGCCAAAAACCTTGACGCAAGCCCAGGTGGAGGCCTTGCTGGGTGCGCCCGACCTTGCCACCCCGCTGGGACTGCGCGACCGCGCCATGCTGGAATTGATGTACGCCAGCGGCTTGCGCGTGTCCGAACTGGTCATGCTCAAGACTTGGAACGTGGGCATGAACGAAGGCGTTCTGCGTGTCATGGGCAAGGGTGGCAAAGAGCGCCTGGTGCCGTTTGGCGAGGTAGCGCAGCAGTGGCTTGAAACCTATCTGCGCGACGCGCGCACCGCTATCCTGGGCGGGCAACAAACCGATGACCTGTTTGTGACGGCGCGCGGCAGTGGCATGACGCGCGTGATGTTCTGGATGATCGTGAAAAAGTATGCGCTGGTGGCCGGTATTACTTCGCCGCTGTCACCGCATACCTTGCGCCACGCCTTTGCCACGCATTTGCTCAACCATGGGGCCGACCTGCGTGTGGTGCAACTGCTGCTCGGGCATGCCGACATTTCCACCACCACCATCTATACCCATGTGGCCCGCGAAAGGCTGCGCCTGATTCATGCGCAGCATCACCCCCGGGGCTGACTGAACGGGGACTGAGAGCGACCTACAAAACTCTTCTGGCGTCGTTGCCGCATCTTGTCGTACTACCCGTACTGCCTGCGGCACAGCGCCTGGCCAGAACCGCTTCGCTGAGTTTTGTTATCCGCTCTTATTCCGCGCCGAGGCTATCGGCCCAGGCCAGGGCCTGCAAGTGGGCCATGTTCACCTGGTGGTTCGACAGGTGCAGTAACTCGGTGTTGTGGGCGAAAGCCGCTTCGTCGCCACTTTCGCAGGCCTTCGTCAGGGCCAGGAAGGGAGCAAAAATCCCCTTGTTGTGCAGCAGAGCATCGAGCACCGGCTCTGGCAGGGCGACGGATTCAAGGGCTTCCTCCAGAGGAATGCCGAGCATGGCATCGAGCAGCGAGAACACCCCCACGACAAAAGCGTTGTCGCACTCTTCAGCCGGCAGCATCTCTTGCGCCAGTAATTCCATCAGGCGCCCGCGCACCACAGCCGTGGTTCCGATGGCGGGGGCGGTTCCGCTGGCGCGGGAAGTGGTGAGCAGCAGGGCGGCCCAGCGGAACAGCTTTTTCAGGCCCAGGATCATCACCGCATGGCGGAACGACGTGATCTCGCAGGACAGACCAAACCCCGAGGAATTGATGAAGCGCAGCAGGTTGAACGAGAGAGTGGGGTCCTTCTTGAGAAGGTCCTCGATTTCGGCCGAAGTGGCCTGTTTGCGCACCAGGTTGATCAATTGGATGATGATGGCCTGAGACGGACGGATGGTTTTGGTCTTGACCAAGGAAGGTTTGGCAAACCAGAATCCTTGGAAAAGCTTGACGCCCAGGTCTGCCATGAGCTGGAACTGTTCGGCCGTTTCCACCTTTTCGGCCACCAGATCTGCCTTGGTATTGGTGCGTGCAAATTTCACCAGCGGCGCTGCCATTTCAGGCTTGAAGGCCATCATGTCGAGCTTGATGAATGCGGCCAAGGGCAGCCATTGGACATAGGCGCGGCGCAGTACGTTTTGGCTGAAGGCCAAGCGAAAGCCCCGCTTGGTCAGTGACGTCAAAAGCTCTACCGCGTGTTCGATTTCTTCGGGGCTGGCGCCTTCGGGCAGCGTGGGCACCTCCAGCACCACCTTGTCGGGGTGGATCAACTCCAGGTGGCCGGACGCCAGGCTTTCGTGCGTGCAGTTGATGAAAATGATCTTCTTGCCCACCAGGGCTTCGGTGTCGCCATGCGAGAGTGCGTTGAACAGCAGGGCGGCATCGCTGGCGGCAGTGTGGGTGGCCAGCGCGGTGGAGCGGTCATACAACTCATAGCCGAACACGGAGCGCTCTGCGTCCACGATGGCCTGGCGGGCGATCAAGGCGGCGCCACTTTCGTGCTCAAGGGTGGGAGAGAGGGCTTGCTCGGGCGTGCTGGACATGAGGTTGGTATGGTGTTGAAAGGCTATTTTAGGGCCGTTACCCGTCGATGTGATCGGCCCAGGCCAGTGCCTGAAGGTGTGCGCCGTTGATTTGTTGGCTGGTTAAATGTACGTTGCTGGCCGCCCGGTTGAAAGCGTCGTCATCGCTGGACTCGCAGGCATTGACCAGGGTCAGCAGATCGCCCAGATGGCCTTCACGGTGCAACAGCGCCGCGCTGACGGCCTCGGGCACGCTCAGCAGGTCCAGGGCTGCGGGCATGGGCATGCCCAGCATGGCGTCCAGCAGCGAGAAGATGCCCACCACAAACGCTTCGTCGGCCTCTTCGCGGGACTGCGTTTCCAATGCCAACAGTTCCATGAGCCGCCCCCGCACCACGGCGGTCTGCCCGACGGATGAAGGCGGGCCACCCGTGCGCGAGACGGTGAGCAGCAGCGCCGCCCAGCGGAACAGCTTTTTCAGGCCCATGAGCATGACTGCCTGGCGGAAAGACGTGATCTCGCGTGTGAGGCCAAACCCCGACGAGTTGATGAGGCGCATCAAGTTGAAGGCCAAGCCCGCATCCTTTTTGAGCACATCTTCGATCGCGTCGGTGCTGGCCTGCTTGCGCACCAGGTTGATGAGTTCAAGAATGCTGGCCTGCGAGGGTGATACCAGCTTGGCTTGCACGACTGAAGGGCGTGCAAACCAATAGCCCTGGAACATTTGTATGCCCTTGCTCGACGCCATGTCGTACTGCTGGGCTGTCTCTACCTTCTCGGCGATCAGGTCGGCTTCAGAGTGGCGGTTGGCGTAGCTGATCAGCACGGCCAATTGGTCGGGGGCCAGTGCGGAAAGATCGAATTTAATGTAGTCGGCCAGGGGCAACCAGGAGGCATAAGCCGACTGCAACACCGTGTGGTTGAACGCCAGATGGAAACCGCGCTCACGCAGTGCCATGAGGATGGGCAGCCTTGTCGTGACCTCCTCTGTGGCCACATGGCCCAGCGGGGGAATTTCCAGCACCACTTTTTCGGGGTCCACCAACTCCAGGTGGCCGCCGGTCAAACTCTCGTGCGTGCAGTTGACAAAAATCAGCTTCTTGCCCACCAGCTCTTCGGTACCGGCATGGGAGAGGGCGGTAAAAACCAGCGCCACATCCGTGGCTGCAGTGTGCGTGGGGCCTGTACGGGAACGGTTGAAAAGCTCGTAACCAATCACGGCCTGCTGAGCGTTCACGATAGCTTGGCGGGCAATGAGTGCCACGGATGGCTGTGGGTCGTCTTGGAAGGAGGGGGCAGAGCTTCCAGAGCTGGAGTGGCTCGGCATGTCGGAGGGCATGGGTGTCAGGGAGGTGGTCTAAGGGGCTAGGGCGATCATTGTAGGAAGCTTTGCCTTGGCCAGGCTGTCTTATGCGCTTTCCAGCCATTGCAACTCGGTTTCGCTGAAGCCCGCCAAGCGGCGTGCGGCGCGGTTGAGGGGCGGCTTGGGGCGGGGGGCCTGGTAATGTTCGATCAGGGTCGCATAGTGCGCTTCGGGTTCCACGCCCTGGCGTTTGCACAGCCAGCGGTACCAGTGGTCACCGATGGTGACATGGCCCACTTCCTCGCGCAGGATCACATCCAAAATGTCGGCCGCCGCCAAGGCATCGGGCGTGCCCACTTGCCGCAGCTTGCGCTGGATGAGGGGGGTAGCGTCCAGCCCCCGGGCCTCCATGGTACGGGGCACCAAGGCCATCCGGGCTGTGGCGTCGTGGGCGGTTTTCTCGCACAGCGTCCACAGCCCCTGGTGGGCCGGGAAGTCGCCGTAGTCATATCCTTGTTTTTGCAAATGTGCGCGCAGCAGGCTGAAGTGTTGCGCTTCTTCGGCTGCCACGCGAAGCCAGTCAAGGTAAAACGGGCGCGGCATGCCATCGAAACGCCAGATGGCGTCCAGTGCGAGGTTGATGGCATTGAACTCGATGTGCGCGATGGCGTGCAGCAACACGGCACGCCCTTGCGGTGTGGCGGGGGAGCGGCGGGCCATTTCGGTGTAGCTGCGCAGCTCGGGCCGCTCGGGGTGGCCGGGCAAGGCCTGTGTCTCGGTGGGTGGCGCAGGCGCGTTATCTGCTATTGAAAGAAGAGCTGCTTGCGCTTGCATGGCAAGCGTTTGCTGCACTTTTTGCTCAATATCAGTAAGACACAAGACCTGCAATGCACGGTGGCGGAGCTCCATCCTTACAATTCTAGGTGCTGCCCTGTGCCGCAAGCCTGCGGCTTTGTGTAACCAAAGGCAGCATCTTTTTTTCGGGAAACTATCTGCATGGCAATTTATGAACTCGACGGCGTTGCGCCGCAGGTGTCCGATTCAAGCTGGGTGGCCGACAGCGCCCAGGTGATGGGCCGGGTGGTGCTGGGCGAGGACGCCAGCATCTGGTTCGGCACAGTGGTGCGGGGTGATACCGAGAGCATCACCATCGGCGCGGGCTCCAATATCCAGGATGCCAGCGTGTTGCATGCTGATTTTGGCAAACCCCTGGTGGTGGGTGAGCGCGTGACGGTGGGGCACCAGGTGATGCTGCATGGCTGCACCATCGGCGACGAGACGCTCATTGGCATTGGCGCAGTGGTGCTCAATGGCGCCAAGATCGGCAAGAACTGCCTGGTGGGCGCGGGCGCGCTGGTCACCGAGGGGAAAGAGTTCCCCGATGGTTCCATGATCATCGGGAGCCCCGCCAAGGTGGTGCGCCAGCTCACGCCGGAGCAAATGGATGGCCTGCGCATGAGTGCGCTGCATTACATCGAGAACGCCCGCCGTTTCAAGAACGGCCTGCGCAAGCTCAGCTGATCTTTTTTCTGGAACCCTGCGTGTCTGAACTTCACAAGTTTCTCTTCGATGGCCTGCCCGTGCGCGGCATGCTGGTGCGCCTGACCGACGCCTGGACCGACATCCTGGCGCGCCGAGCCGGCAATACAGCCACCGGCCCCTATCCGGCGCCGGTGCGCGAACTGCTGGGCGAGATGGCGGCCGCGGCCGTGCTCATGCAGTCGAACATCAAATTCAACGGCGCGCTGGTGCTGCAGGTGTTTGGCGACGGCCCGGTCAAGCTGGCGGTGGCCGAGGTGCAGTCGGATCTGTCCTTGCGTGCCACGGCCACGATCGTTGGCGAAGTGCAGGACGGTGCGCGTCTGAGCCAGATGGTCAACGTGGGCGGCGGCGGGCGTTGCGCCATCACGCTCGACCCGAAAGACCGTCTGCCCGGCCAGCAGCCCTACCAGGGCGTGGTGCCGCTGCATGGCGACCAGCATGAAAAGCTCGAACGCCTGTCCGATGTGCTGCAGCACTACATGCTGCAGTCCGAGCAGCTCGACACCGTGCTGGTGCTGGCGGCCGACGACAAGGTGGCGGCGGGCCTGCTGATCCAGCGCATGCCCCTCAAGGGCACCGGCAACCTGGGGGGGCAGCTGAGCCACAGCGAGAACGAAGACCAGATCGGCCGCAACGAGGACTACAACCGCATCGCGCACCTGGCCTCCAGCCTGACGCGCGAGGAGCTGCTGACGCTCGATGTGGACACCATCCTGCGCCGCCTGTTCTGGGAAGAGAAGCTCCTGCGTTTCGAGCCGCAGCAGGGCCAGGACGGCCCGCGCTTTGCCTGCACTTGCTCGCGCGAGCGCGTGGGCCGCATGCTGCAAAGCCTGGGTGCGGCCGAGGTCGAGAGCATCCTGGCTGAGCGGGAAACCATCGAGGTGGGGTGTGAGTTCTGTGGTCAGCAATACCACTTCGACGCCGTGGATGCCGCCGGGCTGTTCGCGGCAGCACCCGTGGCGCAGGTTCTGGACGCACCGGCTTCGCCCACGCTGCACTGAAACCAAGCCAGTTGCTTGAAATGGGCGCGGTCCCAGGCCAGCGGCCACCGCGCAAGGGCCGCCAATACTCTGCTGTTCGGGCGCTGGTGGCATCCCCCTTCCCGGCGGAGCCGAGAGGGGGAAGGCGCGCGCAGCGCCACAGGGGGTTGTTCTCTATCTTGCCGGGGTGTACTGGACGTAGATCTCGCCCTGTTTGACCATGCCCAGCTCGCTGCGGGCCTTTTCCTCGACCATGTCGAGGCCTTCCTTCAGGTCATGCACTTCGGAAGCCAAGCGTTCATTGGCTTCTCCTGCCCGTGCGTTCGCCGCCTTTTGCTCGTCCAACTGGCTTTGCATGGCCGCAACGCGCGGAATGCTGCCGCGGCCCAGCCAAAGCTGGGCCTGCAGGGCTGCCAGAAGGGCCAGCAGCACGGCCAGCAGGAGACGGGAGCGCACGGCTGCCTGCCTGGTCAGCGCAGATTGTAGAAGGCGCGTCGGCCAGGGTAGTGGGCGATGTCGCCCAGGTCTTCCTCGATGCGCAGCAGCTGGTTGTACTTGGCCATGCGGTCCGAGCGGCTCAAGGATCCGGTCTTGATCTGGCCCGCGTTGGTGCCGACGGCGATGTCGGCAATCGTGCTGTCCTCGGTCTCGCCCGAGCGGTGGCTGATGACGGCGGTGTAGCCGGCGCGCTTGGCCATCTCGATGGCGGCGAAGGTCTCGGTCAGTGTGCCGATCTGGTTGATCTTGATGAGGATCGAATTGGCAATGTTTTTCTCGATGCCTTCCTGCAGGATCTTGGTGTTGGTGACGAACAGGTCATCGCCCACCAGCTGCACGTTTTTGCCCAGGCGGTCGGTCAGAATCTTCCAGCCGTCCCAGTCGCCCTCGTGCATCCCGTCTTCGATGCTGATGATGGGGTATTTGTCGCACCAGGTGGCGAGCATGTCGGTCCAGGCCTGAGCGCTCAGGGCCAGGCCTTCGCCGGCCAGGTGGTATTGGCCGTCACGATAGAACTCGCTGGCGGCGCAATCGAGGCCCAGGGCGATCTGTTCGCCGGCGGTGTAGCCGGCGGCGTCGATGGCTTGCAGGATCAGTTCGATGGCTGCTTCGTGGTTGGCCACGCTGGGGGCAAAGCCGCCTTCGTCGCCCACGGCGGTGCTCATGCCCTTGTCGTTGATGATTTTTTTCAGCGCATGGAACACCTCGGCGCCCCAGCGCACGGCTTCGCGAAAGCTCGGTGCGCCCACGGGGATGATCATGAATTCCTGGATGTCGAGCGTGTTGTTGGCATGTGCGCCGCCGTTGATCACGTTCATCATCGGTACGGGCAACTGCATGCCGCCCATGCCACCCAGGTAGCGGTACAGCGGCAGGCCCGATTCCTCCGCTGCGGCACGCGCCACGGCCATGGAAACAGCCAGCATCGCGTTGGCGCCCAGGCGGCTCTTGTTGTCCGTGCCGTCGAGGTCGATCAGGGTCTTGTCGAGGAAGGCCTGCTCGGACGCATCCAGCCCCAACACCGCTTCGCTGATCTCGGTGTTGATGTGCTCCACCGCCTTGAGTACGCCCTTGCCCAGGTAGCGGCTCTTGTCACCGTCGCGCAGCTCAATGGCTTCGCGCGAGCCGGTCGATGCGCCGGACGGCACAGCTGCGCGGCCCATCACGCCCGACTCGAGCAGCACGTCGCATTCGACGGTGGGGTTGCCTCGGCTGTCGAGGATCTCGCGGCCTACGATGTCAACAATGGCACTCATGGTTTTCCTTATGCAGAAGTTTTAAATCAAATGGGCCTCCAACGCTTATTCAGCAAGCGCTGGCAGCTATGAATAATGGAGCGATTTTCAGAGGCCTTCCACGCACACCAGCCGCATGATGGCCGCGCCCTCGCGCGCCGCACGGGCCTTGCCGTACTCGGGCGAATGGTAGAAGGCTTTGGCTGCTTCAAAGCTTTCGAATTTGGCGATCACTACGCGATCGGGCGTCCAATCGCCTTCCATGACTTCCACCTGGCCGCCGCGCACGCAGATTTCCGCGTTGTGCGAAGTAAACGCCGCGGTGGACCACTTTTTGTATTCCTCGTACTGCGCGGGATTGGTGACGCGGACATTGGCGATGACGTATCCACTGGGCATGTTCAAGCTCCAAAGTTGTTTTCGAGAAAGCCGTTCTTTTTGGTCACGGCATCGAGCGCGAGCAGCGTTTCCAGCAGCGCACGCATGTGTTTCAGGGGAACGGCATTCGGGCCGTCGCTCATGGCGTTGGCCGGGTCGGGATGCGTTTCCATGAACAGGCCTGCCACGCCTACGGCCACGGCCGCGCGGGCCAGCACCGGCACCATCTCGCGCTGGCCGCCGCTGCTGGTGCCCTGGCCGCCAGGCAGTTGCACGCTGTGCGTGGCGTCGAACACGACGGGAGCACCCGTCTCGCGCATGATGGCCAGACTGCGCATGTCGCTCACCAGGTTGTTGTAGCCAAAGCTGGCGCCGCGCTCGCAGGCCATGAAATTGTCCTCGGGGAGCCCTGCTTCCTTGGCGGCAGCCCGGGCCTTGTCGATGACGTTCTTCATGTCGTGTGGTGCGAGGAATTGGCCTTTCTTGATGTTCACCGGCTTGCCCGACTGAGCCACCGCGCGGATAAAATCCGTCTGGCGGCACAGGAAGGCGGGCGTCTGCAGCACGTCCACTACCTTGGCCGCCTCGACGATGTCTTCCTCGGTGTGCACATCGGTGAGCACGGGCAACTGCAGTTCGCGCCGGATCTTGGCCAGGATCTCCAGGCCTTTCTCTCGGCCTGGGCCCCGAAAGGTGCTGCCCGATGAGCGGTTGGCCTTGTCGAAGCTGCTTTTGAAAATGAACGGGATGCCCAGGCTGGAAGTGATTTCCTTGAGCTGGCCCGCCACGTCCATTTGCAACTGCTCGGACTCGATTACGCAAGGGCCAGCAATGAGGAAGATGCGGTGTTCCAGACCGATGTCGAAGCCGCAGAGTTTCATGGCGGTGTTTCCTTTGCTTACGCTGCGGCCTTGGCGGCCTTCTGGTGTTCCACGGCCGCCTTGATGAAGGCGTTGAACAGCGGGTGGCCGTTCCAGGGCGTGGACTTGAACTCGGGGTGAAACTGCACGCCGATGTACCAGGGGTGCACGCTCGTGGGCAGCTCGACGATCTCGGTCAGGTGCTCGCGCTGCGTCAGCGCCGAGATCACCAGGCCCGCCTTGCGCAGCTGGTCGAGGTAGTTGACGTTGGCCTCGTAGCGGTGGCGGTGGCGCTCGGTGACGACGTCGCCATAAATGCTGTGTGCCAGCGTTCCGGGGGCCACGTCCGAGCTTTGCGCACCCAGGCGCATGGTGCCGCCCAGGTCGGAGTTGGCGTCGCGCGTCTTGATGGTGCCGTCGGCATCCTTCCACTCGGTGATCAGCGCAATCACCGGGTGCTTGCAGGACGGATCGAATTCCGTGGAGTTGGCGCCGGGCAGGCCAGCCACATGGCGGGCGTACTCGATGGTGGCCACCTGCATCCCCAGGCAAATGCCCAGGTAGGGCACCTTGTGCACCCGGGCGAACTTGGCCGTGCAGATCTTGCCTTCCACACCGCGCGAGCCAAAACCGCCGGGCACCAGGATGGCGTCGTACGGGGCTAGCTTGTCGGCTTCCTGGCCTTCGATGGATTCGGAGTCGAGGTGGTCGATGCGCACACGCACATGGTTGCGCATGCCGGCGTGGCGCAGGGCCTCGTTGACGGACTTGTAGCTGTCGGACAGCTCCACGTACTTGCCCACCATGGCGATGCGAACTTCGCCCTTGGGGTGCTCGGTTTCATACACCAGGTCGTCCCAGCGCTTGAGGTTGGTGGGGGGGGTGTTCAGGCGCAGCTTGTCGCAAATGAGGCCGTCGAGGCCTTGCTCGTGCAGCATGCGCGGCACCTTGTAGATGGTGTCCACGTCCCACATGCTGATCACGCCCCACTCGGGTACGTTGGTGAACAGCGAGATTTTTTCGCGCTCTTCGTCCGGAATGCGGCGGTCGGCGCGGCACAGCAGCGCGTCGGGCTGGATGCCGATCTCACGCAGCTTTTGCACCGTGTGCTGCGTGGGTTTGGTCTTGAGCTCGCCCGCAGCGGCGATGAAGGGCACGTAGGTCAGGTGGACGAAGGCGGCGTTGTTCGGGCCGAGCTTCAGGCTGAGCTGGCGCACGGCTTCGAGGAAGGGGAGCGACTCGATGTCGCCCACGGTGCCGCCGATCTCGACGATGGCGACATCGACGGCATCGTCGGTTCCCACGCCGGCACCGCGCTTGATGTATTCCTGGATCTCGTTGGTGACGTGCGGGATCACCTGCACCGTCTTGCCGAGGTAGTCACCCCGGCGTTCTTTCTCCAGCACCGACTGGTAGATGCGGCCGGTGGTGAAGTTGTTGGTCTTCTTCATGCGCGTTTCGATGAAACGCTCGTAATGGCCTAGGTCGAGGTCGGTTTCGGCGCCGTCGTCCGTGACGAACACTTCACCGTGCTGGAACGGGGACATGGTGCCCGGGTCCACGTTGATGTACGGGTCGAGCTTGATGAGGGTGACTTTGAGACCGCGCGATTCGAGAATCGCGGCAAGGGAGGCTGAGGCGATTCCCTTGCCCAGGGAAGACACCACACCGCCGGTGACGAAGACAAATTTGGTCATGTCTTTTTAAGGTGGTGGGAAATTCTGATTATAGAGGCCGCCCCCATGACGCTGCAGCGCCCGCGGCCCGCGTAGTGGCACCGTCTGCTAAATTGCACCCTATGAACGAGCTTGCTGGCAAACACATCGTCCTGGGCCTCAGTGGAGGCGTAGCCTGTTACAAATCGGCCGAGCTGTGCCGTGCACTCATTCGCGAGGGCGCCACCGTGCAGGTCGTTATGACCGAGGCGGCTGCACAGTTCATCACGCCGGTGACCATGCAGGCGCTGTCGGGTCGGCCCGTGTATGGCTCGCAATGGGATGCACGTGCGGCCAACAACATGCCGCACATCAACCTCAGCCGCGAGGCCGACGCCATTTTGATCGCGCCCTGTAGCGCAGATTTTTTCGCCCGACTGGCCCAGGGGCGGGCCGATGAATTGCTCAGTCTGCTGTGCCTGGCACGTCCCCAGGAGCGTGTTCCGCTGCTGCTGGCGCCCGCCATGAACCGTGAGATGTGGGCGCACCCCGCCACGCAGCGCAATCTGGAGCAGGTCGTGCAGGACGGCGCTACGGTGCTGGCCGTGGGCACCGGCGACCAGGCCTGCGGCGAAACCGGCGACGGCCGTATGCTGGAGCCTGCCGAACTGCTGGAAGAGCTGATTGCCTTTTTCACGCCCAAGGTGCTGACAGGCGAGAAGGTGCTGGTCACGGCCGGCCCCACGTTCGAGGCCATCGACCCTGTGCGCGGTATCACCAACCACTCCAGCGGCAAGATGGGCTTTGCCATTGCCCGTGCCGCCCGCGAGGCGGGTGCAGAGGTCACCCTGGTGGCAGGCCCCGTGCACCTGGCCACACCGCGTGGCGTGCAGCGCATCAATGTGCAGTCTGCGCAGGAAATGCTTGCGGCCGTTGTACCCCGAGCGCAGCAAGCTACTGTTTTCATAGCGACTGCAGCGGTGGCCGATTGGCGCCCGGCGACAGCGTCAGAGCAAAAAATCAAGAAAGACGGCTCGGGCCAGACGCCAGTGCTGGGCTTCGTGGAGAACCCGGACATTCTTGCTGCGGTAGCGCAGTCACCGCATGCGCTGGTGGGAGATTTGTTCTGCGTGGGCTTTGCGGCCGAGAGCCACGACCTGTTGCGGCATGCCGAGGCCAAGCGCGCGCGCAAAGGTGTTCCCCTGTTGGTGGGCAATATCGGTCCAGCCACTTTCGGACAAGACGATAACGCCTTGTTGCTGGTAGACGCCCAGGGGCATCGCGAGCTGGCGCGTGCCTCCAAGCGCGCACTTGCACAGCAGTTGGTCACTGAGATTGCGCGTCGGCTGCCATCGGCGCAGGCCTGACTGCTCCCCGGAGATTGTTCCATGCCAGGCCCCAGCAAACCCGAATGGGATACGCCACCCGATGGCGATTTTGCAAACTATGTGGAGCGCCTGAGCCGTCCTCCTTCGGTGCAGCGTCCGTCTGAACCTGTGCCGATCGAGCCCAAGGACGGTGCGTCCACTGTTGCGAGCGGTGCCGGGCTACCGCCCGATCTGATCCAGGTGCTGGCGCCTTTTCAGGGGGTGTTGAAGCTGGTGCGCGCACTGTTACTGCTGTTCGCTGTGGTGCAGGGCGCGGCCTTTCTGGTGTGGGGCAAGGGCACTTTGATGGGGGTTGCAGTTGCGGGCGTGCTCTGGTGGGTGTTGGGCAGCTTGTCCAGCCGGGCCTTCGCGAAGCTGACATCGGAGATTCAGGGGCCAGGCAAGCCTTCCATGGCCCAACTGCAAGAGCGGTTGGCGCAACTGGCCAAACAACGCACTACAGAAAGCAAGGAAAGCAAGAAGTGAAGATCGATGTCCGAATTCTCGACCCGCGCATGGCGGATCAGCTCCCCGCCTATGCGACCCCAGGCAGTGCGGGACTGGATCTGAGGGCTTGCCTGGACGAGCCCCTGGTGCTGGAGCCCAATGCATGGCAGCTGGTGCCCACCGGCATTGCCATTCACTTGCGTGATCCGGGCTATGCGGCGCTCATCCTGCCACGCTCGGGGCTGGGTCACAAGCACGGCATCGTCCTCGGGAACCTGGTCGGCCTGATTGACAGCGACTACCAGGGTCAGCTCATGGTGAGCGCTTGGAACCGCAGCCAGGCACGCTACACGCTGGAGCCCCTGGACCGGCTGGCACAGCTGGTGATCGTTCCCGTGGTGCAGGCGCAGTTCAATGTGGTGCAGGACTTCGCCCCTACCGAGCGGGGTGAACGGGGGTATGGTTCTTCAGGCACCGCTTGATGGGCGGCGCAGTCGCATGCTGCTTTTGTAGGCGCTGGCTTACACCGGAGCGGGGCCTTGTCTGGCCTGGCGTCCAGCCGTTGCCCGGCGCTACGAGTATGGCGTCGCATGGTTCAATGGCAGCCAACCCGAACGGTTTTGATTTGATGATTTGAGGAGAGCAATGTGCGTCAATTGAATTTTTCCCGAATGGCCCTGCTTGCAGGCACCACCCTTTTGGCCGGTGCGCTGGCCGCTTGTGCGCCTTATCGCCAGGCACCTGCGCAGTACCCTGCAGGCTCTTACCAAGGTCAAAGTGGGGGCTATCCGGCCCAGGCACCCGCTGGGACGGAGTATGGGCGTGTAGCCAACATAGAGATGCTGCAAGGCCAGCAGCGGGGTGCTTCAACAGGGGCAGGTGCCGTGCTGGGCGCTGTGGTCGGTGGTGTGCTGGGTCACCAGGTGGGTAAGGGCAGCGGCCGTACCGCAGCCACGGCCGTGGGCGTGGTGGGCGGTGCCCTGGCAGGCAATGCCATCGAGGAGCGCAATAACCCCGGTTATGGCAGCACGGTCTATCGGATTTCCATCCAGCTCGACCAAGGCGGTTATCGTGCCTATGACGTCAGTTCGGTGGGTGATTTGCGCGTGGGCGACAGGGTCCGCACCACCAACGGGCAGATTTCGCGCTACTAAATAAAGTTGCTCGCCACCGGGTTGCCCAGTGCGGGCCTTGTTTTGCAAGGCTCGCACTCCTCAGTGCAGCAGCGTGTTGCCAGGCGGTTGGGGTTGAACGCGGAAGAACCCGGTGCCCGCCGTACCACGGTTCGCCTCTTCTTCGGTGGCTTCGCGCACACCGCACACCGTCAGGTGCAGCCGCAGTGCAATACCAGCCAGTGGATGGTTGCCGTCCAGAACGACGTGCTCGGGATAGATCTCCGTCACGGTGTAGAGAGCATCGCGCGGCGCCTCAGCGCTGCAGCCTTCGGGCAGGGCGGTGCCGTCAAAAGTCATACCTTCTTCCAGCTCTGCCGGGAAAATGGCTCTGGGTTCCAGAAAGAGGAGTTGCTCCTGGAAATCGCCAAAAGCATCTTCGGGCTCAAGGTGCAGTGACAGCTTGGCCCCCACGCTGTGGCCTTGCAATGCTTCTTCGATACGGGCCAGCAAATCGCTGCCACCTACGAAGAACTCGACGGGCTCGTCGAGGATATCGAGTTCATCGCCCAAGGTGTCTTTGAGCGTCCAGGTCAGTGCGACCACACATTGTTCTGTGATTTCCATAGGAGAATTGTCGCAGTTTGACCGTCGGCCGGTGGCGAGGCAAAGGTTTTGCCGGGCTGTGGTTGTAGACCAAGGAGATCAAGATGACCGCAGATATGCCCGACGCGACCGTCCCGGCTCCCCCCGAATTGCCTGTAGGGCGCTTCAATGGTCGTGAAGCATTCCAGCAACTGGTGCGCGATGCCTTGGCTACGGCAGCCCGGGAGGGTTGGCGTGAAATGATCCTGAGTGATGCCAATTTTCACGACTGGCCGCTGGGTGAGCGGGCCGTCATCGAATCGCTGGAGGAGTGGGCCCGCAGCGGTCGCCGCATGACCTTGCTGGCGCGCAGCTACGATGAAATGATCCGTCGCCATGCGCGCCTCGTGCGCTGGCGGGGTACTTGGGACCATATCCTGACTTGCCGCGTCAGTCCTATGGCAGACGCGCTGGACATTCCCAGTGCGATCTGGTCACCCGGCTGGGTGTTGCACCGGCTCGATCCCGACCGTTGTGTAGGCGTGACAGACACTGAGCCGGCGCGCCGCGTGTTCTTGCATGAAGTTCTTGTCGAGTGGGTGCGGAGTAAAAGTTCCCCCGGTTTTGCTTCAACAACGCTGGGGCTTTAATGGTGACGTCAGAATTCCGCCAGTAAAAGTCAGATTTTTGTCAGTTGTTCGCAACACAGGGGCATTTCTTGCGCTGCTCGGTATTATCCAGTATTGACGAATACCTAATATAATCTTGGACTGAGTTGTAAATGTGCTCCACCGGAGCAATCTCTGCCAGAGCGAACCGGGCTGCAAGAGGCTGGAAGTTGTGGCATTTTTTGTTTTTTTGATCGTCCTCAAGGAAAAACTGAAATGAACAAATCCCTCATCATCGCCACCCTGATTGCTGCCGCTGCTTTGGCCGCTTGCGGCAAGAAGGAAGAGCCGGCTCCTGCACCCGCTCCCGTGGCTGTTGAGCCTGCTGCTGCACCTGCTGCACCCGCATCGGAAGCGGCAGCTGCTGCAACCGACGCAGCTGCCGCTGCAACTGACGCCGCTGCTGCTGCAACCGGCGCTGCTTCTGCCGCAACCGACGCAGCCGCTGCTGCTGGCGCCGCCGTCCAGGCCGCCACCGATGCCGCTTCCGCTGCCAAGTAAGCGCATGTAGTGTTGTGCAAGCCCTTTGGGGCTTGCCAAAGGCCCCGTACCCCCATTGGGACGGGGCTTTTTTGTATGTGATCTGTCTGGGGAATGGCTTCCCACGGTGTCTCTGACAACAGGTATGCTTGCCGCCATGGCCTTCCTGTTTGATTCTTTTTGGCGCGCCGTGGTGTATTGCATGCATCCCCGTGTGATCGCTTTGTCGCTGCTGCCTCTGCTGCTGATGGGTGCTTTGGCATTGGGGCTGAGCCACTGGTATTGGGATGCGGCTGTTGCGATGGCACACAGCTGGCTGGATTCTTGGGGCCTGATGGAAGGCTTCTGGGGGTGGCTCGCCAATCTGGGTCTGGGTGATGCCAAAGCCTATGTGGCGCCCCTGATGGTGGTCGCCTTGGTGACCCCGTTAGTGGTCGTCGTTTCGCTGTTATTGGTCGCAGTGCTGATGACTCCCGCGTTGGTTTCTCTGGTGTCGCAGCGGCGATTTCATGCACTGGAACGGAAAAAAGGCGGCTCTTTCATTGTCAGCCTGGCCTGGTCTATTGGTTCTACGGTTCTGGCCTTGATGGCAATGGTGGCCTCCATGCCGTTGTGGTTGATACCGCCCCTTGTGCTGATTCTTCCCCCGCTGATCTGGGGTTGGCTGACGTACCGCGTGATGGCTTTCGATGCGTTGGCAGAACATGCCAGCCGTGCGGAGCGCACAGAAATTTTTCGCCGCTACCGCATTTCTCTGCTAGGTATTGGCGTGCTTTGTGGGTATCTGGGGGCCGCGCCAGCGATCGTCTGGGCTTCAGGCATTTTGTTTGCTGCGGCATTTTTCGTTTTGATCCCACTGGCCATCTGGATTTACACGCTGGTCTTCGCTTTCTCCTCCCTGTGGTTTGCCCACTTCTGCCTGGCCGCCCTGGAGCGGCTGAGGGCCGAGGTGCCGATGGCTCCTGCCCGCTTAGATGCCGTCGAAGTGCTGGAGGCGCCTTCCTCGTTGGCGCCATCCCCGGATGATCGTCCGCCGCTTCTGGAGTCTGTTGACAAATGACGCAGCAATTTGGCCTCATCATCGTCGGTGATGAGATTCTTTCGGGTAAGCGTGCGGACAAGCATCTGTCCAAGGTGATTGAAATACTGGGTGCGCGCGGGCTGCCGTTGGCCTATGCCGAATACGTCGGCGATGATCCGGATCGCATCACCAGCACTTTGCAGCGGGCTTTTGCCTCGGGTGATGTGGTGTTCTCGACGGGTGGCATCGGTGCCACGCCAGACGACCACACACGCCAATGTGCAGCCCGCGCCTTGGGCGTGGAGTTGGAGTTACACCCTCAGGCTGAGTTGTTGATCCGTGAGCGCATGCAGGAAATGGCGCGTGAGCAGGGGACGTTGTATGAGGTTGACCGGCCCGATAACGTGCACCGCCTGAACATGGGCGTTTTTCCGGTGGGGGCCTCGATTGTTCCAAACCCCTACAACAAGATACCAGGGTTCAGTTGCGCCGGGGCAGGATCTGGGCGGGTGTATTGCGTGCCCGGCTTTCCGGTCATGGCCTGGCCCATGATCGAGTGGGCGCTGGACACCGACTACCCCCATTGTTTCAACCGTGCACCGCAGGTCGAGCATTCGATCATCGTGTTTGGGGGGCTTGAAGCCATGTTGACCCCGCTGATGCATCACATCGAGGACAGCTATCCCCCAATCCGGGTGTTCAGCCTCCCGAGTGTGGATCATCCGCAATACGGTCGCCATATCGAGCTCGGAGTCAAGGGTCCCGCATCCCTGGTGCCTGCGGCTTGGGCGGATCTGGTTCGTGGTTTGCACAATGTTGGTGCGGCGTGCGGCCCTGAATTGGTGCGGACACTTTAATATTGGCAGTTTTGTAACGTTTTGCACCAAAAAAATGCGTGCAAAGGCCGGTGGTGCGAGGTGTGCGCTTTGTCCGGTGTCCGTCAGAACCCGCAGATGGCTGGCATGCAAACTGCTTTGCATATTGCAGAAAATATTTTTAACCAACGCTTTTCCCAGGAGTACCCGATGGCCAAGACCGTTGCAGATGTAATGAAGATGGTGCAAGAAAACGAAGTCAAATTCGTCGACTTCCGCTTTACCGACACCCTTGGCAAGCAGCACCACACCACGGTGCCGGTGTCGCACTTTGACGAAGACAAGTTCTCGTCCGGACATGCCTTTGACGGGTCGTCGATTGCCGGCTGGAAGGGTATCGAGGCGTCGGACATGCAGCTTATTCCCGACCCGAATACTGCCAACATCGACCCCTTCTTTGAAGAGACGACGTTGATCTTGAGCTGCGACGTCATCGAGCCCAGCGACGGCAAGGCCTACGACCGCGACCCGCGATCCATTGCCAAGCGCGCTGAGGCCTACCTCAAAGCCTCGGGTTTGGGCGACACGGCGTTCTTTGGGCCCGAGCCCGAATTCTTCATCTTTGACGGCGTGCGATGGAGCAACGAACCTGGCAAGGTGATGTATGAGATCGAAGAATACGAAGCCCCTTGGAATTCGGGCCGCGACCTCGAAGGCGGTAACCGCGGACACCGTCCTACGGTCAAGGGCGGCTACTTTCCGGTTCCGCCTGTGGACAGCACGCACAACCTGCGCGCCGAGATGTCGCTGATTCTGGAATCGATGGGTATTCCGGTGGAAGTGTTCCACCATGAAGTCGCTGGTGCTGGTCAGAACGAGATTGGCACACGTTTCAGCACTCTGGTGCAGCGCGCCGACTGGACGATGCTGCAAAAGTACGTCATTCATAACGTTGCCAACGCCTACGGCAAAACCGCTACCTTCATGCCCAAGCCTTACGCAGGCGACAACGGTTCGGGAATGCATGTACACCAGTCGGTCTGGAAGGACGGCAAGAACTTGTTTGCTGGCGATGGCTACGCCGGTTTGTCGGACTACGCCCTGTACTACATCGGCGGCATCATCAAGCACGCCCGTGCGCTCAATGCGATTACCAATCCAGGCACCAACAGCTACAAGCGCCTGGTGCCGCATTTTGAAGCCCCGGTGAAGCTGGCCTATTCGGCCAAAAACCGCTCGGCTTCGATCCGTATCCCGTATGTATCCAACCCCAAGGGCCGCCGTGTCGAGGCACGTTTCCCTGATCCACTGATGAACCCTTACCTGGGGTTTGCTGCGCTGTTGATGGCAGGCCTCGACGGTGTCGAGAACAAGATTCACCCCGGCGAAGCCGCTACCAAGGATCTCTACCACTTGCCACCCGAAGAAGACAAGTTGGTGCCCACCGTTTGCCATAGCCTCGACCAGGCGCTGGATGCGCTCGATACCGACCGTGCCTTCCTGACCAAAGGCGGTGTGTTTTCCGAAGCAATGATTGATGCCTACATCGAACTCAAGATGGGCGAAGTCACGCGCTTCCGCCAGGCCGTGCATCCGGTCGAATACGATATGTACTATTCGCTGTAAGCGTGAAGCGCTTTTGAAACAGCACATTGAAAGGCGGCCTCCGGGCCAATGCCAGTCAGTTAAGACGGCAGCTTACCCCGGGCAGGTAAAAAGGGAGCATGTTCGTCATGCT
>NZ_BAAGQN010000009.1:0-22757 GCF_054783455.1 Simplicispira piscis
ACCACCCCCGCGCCAGTGCTGGGTTTGCGTACCGCCAGTTATTGCACTGAAAACGAGGGGACCCCGTCTAGAGTCGGTGCGGTTGATTGATGTTGTTTGGGTTGATACCCAGACCTCGCAGGTGGCTGCGGCATTTGAAGTCGAGCACACCACGTCCATCTACTCAGGGATCGTTCGCATGCTTGATTTGGCCCTTGGCACGCGGGTTGCTGGCAAATGCGCGCTGTTTTTGGTAGCCCCAGACAATCGCAGAGACAAGGTGGCGGAACAACTTCGAAGACCCGCGTTTTCCCGGGTGTCAGAGCTGGGGATCCGTTATCTGCCCTACAGCCAACTGGAGCAGAACCACGCGTCAATGAGCCGCTTTGGCTCCAGCATCAAACCACTGCTGGAGATTTCGCAACGGCTGTAAACCACGCTCCCTTCGGCGTGGCAACCCGCCATATTCATGCTTTGTCGATGTTCACCACTGTGCGTATCGGCCACTCTCGGCTATGTCGGCAAGATGACGTTGCTGTCATCCATAGCTGCGCAATTGAACGGCTGACGCACCCGTCGTAGGGCTTCTTGATGGGCTGGCGGCACTTATTATTTCGTATCGATCGCTGCTCTCGATCTCCCCGCAAAAAGACCCCTCATACCCCCAGTCAGTTCGACAATGGACACACCATGAACATCACCACCAACCCGCTCGGCGCACTACTGCCAGTCAATCCGGCGGGAACGTTGCCGTCCAAAGCACCCACAGTTCAGGACCGTGGATTTTTGGACGTGATGAAGCAGGCACTCACGACCACGAGCCAATTGCAAAGTGAATCTGGGCGCCTGAGCCGCGAGGTCACCTTAGGCAACCCCACTGTCAGTCTTGAAGAAACGATGTTTGCAGGAGTCAAGTCGAACATTGCATTTCAAGCGACGCTTCATACCCGCAACCGTTTAGTTCAGGCTTACACCGATGTGATGAACATCCAGGTCTGATGCTCGGTAAGGAGAAGTACACAAATGCAGGCGCTGAGTGCACTCGTTGCTGAAAAATCGCCGACTCAGGTGGGACAGGCCCATTAATGCCCGTTGGGTTCGACTGGAAAAGCCAGCGAGAACCGTGTTTTTCCTTGCTCGGAACGGGCCGAAACATGGCCCCCATGCGCCTCAACAATGGCTTTGGTGATGGAAAGACCCAAGCCGGAACCATCGGACCCAGGATGTGTTCTTGCAGGGTCCGCACGATAGAAGCGGTCGAACAACCGAGGGAGATCTTTGGAGTCGATTTCGTTGCCGGTATTTTCGACGGAGACTCTCACGGCGCCCTCTTCCCTGGCCACTGCAACTTGAACCTCTCCCCGTTCCGGCGTGTGGCGCAGCGCATTGGAGAGCAGGTTGCTCAACGCGCGGCGGAACATCAGTCGATCGCCCTGAATTTCACCGTCTCCATGCGTGCTCAGGTTGATGTTTTTTTCTTCTGCGACTGCTTCATAAAATTCCAGCAGTGCACGGACCTCCGTCGCGGCGGAAAATCGTTCCTTGCTGGGCAAATCAACGCCGCGTTCTGTCTTGGCGAGAAACAGCATGTCCGACACCATGCGGGCCAGGCGCTGCAACTCCTCGGCATTGGAGGCCAGTATGTCGCGATAGGTTTCGGCGTCACGTCTGGCAGACAGGGTGACCTGGGTTTGCGTGAGCAGATTGCTGATGGGTGTGCGCAGTTCATGAGCCAGATCCGATGAAAACTCGGACAGACGCAGGAAGTCTTCCTGCAGCCGGTCCAGCATATGGTTCAGTTCTTGCGCCAGATCGGCCATTTCAATGGGAACGGCTTCCACGGGCATGCGCTCTTCCAGCTGTTGCCCGGTGACTGCGGCTGCCCGGGTCTTCATGGCGCGCAGAGGAGCCATCCCCTGGTGTGCCGCCAACCAGCCCAGCACGCCGCTGATCAGCGTTGCGATGGCGGCATATATCGCCAGGCTGCGCCGCAAATCGGACAGAAACTGCGTGTGATGTTCGGTATCGACGGCGATGGAAACCTCAAGAACCGTTGTGGCCGCATTCGCCATGCGCGCCTGATAGTGGATGGAGTGGAACTCGCTTCCCCCCTCTCTCCAGACGTCAAGCGTGTGCCGGTCGGGAGAAGAATGTTGCGAAGCGGGCGTCTCGGGCGGGTTAAAACCGTCGGATTGAAAGAGCGCCGCGCCTTTTTCGTCCTTGACCAGGACATAGAGGCCATGGTGATGGCTCAGCGCTTCGTTCAGGCGCCCGCGTGCATCCTCCGGCGAATTCGCGCGGGCCAGAATGTTGTCAATCAGGAGTTTTTTGTCTCTTAAGGCGGTGCGATCGAGTTCCAGAAAATGGCGGTCCGTGGCGATCATGAACAGGAAACCCAACCCGAGGACGACCGCTGCGGCCACCATCGTGAAAAAAGCCGTCAGGCGACTGGTCAGCGAAAGATGGCGCAGCACTTACGGTTCCTCGGGTGCTTCCAGTACGTAGCCCATGCCCCGTACGGTCTGGATGAGTTTGACATCCTGTCCTTCGTCAATCTTGATGCGCAGGCGGCGCATGGCCACCTCGATCACATTGGTGTCGCTGTCGAAGTTCATGTCCCACACCTGTGAGGCAATCAACGAGCGCGGCAGCACTTCGCCGCTGCGCCGCATCAAAAGCTCCAGCAAGCCAAACTCCTTGGCCGTCAAGTCAATGCGCTTGCCTGCGCGCGTGACGCGACGCCGCAGCAAGTCCAGTTCCAGGTCCGCCACGCGCAGCGTCGTGCTCTCGGTTCCGCTGCGCCCGCGCCGGAGGATGGTGCGGACACGGGCCAGCAGTTCGGCGAACGAGAAAGGCTTGATCAGGTAGTCATCTGCGCCCAGTTCTAGGCCCTTCACGCGGTCTTCGACCTGGTCGCGGGCGGTGAGAAACATGGCTGGCATCTGCAAGGCGTGCTGGCGCATCGATTGCAGGACCTGCCAGCCGTTGAGCCCTGGAAGCATCACATCCAGGATCACCAAATCGTACGTGCCCTGCAATGCAAGGTGCAGGCCGTCATTGCCGTTATGGGCCAGGTCCACGACGAATCCTGCCTCGCCCAGGCCTTGGCGCAGATATTCACCCGCTTTGGGCTCATCTTCCACAATCAATATCTTCACGACGGTGCTCCACTTGCTGGCGTGGTGATAGTTTGACGAGGTTTGGGGCGTCTGACATGCAGATAACAAAGATGTAATGTGGCGCACAGCTTTATGTCATGGATATCGTTCAAGAATCTCACCCATGAAACCCGAGATTCACTGTGGATCCCCGAGAACACCGTGCCCATGATGTCTGGCAAAGGCCCCTTTGGCTCGGTCGAGATGGGCGGCATGTTCAGTGTGTTGAAGGTGTGCCGAGAGCAAAAGCCTAGTAAATACATGGACCCAGCCTGGTTCGAGCATCCGGAAGGTAAGGTCGCCCACGAGTACCAAGGACCCTTGACCGAGCCTGCCCGGTTCAAGGCTGAGGTTGGGCAGTCCATGCGCCGAATCCAAGAGTCCAGCAACCCCACCGAGGTCCAGGTGCGTAAACCCACTTCGCACCATGGCCACTGACAAGCTAACCCTAGATGGATGAATCCAATGAAAAACACAAGCAACACAACTCCCAAGATCATCGCGCTGCTGCTGTGTGCTGCCGCTGGTTTCGCCCATGCCAGCGATAGCCATTCCGGCGAACACAGTCACGGCGCCAATGAAACCGCGCTTGGCAGGCCCGGCACGGCCGCGAAAGTCACCCACACGATCACCGTCAACATGAGTGACGACATGCGGTTCACGCCCTCCGCCATCCAGGTCGACAAGAACGACACCGTGCGTTTCATCATCAAGAACCAAGGCCAGGTCAGGCACGAGCTGAGCCTGGGCACCGAGCAGGACCTGCTGGAGCATCTGGAGGCGATGAAAAAGTACCCCGACATGGAGCACGACGAACCAGGAAAGGTGACGCTTGCACCAGGAAAGCAAGGCGAGATCGTTTGGCAATTCACTAGGCCTGGGTTTGCGAACTTCGCCTGCCTGATGCCGGGTCACTACGAGGCTGGCATGAAGGGCTTGATCAAGGTGGCCCAGAAGTAATGCACTCCAAGAATAAGGAATCATCCATGCGAGAGATGAATTCACCCTCAAGACCCATGCGCCGCGTGTTCCTGCTGGGCATGCTGGCCCTTGGCGCGACCTCCCTGCCTGCTGCGGCCAATCCCCGGGCGACGGCCCTGCAGGTCTGGAAGGACCCCCACTGCGGCTGCTGCAAAGACTGGATCGCGCACGTGGAACAGAGCGGCTTTCGCGCCAGCGTGGCCGACGAGGGGAACGACGCGGCGCGTGCCCGGCTGGGTGTGGCACAAAAATTCGCGTCCTGCCATACCGCATTGGTGCAGGGCTATGTCATCGAAGGCCATGTGCCCGTGGCCGACATCCTGCGCCTTCTGAAGGAAAAGCCCAAGGCGCTTGGTCTGGCCGTTCCGGGCATGCCCATCGGTTCGCCCGGCATGGATGGGCCAGCCTACGGCGGGCGCCAGGACGCCTACCAGGTGCTGTTGATCCAGAAGGACGGCTCGGCGCAAGTCTTCACATCGTACAAAGGAAAAGCATGAACCTCTTTACACATTTTCTCGTTGCCTCGGCCATCGCTGCGGGCTCGCTGCTGCCCGTGGGCAGCTTCGCCCAGGCCACTGCGGAACACGACCATAACCATGCGTCTGCGGCCTCTGCCGCATCCCTGACCGAAGGCGAGGTCAGGAAAGTGGACCAGGAGTCCTCCAAAGTCACGATCAAGCATGGCGAAATCAAGCATCTGGACATGCCGGGCATGACCATGGTGTTCACGGTCCGGGACAAGGACTTGTTGGCTACGGTCAAACCGGGCGACAAGATCAAGTTCATGGCGGTGAGCGAGGGAGGCAAGTTGATCGTTACCGACATTCAGCCGATCCGCTAAGAACACGCTGCATTCGCGTGCCATCGCCGCGCGCTCAACCCCTCCGGGGATGGCCACGGCAACTTCAACCAGGACAGGAGAGAACCATGATCCATATTCGCAACACCCTGATCGGCATCTGCGTGGCAACGGCATCGCTGGGCGCGCTCGCCCAAGGCACCGAAGAGCACAAGGAACACCATCCGGAAGGCGCGGCGCCCGCTGCAGCGGCCAAGAAGGCCCCGGGCCAATCCATGGGTGCAGAAAAAATGGCTGCCATGGACCAGCGCATGAAGGACATGCAGGCGATGCACGAAAAAATGATGTCCGCCAAAACGCCCGAAGAGCGTCAGGCACTGATAGCCGAGCACATGAAGATGATGCAGGACGGCATGGCCATGATGAAGCAGATGGGTGGCATGTCCAAGATGGCTGGAATGCAGGGCGGTAAAGGCATGAGCGGCATGACCGATCGCCAGCAAATGATGGAAAAGCGCATGGACATGATGGAGTCCATGATGCAGATGATGATGGATCGCATGCAGTCGCCAATGGCGCCTGCGGCCAAGTAAGGGGTAAACATGAACCACAACCATGCCCCTCATCAGATACCGGGACAAAGCCCCCAGAAAGATGGGGGCTTTTGGCGTTCTAGGTATGCCATCGGGCTACTGGTGTTCGGGGCTATTGCTGGCTACTTTCTATGGACCGAGCATCGCGCCCATCTGACGCAATGGTGGCCCTACGCGATCTTGTTGCTTTGTCCGTTGATGCACGTTTTCATGCATGGCGGGCATGGCGGGCATGGCGGGCATGGCGGGCATGGCGGGCATGGCGGGCATGGCGGGCATGTCAATGATAAGAATGCCGAGACGTCGCAGCAAAACGACGATCAGCGCAGGAGCTAAAAGCGATGAACCACTCTGGGTCCTCTTACGGTCTGTGGCTGCTGGTGGCCATCAACGTCGCCATCTTCGCCATGTTCGCCTTCAGCTTTTTTAAGCCGGCCACCGCACGCGACTGGCGAAGTTTTGGCGCGTTCACGGCGTTTATCGTTGCGCTGTTTGTCGAGATGTACGGTTTTCCGCTGACCATCTACTTTATGTCCGGGTGGTTGGGGCAAAAATTCCCTGGTGTGGACTTTTTGAGTCATGACGCCGGGCATCTTTTGGAGCTGTTATTTGGCTGGGGCGGCGATCCTCATTTTGGTCCGTTCCACATTCTCAGCTACCTGTTTATCGGTGGAGGATTCTGGATCCTGGCCGAAGCATGGCCGACACTTTATGCAGCCCAGCGCCAAGGCCAACTGGCACAGTCGGGCCTCTACGCCCGGGTGCGTCACCCGCAGTACATCGGGTTCGTACTGATCATGTTCGGTTTCCTGTTGCAATGGCCGACCATCCTCACGTTGCTGATGTTTCCTGTCCTCTTGGTCATGTACGGCCGCTTGGCATTGACTGAAGAGCGTGAGAGCGCGGTGCGATTCGGTCAGGTCTGGCAAGAGTACGCGAGCCGTGTACCGCGTTTCATACCCAAGCTAGGCTGACAAAAGGCAGCTTGGGGGATATTTCAACTGTCAAGGTGAATCATGACCTCCATTGATTTGGTCATTGCAGGCATGACTTGCTCCATGTGCACGGCGCGTGTAACGCAAGCCTTGCGGGCCGTTGCCGGAGTAGGTGCTGTCGAAGTCGATTTGAAGGCGGGCACGGCGCACGTCAAGGCCGACTCTTCCCTTGCCCCACTTAATGGGGATCTCTTGATTCTCTCGCTGCAAGAAGCGGGATACTCCGCCCGCATCTTGCATTCGGGTGCACCCCATCTGTACACCGCGCCAGTCAATTCCGGCTGCTGTTGCAAAAGCTGACATGCCCGACATCACCATGGGCAAAAGCCGGTTGAGGTTGGGTTTGGGGGGACTCCTGGTGGTTCTGCTGATGGCCGCAGGCATGTACGTTCTGGGTGCGCGGAGCCAGTCGGCACCCGATGGTTTGCGCCCCGATGATCCGCAGGTCGTGAATGCGGGAGCCCGCATCTACACCCAGCATTGCGCCGCCTGCCACGGAACCCGTGGCCAAGGCCAGCCAGACTGGCGCGAGCGCGGCCCCGATGACCTTCTTCCAGCCCCACCGCATGACGAGAGCGGTCACACCTGGCACCACCCTGACGCACAACTTTTCGCCATTACCAAATATGGGCTGGCGAAGTTGATCCAGCAGCCGGACTACCAGACCAACATGCCCATTTACGACGGTGTGTTGAGCGATTCGGAAATCATTGCCGTGCTGTCATGGATCAAGGCACAGTGGCCCAAGGAAACCCAGGCACGGCACGATCAGGCCAACGCACAGTACCAAAAGTCGCTTGATCGTTGAGCCAGTCCCTCTGGCTGGACGCAAGCACTTTTCTGTCGACAGAAAAAGAAAGGCCCGATGCACAAGCATCGGGCTGAAAGGGGAAATGAAGCGATTAGTTGATGTAGAGGTTCTTCAGCTGTGCGTTCTTGTCATCCAGCACCTGCTGGCGAGATGGGCTGGTTTGAGCACCCGTATTGGTCTTCTCCACGATTTGAGGTGTCGGCGTATCTCCGTGCAGCATCTTGGCATGAACGTTGGGATCTACTGGACTCTTGGCCGTGTTCTGGCCGATGTGCTCAGGCGTGACATGAACAACATCGCCATTCCCTTGGTGCCAGGCGGAAGTGGCCTGAGACAAGCCAGACAAAGTGACAAAGGCAATGGCGAGAGAGAGCTTTACGGTTTTGGTGGTCATTTTGAAGTCCTTGCAATGAAAAGTGAAACTGGATTTTTTGCCTGTGCGAAGAGCACGAGTTAACTGTAAGAAGCCGCCACCAACAGGACGCTGACCACCACATTACGTTTTGTTCATTTCGAACCCTGTGCATTCCATTTGGTGGATGCGCACCGTCCGACTTGACTTTGCCACCTTGACAGGGTTCATCATGAAATTAAGTCAGGAGCCATCCACCATGCAAGCGAACACCCCCATTGTTTACACCTGCCCCATGCACCCCGAGGTGCGCCAAGACCACCCGGGGCGCTGTCCAAAGTGCCAGATGCATCTGGTACCCGAGGGCGAGGTGTCCCATAGCCCCCCGCATGACCATCGCAGCCATTCCATACACACTGCGGTGCCTGTACCTGCGAACGCACCACGCACCACACAGCCGGAGTCGGGCGGCACGATCTACACCTGCCCCATGCACCCCGAGGTGCGGCAAGATCACCCGGGCCGCTGTCCAAAGTGCCAGATGCACCTGGTGCCCGAGGGCGAGGTGTCCCATGGGCACCCGCATGACCATCGCGGCCATTCCATGCACGCTGCGGTGCCTGTGCCTGTGCCTACGAATGCACCAGGTACCACGCAGCCAGAGGCAAGCGACACGATCTACACCTGTCCCATGCACCCCGAGGTGCGTCAGGACCACCCTGGCACTTGTCCCAAGTGCGGCATGACGCTTGAGCCCATCATTCCGCTGGATGAGGAAGACAACCATGAGCTGCTGGACTTCCAGCAGCGCTTCTGGTGGACGCTGCCGCTGACGGTCGTCGTGACCATTCTGGCGATGTTCGGCCACCGCCTCGGATGGTTTGACATGAAAGTGCAAACCTGGGTTGAACTGGTGCTGTCCTTACCTGTCGTGTTCTGGACGGGCTGGCCCTTCTTCGTACGCGGTTGGCAGTCCGTTGTCCATCGCAGCCCCAACATGTGGACCTTGATCGCTCTGGGAACGGGCGCAGCCTTTCTCTACAGCCTCGTGGCCACCGTGGCGCCGGGCGTTTTCCCCGATTCGTTCATCTCCCTGGGGCGTGTGGCGGTCTACTACGAGGCGACAGTGGTCATCATCTCGCTGACTATGTTGGGCCAGATCATCGAGTTGAAGGCCCGTTCGCAAACTTCTGCGGCCATCAAGGCGCTACTCGGATTGGCACCCAAGACGGCACGTCGCATCAATGCGGATGGGAGCGAAGAAGACGTACCTCTGAACCATGTACACGTCGGAGACCTGCTGCGCATCCGCCCCGGCGAGAAAGTGCCGGTCGACGGCATTGTGACTGAAGGCAGCAGTGCAGTCGATGAATCCATGCTGACCGGTGAGCCTGTGCCGGTGACCAAGCGCCCTGGTGACAATGTGATTGGCGCCACGATGAACACCAGTGGTGCCTTGGTGATGCGCTCCGAGAAAGTCGGTGCTGCCACGATGCTGTCGCAGATTGTTCAGATGGTGGCCAATGCCCAGCGCTCGAAGGCGCCCATGCAGCGCATGGCGGACGTGGTGGCAGGCAAATTTGTGGTCGTGGTGGTGCTCATCGCCATTGCCACCTTCTTTGTCTGGGGTTTGTTTGGTCCAGAACCTAGCTGGGTGTTTGGTTTGATTAACGCAGTGGCGGTGCTGATCATCGCGTGCCCTTGTGCGCTGGGGCTGGCCACGCCGATGTCGGTGATGGTGGCCACAGGGCGTGCCGCGACACAGGGAGTGCTATTCCGCGATGCTGGCGCCATCGAGAAAATGCGCGAGGTGGACACGCTGATAGTGGACAAGACCGGAACCTTGACCGAAGGTAAGCCCGCTTTCGACACCGCAGTTGCCGCACCTGGCTTTACAGGGGACGAAGTACTGCGCCTTGCGGCCAGTTTGGACCAAGGCAGCGAGCATCCTTTGGCAGAGGCCATCGTCAGCGCCGCACGCGACAAAGATCTTGAACTAGTCAAACCCGTTGATTTCGAGTCCGGCAGCGGCATCGGCGTGCGCGGCATGATCGACGGGAAGCATCTGGTGCTGGGCAACACCGCCTTGATGCAGCTAGAAGGCGTGGCCACTGATGCGCTCAAGGTTGATGGCGAGCGTCTGCGCAGTGAAGGCGCCAGCGTGATGCATCTGGCCGTGGACAGGCAACTGGCTGGCATTCTGGCCGTTACCGACCCCATCAAAGCCACCACGCGGGAAGCTATTCAAAATTTGCACGCCAGCGGCTTGCGCATCGTGATGGCAACTGGCGATGGCCTGACCACGGCCAAGGCTGTGGGTGCAAAACTGGGCATCGACGAGGTGCATGGCGAAGTCAAGCCCGCAGACAAGCTCGCGCTTGTTGAGCGGCTCCAGAAAGAAGGCCACATTGTTGCCATGGCCGGCGATGGCATCAACGATGCGCCGGCGTTGGCAAAGGCCGACGTCGGTGTGGCCATGGGCACGGGGACCGATGTAGCCATGAACAGCGGCCAGGTCACGCTGGTGAAAGGAGATTTGCGCGGCATCACTGCGGCGCGCGACATCTCCATCAACACCGTCCGGAACATGCGCCAGAACCTGCTCTTCGCCTTCCTCTACAACGGCCTCGGGGTACCGATTGCGGCAGGCGTGCTGTACCCGTTCACCGGGTGGTTGCTGTCTCCGCTGATTGCGGCGCTGGCCATGAGCCTGAGTTCGGCCTCGGTGATCTTCAATGCGCTGCGCCTGCGTCGCGACCGTTGAGATGTCCACCTACTGCAAGCACAGTGAAGCAACGGCAATCATCGCCGCCCCAGCCGAGACTGTGTTCGCGTTCATGGATGATCCTACCCATCTCGGTGCACACATGGGGCGGCACTCTTTCGTCATGGGCGGCATCTCCATGCGCACGCAAACCGATGCTCGGGGAGGCCGGGCTGTGGGGTCCGTGATCCGCATGTCAGGCCGAATGTGGGGCCTAGAGTTCTCGTTGGAAGAGGCCGTTGTTGAACGTCGCAAGGGGCAGCGAAAAGTCTGGGAAACCCTCGGTGATCCACGCTTGTTGGTGATCGGGCGTTATCGCATGGGTTTTGAGGTGCAACCGACCGATAGGGGGACGCAACTGCGAGTATGGATTGACTTCGACCTGCCCGCACGCGGGCTGCAGCATGGTCTTGGACGGATTCTTGGCAGTTTCTATGCCAACTGGTGTGTTCGGCAAATGGTGCGAGAAGCCGAGCGCACATTGAAACGACGGATTCAAAAGTGAATTGCAACACCGAGGGCTTCAATCAATGTGGGTGGATGCGGTGCCATGTCATCTCGATAAGCGCAGATCACCGCGTTCCGAGCAGTGCTTCTGTGCGTGCCATGGACGGCCTCAAGAAAATGATTTGATTACGCAAATGTAATCTGAGGCTCATCCTTCTATCAGGCCGGCCTGTCGAGAATGGCTGTATGGGATGGCGCTGCGGATCAAGCGCGCCGGCAGAACACGGCTGACACCGTGAAAAACACTGAGGGGATCAACGCGATGGATTCAACCTACCACCGGTTCACCGAATTATTTCAACAACTGGGGCTGGCCGCTGACGCTCGGAGCATTCAGGACTTCCTGCTGCGCCACAGCCCGCTTCATCCATCCATCCGGCTAGAAAGTGCACCATTCTGGAGTCAGGCCCAATCGGCCCTGTTACGGGATGAAATATTGCTGGATGCGGATTGGGCAGAGGTCGTTGACCAGTTGAATACAGCCTTGCGTGGATCGAAAGGTAAGTGATGTCCAATATAAGGTTGAGGCGGTCCGTCGGCGCAGCATTGTTGGCACTCGTATTTACCCAGGCAAGTTTCAGTCAAGAGGGGCGCCTTGGCGCCCATCTGGAGGGGCTTTTGAATGCGGCGCGGGAGGGTAATCCAGAATTTGCCAGCATGCAGTACGAGGCCGATGCCGCTGCCGAGCGCATACTGCCCGCCGGCGCCCTGCCCGACCCGCGGTTCAGCATGGAGTTGCGCGACCTCACCCGCATGGGCGAGCGCAATGCCTCGCTGCTGCCCGGGCGTGTGGGCAGCACGCGCTACATCTTCACGCAGGAGCTGCCGTGGTTTGGCAAGCGGGACCTCAAGCGCGCGGCCGCCGCCTTGCAGGCCGAGGCTGCCCAGGGGCGCGTGGCGGGCAGCTGGAACGAGCTGGCCAGCAAGATCAAGGCAGCCTACGCCCAGCTCTACTACCTGGATCAGAGCGAGCGGCTGACCCGCGAAATCCTGGACCTGATGGCCCGGCTTGAGAAAGTCGCCCAGGTGCGCTACGCCAGTGGCCTGGCCGCGCAGCAGGACGTGATTCGTGCGCAGCTGGAGCAAACCACCATGCGCAACGAATTGATTGCACTCGAAGCAGAGCGAAGTCAGTTGCAGGCCAAGCTGAAAGCGCTCGTGGGGCGCCCTGCCAGCGAGATGCTGGCTACGCCAGAGAGCATTCGCACACTTCCGGCGCCTGAGACCATGCGATTTGATGTCCTGGAGCAGCGTGCACGGTCCAGCAATCCGCTGCTGAGAACCGAGGAGTCACAAATCCAGGCTGCAGAAAAGAATCGTGAACTCACCTACAAGAACCGCTATCCGGACTTTGCGGTGGGGGTGTCACCCATCCAGTACGGCAAGTCGATACGGGAATGGGAGCTGATGATCGAGGTCACCATCCCCTTGCAGCAGGACACCCGCCGTGCACAGGAGCGTGAGGCACACGCCATGCTGGAAGCAGCGCGCTCCCGCCGCGAAGTCGCCACGAACCAGGTGCTCGCCGATCTGTACGAAAACACCGCAGGCCTGGAGGCGGCTCGCCGTACGCTGGCGTTGACGACGGACAGCCTGCTGCCCCAGTCGGAGCTGACGTTCCGGTCGGCATTGGCAGGCTACGAATCGGGCAAGGTGGATTTCGCCACTTTGCTGGATGCGCAAAGGCAGATACGGCAAGCAAAACTTAATCAAGTCAAAGCAGGAGTGGCGGCCCAGATGCGCCTGGCAGACATCGAGCGCATCGTGGGAGAAGAACTATGACAACAAAAATCGGGATGAGCGCGCTCGTGCTGGCAGCCACGGCACTGGCTGCGGGGGGCGGCTATTGGTACGGACAACGCCAGTCTGCTGCACATGGATCCGTGCAGGCGGCATCAACTGTTGCTTCGGCAAGCGAAAAAAAGGAGCGCAAGGTCCTTTATTACCGCAATCCGATGGGTTTGCCCGATACGTCCCCCACGCCCAAGAAGGACCCGATGGGAATGGACTACATCCCTGTCTACGAAGGCGAGCAGGAGCCGGACGCCGCAAGCGCCAACCAGATCAAGATCAGCACCGACAAGGTTCAGAAACTCGGGGTGCGCGTTGAGGCGGTCAGCTTGCGCAGCCTGGACAAGATGGTGCGCGCTGCAGGCCGTATCGAACCCGACGAGCGCCTGACCTACGCCATCACCCCTAAGTTCGAGGGCTACGTCGAACGCCTGCATGTCAACGCCACCGGCCAGGTCGTTGGCAAAGGTCAGCCCTTGTTCGAGGTCTACAGCCCGGAACTGGTGTCGGCGCAACGCGAATATGCGATTGCCGCCCAAGGGCTCGACGCCTTGAAGGGCGCCAGCGAGGAAACACAGAAAGGAATGCGAGAACTCGCCGAATCGGGCCTGACGCGCCTGCGCAACTGGGACATTTCGGACGAGCAAGTGAAGGCGCTGACTCAGTCGGACACGGCGCGCCGCACCCTCACGTTTCGATCGCCGGTGGCAGGCATCGTGACCGAGAAAAAGGCGGTACAAGGCATGCGTTTCATGCCAGGCGATGCGCTCTACCAGGTCACCAACCTGTCTTCAGTGTGGGTGATAGCTGATGTGTTCGAGCAGGACATCGGCTTGGTCAAAACAGGGACAAAAGCCACGGTTCGCATCAACGCCTACCCGGACAAGGTGTTCACCGGTTCCATCACCTACGTCTATCCAACGCTCACGGCTGAAACTCGCACCGTGCCCGTGCGGGTTGAATTGACCAATGCAGGTGGGTTGCTCAAGCCGGGGATGTTCGCCCAGGTGGAGCTTCCCGCCGCCTCCAAGGGGGCCGTGCTGACGGTACCGACGTCGGCGGTGATCGACAGCGGAACACGGCAGATCGTTCTGGTGCAACTCAAGGAGGGGCGTTTCGAGCCCCGCGAGGTCAAGGTCGGCGCTCGCAGCGAAGACCGCATCGAGATCATTGAAGGGGTGCGAGATGGTGAGCTGGTGGTGACAGCGGCCAATTTCCTCATCGACGCGGAAAGCAACCTCAAAGCCGCCATCGGCGGGCTGGGGCATACAGGACACGGTACTCAAGCCGCCCCTGAAGGATCAGCAAGCACCAAGGCCGTCACCGGCGTGGGCCACCAAGCCGAAGGCACAGTAGAAGATATCGATACGAAATCCGCCACGGCAACCCTGGCGCACGGACCGGTGCCCAGCCTCAAATGGCCAGCCATGTCCATGGAGTTCAAGGTTGCGAACAGTGGCTTGCTGAAGGCGCTCAAGCCCGGCACGGCGGTGGCGTTCGAGTTCGTCGAGCGCGGCCAGGGCGAATGGGTGATCACCGCGGCCCGGCCTCTGGGCAAGGCCGCGGCCAGCCCTCACGCCGGACACAACTGATTTTCGGGAGACTCCATGCTTGCGAAGATCATCGACTGGTCGGGAAGAAACCGTTTCCTCGTGCTGCTGGCGACCCTGTTCGTCATTGTCGGCGGCGTCTATGCCGTGCTCAAGACACCGCTCGACGCGCTGCCCGACCTGTCGGACGTGCAGGTCATCGTCTATACCGAGTATCCGGGCCAGGCGCCTCAGGTGGTCGAGGACCAGGTCACCTATCCGCTGACCACTTCCATGCTGTCGGTTCCCAAGTCGAAGGTGGTGCGCGGCTTCTCCTTCTTCGGCGCCTCGTTCGTCTACATCATCTTCGAGGACGGCACCGACATCTACTGGGCCCGCTCGCGCGTGCTCGAATACCTCAACTTCGCGGCAGGTCGCATGCCCAAGGGCGTGACGCCACAAATCGGCCCGGACGCGACCGGCGTGGGCTGGGTCTACCAGTACGCGCTGCTGGCCAAGGACAAGACGCTGGCCGAGCTGCGCACGCTGCAGGACTGGTACCTGCGCTACCAGCTCACCAAGGCCCATGGCGTAGCCGAGGTGGCGTCGATCGGCGGGTTCGTGCAGACCTACCAGATCACCGTCGATCCGGTGAAGTTGCGCGCCTACGGCATTCCCCTGGCCAAGGTGTCGCAGGTAGTGCGCGAGTCGAATCGCGATGTCGGTGGACGTCTCGTGGAGATGGCCGAGACCGAATACATGGTGCGCGGCAAAGGCTACCTGCGCGGCGTGGCCGACATCGAAAACCTCGTGGTCAAGGCAGAAAAGGGTACGCCGGTTCTGATCCGCGACATTGCCCGGGTGGAACTGGCGCCGGACGAGCGCCGGGGCCTGACGGAGCTCAACGGCGAGGGCGAAGTGGTCTCGGGCATTGCCATGGCGCGCTACGGCCAGAACGCGCTGGAGGTGATCCACAACCTGAAGGAGAAGATCGCCGAGGTGTCGAGCGGACTGCCAGAGGGCGTCACCATCGAGGCGGTGTACGACCGGTCTGACCTCATTCACCGCGCCATCGACACGCTCAAGCGCACGCTGCTGGAGGAAAGCCTCATCGTCGCGCTGGTCTGCGTGGTCTTCCTGATGCACGTGCGCTCGGCCCTGGTGGCGATCCTGATGCTCCCCGTGGGGGTGCTGATCGCCTTCATCGCCATGCGATTGCTGGGCATGAACTCCAACCTGATGAGCCTGGGCGGCATCGCCATCGCCATTGGGGCCATGGTGGACGCGGCCATCGTCATGATCGAGAACGCGCACAAGCACGTGGAACGCCTGCCCGAGGAGCACACCAACGCCGAGCGCGTGGAGGCCATGATCGCCGCCTGCAAGGAAGTGGGACCGGCGCTGTTCTTCTCGCTGCTCATCATCACGGTGTCCTTTCTGCCAGTGTTTACTCTGGAGTCTCAGGAAGGGCGCCTGTTCTCGCCACTGGCCTACACCAAGACCTTCGCGATGGCCGGGGCCGCGCTGCTGTCCGTGACGCTGGTGCCGGTCCTGATGATGCTGTTCATCCGGGGACGGATCATGCCGGAGTCCCGTAATCCGGTGAACCGGTTCCTGATCTGGACCTACCGTCCCATCATTGCCGCTGTAATGCGCTGGAAGAAGTTGACCATCGCTGCCTCACTCGTGGTGCTCGGCGTTTCTTTCTATCCCGCCAGCCAGTTGGGATCCGAGTTCATGCCTACGCTCAACGAAGGCACGCTGTTGTACATGCCCGCGTCGCTGCCGGGCATGTCCATCACCAAGGCGGCCGAGCTGATGCAGACGCAGAACAAGATCATCAAGAGCTTTCCCGAAGTGACCTCTGTGTACGGCAAGGCCGGCCGCGCCAACACTGCCACGGACCCGGCGCCGACAGAGATGTTCGAGACCGTCATCAATCTCAAGCCCGAATCAGAATGGCGCTCGGGCATGACGATGGACAAGCTGATCGCCGAGCTCGACCAGGCGCTGCAATTCCCCGGCGTGTCCAACGCCTGGACCATGCCCATCAAGGCGCGCATCGACATGCTCTCCACGGGTATCCGCACGCCCATTGGCATCAAGGTCTTCGGCAAGGACCTGGGCGAGATGGAGCGCCTGGCGCGCGAGATTGAAACTGTGGTCAAGCAGGTGCCCGGAACGACTTCGGCGTTCGCCGAGCGCATCACCGGGGGCTTCTACCTCAACATCGAGCCCGACCGGGCGCAGCTGGCGCGCTACGGGCTGGGGGTCGGGGAACTGCAGGACGTCATCGGCACGGCCCTGGGCGGCGAGATGGTGACCACCACCGTTGAAGGCCGTGAGCGTTTTGGTGTCACCGTGCGTTATCCGCGCGAACTGCGCACCGACCCGCAGCAGATCGCCCGCGAAGTGCTCGTGCCCACCATGGACGGCGCGATGGTGCCGCTGGGGCAGGTGGCCCGGGTCGAAGTGGCAAAGGGCGCGCCGGGCATCCGCACTGAAAATGCCCTTCTGTCTGCCTACATCTTCGTGGACATCCGTGATCGTGACATCGGCAGCTACGTGGCAGACGCGCGCAAAGCCGTGAACGAACAGGTCAAGTTTCCACCGGGTTACTACGCGACCTGGAGTGGCCAGTTCGAGTCGATGGAACGTGCGGTGCAAAAAATGAAAGTGGTCATTCCCGTCACCCTGCTCATCATCTTTCTGCTGCTGTACCTGAACTTCAAGCGCCTGACCGAAACCCTGATCGTCATGCTGTCGGTGCCGTTTGCCCTGGTCGGCGGGGTCTGGCTCATGTGGTGGATGGGCTACAACATGTCGGTCGCCGTCGCGGTGGGCTTCATCGCCTTGGCGGGCGTGGCCGCCGAGACCGGGGTGATCATGTTGATCTATCTTGACCATGCCTGGGAGGCAATCCAGGCCAAGCGCCGCGCTGAAAACAAGCAGCCTGGCGTGGCAGACCTCTATGAAGCCATCATGGAAGGCGCGGTCGAGCGGGTGCGGCCCAAGATGATGACGGTGGTCGCCATCATGGCGGGCCTGCTGCCCATCCTGTGGGGGACCGGAACAGGCTCGGAAGTGATGAGCCGTATCGCTGCACCGATGGTGGGAGGGATGATTTCCTCGACCGTGCTCACGCTGGCGGTGATCCCGGCCATCTACGGCCTAGTCAAGCAGTGGCGACTGCCGAAAATGGCGAGATAAGGCTGCCTGATGGGCCGAGCGCGCCCTCGATACATGGAAAGAAAGTAACTATCCCCCGGCAAAACCGGGGGCTTTAAGTTGTGAGCCGCTCGAAGCGGCTACATACGGTCGCTGACGCGACCTCTCAGTTTTGGAGCCACCTTATTGGTGGCGGGCTCACTTCCAAAGCCCCATCTGTTCGAGCCTCTCATCTTCATTTTCCTGCTCGCGGATGTACTGCCTGATGCCACCAGCCCTCCGCCGTAGCCGACACAGTGCAAAAATGATGATCAGTCATTTTTGCACTGGCAATGTATGCGTCCGGCAATCCCGTCTTGAGATAGACCCAGCGCCGAGGCATCGTGTGCACGATGAAGATCATGCACACTATGGCGAACGACACGATCGCCCAACGCCCCAAGCGGCGCTATTACTCCCCGGTACTCAAAGCTCAGATCGTGGCCAAATGCCAGGTCTCCGGCGCGTCAGTGGCTGACCCTTACGCCTACCTGTGCGATGTGATGGCACGCCTGCCGATGCAGCGCGCCAGCCAGGTCGGCAAACTGCTGCCGCACCGCTGTGAGCCCACCAAGGCTTCAAGCATTTAGATAGGACTCGACTGCGCCTCCATTGCTGCGATCAGCGGACAACGTACTTTGCCCCTTGCCGAACCGCAGAGACGAACCAACGATGAAAGTGCTGCTTCCATCCGTTGCAAGTCCGCAAGCTTGAGTCGAACTTCAACGAGCTTGGTCTCAGCCTTCACACGAGCGTGAGCACAACTCTCCCCATCTTCAAGTTGAAGCAGCTGCGCGGTCTCGTCCAAGCTGAACCCCAACCGCTTCGCGGCTTTGATGAAGTGCAATCGAGACTGATCGTTCCTGCCGTAGCGCCGAATGCTGCCCGAGGGCCGTTCGGGTTCTAGCATCAGCCCCTTGCGCTGGTAGAACCGAATGGTTTCAACGTTGACACTGGCCGCCTTGGCCAGATCTCCGATGGTCATGCCTGGGTCGGCGTCCAGAGGGTTGTTGTACATGGTTCTTGACTCCGTACTGGGGTACGGTTCTAAGCTTATGCGATGTCACTTGATTCTCCCAACCAAGTTAGCGGTGGCAAGGCACTAATCGCTGGCGGTCTGTCTGCGCTCTTCGCGTCTGCCTGCTGCCTTGGCCCCCTGGTGCTGATTATGCTGGGTGTATCTGGCGCCTGGATCAGCACATTGACATTGCTGGAGCCTTACCAGCCGTTGTTCATCGGTTCGGCCATCGTCGCGCTGTTCTTTGCGGCCCGCCGAATTTGGCGCCCAGTCGCTGCCTGTAAACCTGGACAGGTTTGCCAAAGGCCTGTGGTTAAGCGTTCCTACAAGACGTTGTTTGCACTGGTGGTCCTGCTGTTGGTGACCGCAATAACGTTCCCCCTGATCGCCCACTGGTTCTATTGATGAAAGGAAACGAAATGAAGCGAGCAATCCTGGCAAGTGCTGTGCTTGTGTTGGCGTCACCCGGCTGGGCTGCACAACAGATGGTCACCCTTTCGGTACCTGGCATGAATTGCGCTACTTGCCCGATCACAGTCAAGAAAGCGCTGACCCGGGTAGAAGGAGTCATTGATGTGAAATCCAACTTGGCCAAGCGAGAAACCACGGTGGTCTTTGACGACACCAGAATCAAGGTGGACGCACTGACCAAGGCCACTACGGAAGCCGGATTCCCGTCAACTGTTGCCCCAAATAAGCCATGACAGATGTGATCCTGAACTCAGTTCTGACGTGTCCTGACTGCGGACATGCAAAGAACGAAACCATGCCAACCGACGCATGCCAATGGTTCTACGAGTGCGAAGAGTGTCACACCGTCCTTCGTCCAAAACCGGGCGATTGTTGTGTGTTCTGCTCGTACGGGTCAGTGCCGTGCCCTCCGATCCAATCCGGTGATCAAGCCACTTGCTGCCGGCCCGAAACCTGAAGGTTCGCACGCACTGTCGGGGCGGCCCCCGTCCCTTCCTTGTCGCTCAGGTGGTGCGGCGCTCCGAATAAATATGGGATGACCGCGCGGCTTACCGGATTGCGTCCAACACCGGCCGCTCGGCAGGCTTCGGTTTGGAAGCTGAGACAGCTCACCTAAAAAGGTATCTGTGAATCACCCAAACGTAGGCCACCATGCCAAAGAGCTCTACCAGCGACTGCACGACGATGACCACCGCAGCCACCTCCCAGCCAGTAGGGAGCAACAAGGCCAAGGGCAGGACCACGAATGAATTACGGGTGCCCATGCTGAATGCAAGCGTTCGCCCTTGCTCCATCGGCAGGCGCAACTGAAGCGCAATAACTTTGGCCAGCAAGGCGGCGGCCACCAAGAACAGTACGAAGACTGGCACCATCTTCTGCAGCTCACCAATGGTTTCCACGACGGTGCCCACCTGCGCGCCCGCGATCAAGAACACCACCAGCGCGAGCAGCGGCACCGGCCACCAGGCCATCGTGTCTCTGGACCCTTCGGCCTTTGGATGCGCTTCAATCCAGCGCTCAGCCAGCACCGCCCCGGCCAAGGGAACCAGCACGATCAACACGGCGGGAGCCAGCGTGGCCCAGTCCCATGAGGCCGGGCTCTGCGCATCTGCCATCAGCCATAGATAGAGCGGCAGCAGGATCAACTGCAACACCAGATTCAGCGGTGTGATGGCAATGGCTCGTGGCACGTCCCCTTTGCCCAGTTGGCTGAAGGTGATGAACCAGTCGGTACACGGCACCAGCAGAACCAGCAGCACGCCCAGGCGCACCACGGGATCGAAGTCGAACACTCCGACCAATACCCACGCCAGCAGTGGAAGCACAATGAAGTTGCCCAGCAGCACAGCCATTGCAAAGCGCCGGTCGCGCAGGGCATCTAGCACATGCAGCAGTGGTACTTGGAGGAACGTTGCAAACAGCAACGCCGCCAAGGTGGGCCACAACAGCGTTTCCATGGCTGGGCCGATATTTGGCCACGCCGTGCCCACCGCAAGACCGAACCCGATGGCGATCAGATAAGCCCATACCTGATAGCGCTCCAGCGTCAATCGGCTCACGAGCAGCATCCCGAAGAATCGGTCGCAGCAGGTACGCTTTGGCGAAGGTCGGTGAGGATGTTGCAGTTGGGCGCAGGGCCACCCGCACAGCCTTCGCTGCAAGCGCGCACATAGCTCGACAGGGTGCGATCCAGACGGCGCAACTCCGCCATCTTGGCCCGCACAGCAGTCAGGTGCGTCTGGGCAATGGCGCGTACCTCAACACAGTCGCGCTCGCCGTTGGTGGAAAGCGCGACCAGCTCACGGGTTTCTTCAATCGAGAAACCCAGGTCACGGCAGTGCCGGATGAGGATCAACACGTCCAGCACCGACTCTGGATAGACACGGTGGCCGCTCTCGCGGCGCAGGGCTGGTGGTATCAATCCCACCTCTTCGTAGTACCGAAGGGCAGACATGAGCAGCTTGACTGTTGATCATGAACGGCCGTGACCATTGCCGGTTGCATGAATCCGCGGGAAGGAAGCCGCATGCAAAAGAGTGTGCGGCAACAATCTCGCCGTAGCTGCACGGCCCAGATACACCAACCCTCAGATGTGGGTTTCTTGGGGTACGCCGCAGACTACGGCTATCATTGCGACCAGTTCTCAATTGCCTGCTGCCCATATCATGCGCCGACTGCTCGCAGTCACCCCGGACGAAGGCTGTCGCGGTGCTGCCCACCAATAGAAAGAAGAACGTCACGGTGCAGTTCACCGTCAAATAAGGCACCCATGGCGCGCGAATCTCTGTCCCTGCCAGCTTTGCGAGGCGGCCTGCTGGCCTTGCTGGCCGCAGCCTTGTTCGGCATCAGCACCCCCATGGTCCAGAGGCTGGGTGCAGGGCTGGGAGCGTTCACGACGGCCACGCTGCTGTATGCAGGGGCGGCTGTCGTTGGCGCCTTGTCCCTGCGGACCGCCGCCCACGAGGCCAGGTTGCAGAGATCCGATGCCTGGCGCCTCATCGCCATGGCGGGGTTTGGCGCCGCCCTTGGGCCTGTCGCCCTGTCCTGGGGCCTGCAACACACGAGCGGCGCCAGCGCGTCGCTCATGCTCACGCTAGAAGCACTGTTCACCGCCACGCTGGCGTGGTGGTTGTATAGCGAGACCATGGACCGCCGTGTGTGGGCTGCCATGCTTCTTTTGCTGGCTGGGGGCATGGCTTTGGTTATGGACCAGGGCCTGCAGGGCAGCACGCAGATTCTAGGCCTGCTTGCCGTGCTGCTGGCGACGGTAGCCTGGGGCGTGGACAACACCTTGTCCCGAGGACTGGCCGAACGCGATCCCAGCCAGATCGTGATGGCCAAGGCGTCACTGGGAGCCGCTGCGACAGCATGTCTTGCCATGGTGTCGGGAGAGCCTTTTCCCTCCCTGACGGCAGCTCTTGGGCTTTTTGCTGTGGGTACCACGGGGTATGGCCTGAGTCTTAGGTTCTACCTTCTGGCTCAGCGGGCTTTTGGTGCAGCGCGGACTGGCTCCGTGTTCGCCTTTGCTCCTTTCATTGGTGCGGCTGTAGCGTTCGGCTTCGGCGAACGGCCTGCGGGATGGCTGATGCTGCTCGGTGGGCTTCTGATGCTCGCGGGTGTGCTGCTGCATTTGGCCGAGAGCCACGGGCATGAACATACGCATGAGCCGATGGAGCATGAGCACGCCCACCGCCATGACGACGGACACCATTCGCACTCGCATGACGTGATACCCACAGGGAGCCACAGCCACGTGCATTTCCACGAGCCGGTTACCCATGCCCATCCTCATGCGCCTGATGTCCACCATCAGCACAGGCATTGACTCACTCAGCGGAATCGAAAAAGCCGCCAAGGCACTCTGATGTCATGCTGCCAAGCTCGGAGGCCAGTTATGGGTTTCTGCCTGGCAGGATTGGCACCACGCATAGAGCGCGTCGTACATCACCATGCCATGCCCGAGCATCTCATGGTCATCGCTGAAGGTCTTGGACAAACCGAGCGACAGCGCATAAAGGCCCGCCGATTGCGGCGCCAGGTCCAGTCTGGAGGTGTCGGCGCCCCGCACGATCAAGGCCAGTTGCTGCAAGGCGGGATCGGTGAGTTCGTACTTCCTGAGAAAGGCGTCAAAGCTGCGCAGATCGCCGTCGTGGGTCAATTCGACGCCGGGCACGTCGTAGGGGATAGCTCCCGTGTCCTGTGCCACCTGAAGCACGGACGCTGCGGGCACATAGGGGTCCCCTCGTTTTCAGTGCAATAACTGGCGGTACGCAAACCCAGCACTGGCGCGGGGGTGGTGTTG
>NZ_BAAGQN010000010.1:0-7927 GCF_054783455.1 Simplicispira piscis
GACGGCGGGGCAGCTGGGGTTCTTGCGGCTGCATGGCTGCGAGCAGTTCCAGGGGTTTTTGTTTGGGCGGCCTGGACCTGCCTCGGATGTGGAGGCGCTGGCCGATGGCACGATCTAAGGCCGCAACGGCTACGCTGTGCGATTCCCTCAGGAGTTGCCTATGTTGATGGGCGACGCCCCGAAGCAGCGCATCTCCTGGCTGAGTGGAGTGCTGGTCGTGCTGGCACTGTCTTTGGCCGGCGCGGTACTGGTGGTCGATGTGCTGCAGAACCAGCGCCTGGACGAGCGGCAGGTGCAGCGGCAGAAGGTGCTCGAACAAACGGGTGCTGCCCTGGATGAGCAAACCACCCGGGGCCCACTGGTGGGAGCGGCTGCGCTCATGGGCCTGACTGAGCCGGCACTCAAGGCCGTGGCGCAAGGCGTGCAGGTGCCCGATGCGCCAGCGGCGCTCGAAGCCCTTGCCACAGCGCGGGAGCGTTTTGGGCTGGACGGCGCTTATGTCATCAACGCCAATGGAATCATCGTGGCGCACGAAACGACCGGGTCCCATTCCACTGGTACCGATGTGGCGTTTCGTCCGTATTTTCAGCAGGCCATGCAAGGCCGGGTGAATGTGTATGCCGCCCTTGGCTCGCACACGTACGAACGGGGCCTGTACGTGGCAGCGCCTTTGTATGCCGGGGCCAGCGCGCAGACGCCCGTACTGGGCGTGGTCATGCTCAAGATGCCGTTTGCGCCCATTGATGCCTTGCTGGCGCACACCGGTTTGCCCACCCTGTTGCTGTCGCCCCAAGGCGTGGTCATCTCAGCCACCCGCCCGGAGTGGATGTATGCCGTGGCGCCCCCTTTGACCCAGAGCCGCATTGACGACATCGCACGGCTGCGCCAGTTTGGCCACCATTTTGACAACGGGGTCGCCTCGGCCCTGCCGTTCTCACCCTTGTCGCCCGAGGTGCTGATGGACGGCGTGCAGCATGCCGTGCAGCGCCGTGTGGTGGACTGGAGCGATCCGGGCGGGGCTTGGTCGCTGGTGGTGCTGGAAGATGTGTCGCAAGTGATGCCGCTGCCCGATCGTTGGCGCTATGGCGGCGTGGCCTTTGCCTTGCTGGCCCTGCTGGGCATGCTGGTGCTCGAGCTGCTGCGCAATCGGGCCCGCATGGTGGCCACGCAGCAGCGCCTGTTGGTGCTGGGCGCTGCGCTGGAGAACAGCCCGCTGGCCGTGGTGGTGACCGATGCCCAGGGCACGATCGAATGGGTCAATCCCGAGTTTGAGCGCAATACAGGCTATCGCCTGGACGAGGTGCGGGGCCAAAAACCCTCGCTGCTGGCCAGCGGCAAGACGCCAATGGAAACCTTCAGCGAGATGTGGGCGGCCGTTGTGACGGGCCACTCCTGGAAGGGGCACTTTATCAACCGGCGCAAGGACGGTACCGAATACCACGAGGAGGCGACGCTTTCGCCCGTGCTCGATGCGCGCGGCGTTTGTGTGGGCATGGTGGGTTTGCATGAGGAGGTGACGCAGCGCATGCGCGAGCAGGAAAAGCTGCAGCGCAGCGAGCGCAGGTTCAAGGAGCTGCTGGAGCAGCAGAACGCCATTTTTGACAGTGCGCCGCCCGTGTTGTTGTCGTGTGACGGTGTCATGCATCTCTTCAACCCGGCCTTTATCGCCCTGGTGGGAGGTACATCTGCCCAGTTGCAGAACCAGCGTGTGAGCATGCTCTTTGGCAGCCTGGAGCAGCATGCGGCATTCGCTGCGCGCGTGGGACCGCAGCTTGCGCAGGGCTTGCAGGTGCGCGAGCATTGGTGGGTGCAGCGGCTTGATGGCCAGATGATCGAGGTACGCATGTCGGGCCGTGCTGTGCAGGTCGATGGCCACGCCAGCGCCGCGCTGTGGGTGATTGAGGACGTGACAGAGGCCCGCCTTGCCGAGCAGGTCATGCGCGAGACAAGCGAACGCCTGGAGCTGGTGCAGGAGGCGGGAAAAACCAGTGTGTTTGACATCGACCTGCGCACCGGGCGCTGCATCTGGCGCCAGAAAGTCGATGGCGTGGAGGGCATTACCGAGCGGGTGTTTGAAAACTGGCGAACCACCTGGCAAGAGCGCCTGTGGCCGGCAGACGTCGCTACGGCCATGGCGCGCATGGAGGCAGCGCTGCAGGGCAATGCCAGCAGTTTCCACGACGCCTGGCGTTTGCAGCGTTTTGAAGGCGGTGTGCGCTGGTATGCCTGCACGGCCCACATCCTGCGCGATGCATCAGGCAAAGCCGAACGCATCGTTGGCGTCAACGTGGACATCGACGCCTACAAGAAGCTCGAAGAGCAGGTGGCGGCCCAGGTGCAATTCCAGCATGTGCTGATGGACACCATTCCTGTGCCTATCTTCTACAAAGACGAGCAGGGCCGCTACCTGGGGTTCAACCGGGCTTACGAGCAGGCATTTGGCATTCGGCGTGAGGATTATCTGGGCAAGACCGTGCAGAGCCTGGAACACTTGTCTGCCGATAAGCGCAACCTGTTTCAGGCGGATGCCATCGCTGCACTGCATGGCACTGAAGCGGTGCACCGTGAGGTGGACATGCCCTATGCCGATGGCCAGATGCACCGCACGCTTTTCTGGTTGCAGGGTTTTCGCCGGCCCGATGGTGCGCCGGGCGGGGTCATCGGGACCTTTGCCGACATTACCGATCGCCAGCACGCAGAAGAGGAACTGCGCCGTGCCAAGGAGTTGGCCGAGGAGGCGACGGCGCTCAAGTCCAATTTTCTGGCCAACATGAGCCATGAAATCCGCACGCCCATGAACGCCATCATTGGCATGTCGCACCTGGCGCTCAAGTCAGGGCTCAATCAACGCCAGTACGATTACGTGAGCAAAATCCAGCAGGCCGGTCAGCACCTGATGGGCGTGATCAACGATATTCTTGATTTCTCGCGGATCGAGGCGGGCAAGCTGCATATCGAGACATGTCCCTTTGTACTCGACCAGGTGTTGGGTGGCGTGGTGGACGTCATCAGCCACAAGGCCAGTGCGCAGGGGCTGGAACTGATTTGCGATGTGGCGGCCGATGTGCCGCCCAATCTGGTGGGTGATGCCCTGCGCATCGGGCAGATTCTCATCAATTACACCAATAACGCCATCAAGTTCACCGAGCGCGGCGACGTGGGCATCGTGGTGCGCATGCAGGAGCAGCAGGGTGACCAGGTGCTCCTGCGCTTCGAGGTGCGCGACACGGGCATTGGCCTCGCTGCCGATCAAATCGAGCGCCTGTTCCAGAGCTTTCAGCAGGCCGACACCTCGACCACGCGCCGCTATGGCGGCACCGGTCTGGGCCTGGCCATCAGCAAAAGTCTGGCCGAACTGATGGGCGGCGAGGTAGGCGTGCACAGCCAGCTGGGGCAGGGCTCCACCTTCTGGTTTACCGTGCCGCTGCAGCGGGGTGCGCCTGCGCGGCCCTTGTTGCCAGCGCCCGATCTGCGCGGCCTGCGCGTGCTGGTGGTGGACGACAACGCCCATGCCGCTACGGTGATCGCCGAGATGCTGCAGTCCATGAGCTTTGATGTGCAGCAGGTGCATTCCGGCGCCCAGGCGCTGGAGGCTGTGCAGCAGGCGGCTGCGCAGGAGCGGCCTTTTGACCTGGTGGTGCTCGACTGGCAGATGCCCGGTATGGATGGCTTGGAGCTCGGGCGGCGCATTGGTGAATTGAGTCTGCCCCGCTTGCCTCACCGCGTCATGGTGACCGCCTTTGGCCGCGAGGATGTGCTGCGCTCGGCGCAGCGCCAGGGGATCGAAGAGGTGCTCATCAAGCCCGTGAGCGCCTCGGTCATGTTCGACACCCTCATGCAGGTGCTGGGCCAGCTATTGCCGGACGATGCGGCACAACCGGCCAGCGCACCGCAGGCTTGCCCGGTGCTGCAGGGCGCGCGCGTGCTGCTGGTGGAGGACAACGAACTCAACCAGCAGGTCGCCCGCGAGCTGTTGCAGGAAGCGGGTGTGCAGGTGGATGTGGCCGCCGATGGCCAGCAAGGCGTCGACCTGGCGCGCAGCCAACCCTACGACCTGGTGCTGATGGACATGCAGATGCCCGTGATGGACGGCCTGGAGGCCACGCGCCAGCTGCGCGCCGACCCGCGCCTGGCAAAGCTGCCGATTGTCGCCATGACCGCCAACGCCCTGGACGTCGACCGCCAGCGCTGCCTGGACGTCGGCATGAACGACCACCTGGCTAAACCGATTGTTCCTGAGCGGCTGTGGGAAACCCTTGAGCGCTGGATTGCGGCCTCGGCGTCCAGTGCGCTGGCCGCCCCCGCATTGCGCGCTGAGCGTGGCCCGCTGCCCGATGGGTTGCTGCCGCCCCCCCTGCCGGAGCTCGACATGACCCAGGGCCTGCGCAATGCCCTGGGCCGGCCCGCCTTCTATGCCGAGTTGCTCCACCGCTTCATGGACAGCCAGGGAGGCGTGGCGGAGCGCATTGCGCAAGCCCTGGCACAGGGCCACCAGGAACAGGCGGCGCGCGACGCACATACCCTGCGCGGCCTGGCGGGCACCGTGGGAGCCATCGCCTTACAAGATGCTGCCGCTCGTCTGGAAGATGGCCTGCGCAGCCCGGTCGCCATGTCCTCTGACGAAGTCCACTCCCTGCTGGACACGCTGCGCACGGCGTTGGATGCGCTGGTGCAACCGCTCTTGGCCTGGCATAGTGCGCAGGCCGCTGAGACGCAGCACAGCAACGAGGCCCCCTGCGCGCCCCATGAGCAGGCGCATGCGGCGGTCGCGCAGCTGCACCTGCTCTTGCAGCGCGACGACCCGGCCGCCCGCAGTTTTGTCCGGGAACATGCGGCACTGCTGGCCCAGGCGCTGGGTCCGGCGCTGGCGGGCGTGCAAGGCCCTATCGATCAGTTTGATTTCGAGCCCGCGCTGGCCGCCCTGACCGGGTGGCTGGCACAACCACCGCAGAGGCCTGGGCACCCCACCGGGCACAGCCGAAAAGGGAGCAGCCATGCAGCGTGAAGAAATGCAGGATCTACCTGTCGATTGGCGCAACCGCCAGACGCCCACCGTGCTGGTGGTAGACGACACGCCAGACAACCTGGTGCTGGTGTCCGAATTGTTGGGTGATCATTACCGCGTCAAGGTGGCCAACAGCGGGGCGCGTGCGCTCAAGGCCGCGCAGACTGATCCCGTGCCCGATCTGGTGTTGCTCGACATCATGATGCCGGAGATGGACGGCTACGAGGTGTGCCGCCAGCTCAAGGCGTCGGCAGCCACGCGCGACATTCCCGTCATCTTCCTGACCGCACGCGCCGACCGCGACGACGAGCGCCTGGGCCTGGAGCTGGGCGCGGTGGACTACATCACCAAGCCCATGAGCCCGCCCATTGTGCTGGCGCGGGTGCAGACCCACCTGGCACTCAAGGCCACGGCTGATTTCCTGCGCGACAAGAGCGCGTACCTGGAACGCGAAGTGACCCTGCGCACTCTCGAAGTGCAGGCTCTGCAGGACGTCACCATGATGGCCATGGCGTCGCTGGCCGAAACGCGCGACGATGAAACGGGCAACCACATCCGGCGCACGCAGCTCTACGTGAAAGCCCTGGCCGAGCGGCTGAGCACGCACCCGCGTTTCGAGGCTGTGCTGAACACCCAGATGATCGATCTGATCTACAAATCAGCGCCACTGCACGACATTGGCAAGATTGGTATCCCGGACCACATCCTGCTTAAACCCGGCAAACTGACCGACCACGAGTTCGAGGTCGTCAAAGAACACACCCTGCTGGGCCGCAAGGCCATCGAGGGTGCCGAGCGCCGCCTGGGCATGCGGGTACGGTTTTTGAACGTGGCCAAGGACATGGCCTGCTGCCACCACGAGCGCTGGGACGGCACGGGCTACCCGCTGTGCCTGGCGGGTGATGCCATCCCCGTGCCCGGGCGCCTGATGGCGCTGGCCGATGTGTACGACGCCATCATCAGCCGGCGCATCTACAAAAGCGCCAGCACGCACGAACAGGCCTGCAGCGCTATTGTGAAGGGGCGGGGCACGCAATTCGACCCCGATGTGGTGGATGCCTTCATCGATATCGCAGAAGAGTTTCGCGACATCGCGTTGAAGTACCCGGACTGAACAGGGCTACGCGCAGCCCGCCAGATCAGACGTGGGCGTCGTCTTCGGGGGCGCTGGTGTCGGTTGCGCTGCTGGCAGGCACTTCCGCAGCATCTTCTGCAGTGGGCTCTTGCGCCGCTTGGCGCAGTGCGGCCTTGTCGCCCGCACCGGCGAACTTGCTGTACTTGCCCAGGATTTGCACCAGCTGCCCGTAAATGCGGGGGCTGCCTGCCAGGCATTCCTTCTGTTCCAGAAAATCAGACTCGCCCGTGAAGTTGCCCACCAGGCCGCCCGCCTCGGTCACCAGCAGCGAACCGGCCGCCACGTCCCAGATATTCAGGCCGGTCTCGAAGAAACCATCGGTGTAACCGGCGGCCACATAGGCCAGGTCCAACGCGGCCGCGCCGGGGCGGCGCAGGCCGGCGGTGCGCTGCATCACGTCGCCCATCATGCTCAGATAGTTCTTGAAGTTGTCACCCGGACGGAACGGGAAGCCCGTCGAGACCAGGCACTCCTTGAGTTGGGTGCGCTTGCTCACGCGGATGCGGCGCTCGTTCAGGTAGGCGCCGCGTCCCTTGGTCGAGGTGAACAGGTCGTTGCGCGAGGGGTCGAAAATGACGGCCTGCTCGATCTTGCCGCGCACGGCCAGGGCAATGCTCACGCAATAGACGGGAAAACCGTGGATGAAGTTGGTGGTGCCGTCCAGCGGGTCGATGATCCAGACAAACTCCGAATCCTTGGCGCCATGCTGGTTGCCCGACTCTTCGGCCAGGATGCCGTGGCCGGGGTAGGCTGTGAGCAGCGTCTCGATGATGGCCGCCTCGCTGGCGTGGTCCACCTCGGTGACATAGTCGTTGATCTGCTTTTGCGAGATGCGCACTGCCTCCACGTCCAGGGCCGCGCGGTTGATGATGGCGCCGGCGGCGCGGGCGGCCTTGATGGCCACGTTGAGCATGGGGTGCAGGTTGGACGACATAGATTGTGCAGGTGTGCGCAACACGGCTTGTGGCGTGGTTGCGCGGGCCAGGAACAGAAAATATCGCAGCCTGGCGATGCGGGCGGCGACAATAAGCCCGGTATTTTACCCGCCCCCACCATCGACTGTGCCTGCGCGCCCATGAAGACCCGTTTTATCCTGATCCATACCAGCCATGCCGGCAACGTGGGCGCCTGCGCCCGCGCCATGAAAACCATGGGCTTTGACGACCTGGTGCTGGTTGCCCCGCGCTGGCCCAATGTGCTGCGGCGCGAGGAGACCATCCAGCGCGCCAGCGGAGCCCTGGACGTGCTCCACAACGCGCGCATCGTCGAAACGCTGGACGAGGCGCTGGACGGCATCAGCCACCTGTGCGCCACGGCCATGACGCCGCGCGACTTTGGCCCGCCCACGCGCGCGCCGCGTACGCATTTTGAAATGCTATTGAAAAAGGAGCTGCCAGCGCTTGATGGTAAAGCTCTGCAGGCCAAAATGAATCAAGAAAACACGGAGTCGCCTGGCGAGGCTGGCATCGGTTTCCTGTTTGGCTCCGAGCGTTTTGGCATGACCAATGAAGACGTGTACCGCTGCCATGTGGCGCTGTCCATCCCCACCAATCCCGGCTTTGGATCGCTCAACCTGGGGGCGGCCATCCAGGTGGTGGCCTACGAATGGCGCCAGGCCCTGGGTGGTTTTGGTGTGCAGGAGGCTACGCCCACGGCGACGCTGGCCGATGCCGCCCAGGTGGCGGGCATGCTGGCGCACTGGGAACAGGCGCTTACCGCCATCGGCTTTCTCGACCCGGCAGCGCCCAAAAAACTCATGCCCCGGCTCAACCAGCTTTTCAACCGTG
>NZ_BAAGQN010000010.1:8025-120568 GCF_054783455.1 Simplicispira piscis
CAGCACCATCTTTCATGTTCACCCGCCTGCGCTCCGACATCCAATGCATTCTTGAGCGCGACCCTGCCGCGCGCAGCCGCTGGGAGGTGCTGACCTGCTACCCCGGCTTGCACGCATTGGTGCTGCACCGGCGCGCCCACTGGTGCTGGAACCACGGGTTCAAATGGCTGGGGCGCTTTATTTCGCATAGCTCGCGCTGGCTGACCGGCATTGAAATCCACCCTGGCGCAAAAATTGGCGAGCGTGTTTTTTTCGACCATGCCATGGGCGTGGTGGTGGGCGAGACGGCAGAGATTGGCGATGGCTGCACCATCTACCAGGGCGTCACGCTGGGCGGCACTTCGCTCTACAAAGGCAGCAAACGCCACCCCACGCTGGGCCGTGACGTGGTGGTGAGCGCCGGCGCCAAGGTGCTGGGCGGCTTCGAGATAGGCGATGGCGCCAAGATTGGCAGCAACGCCGTGGTCATCAAACCCGTGCCTGCGGGCGCCACCGCCGTGGGGATTCCGGCGCGCATCATCCCTTCCAAGGAAGGCCAGAGCGCCGACGTGACCGAGCCGCAGCAGGCGCCCAAGTTCACCGCCTACGGCATCACCCAGGAAGACGACCCGCTCTCCCAGGCCCTGCGCGGCCTGATCGACAACGCCTCGTCGCAAGAGCACCAGATTGCGCTGCTGTGGCAGGCCATCGAAAAGCTGTCGTCCGGCCCCCAGCAAGCCCGCGACTGCGTGCCCCGCGATGCGGCGCTGCAAGAACACTTCGAGGCAGGCAAGCTCAACGACCTCGTGGGCGAGTGATTGCTTCTGAAAAGAGAGCTGATTGCGCTTGATCCTATTGGTTTTCAGATGGAAAAATATCTGAAAACCAATCAATCCAAGCGCTACGTGCTATCAATTAAGTAATATTGGCACGGGTGCATGCACCCGCTACAGCAACGTGGCCAGGTGGGGCGCCAGCGTTTCCAGGTTGACAAACGTCAGTTCGTACATGGCCGTGAGCCCGGCCGCCTGTTCCTGCGTGAGGTCGGCGGCGCAGATCACGAAGCGATGGCGGTCCAGCCCCAGGCGCTTGCGCAGGCGCAGGTATTTGTCGATGTCACGGCGAAACTCGCCCGATTTGCATTCGATGCAGATCGGGGGCTGGCCTGCAGGCAGGCACACCACGTCGAGTTCATGCAGGTCTTCGTTGGGGAACACCACCTTGACCCCGCGTGCGCAGGAGAAATCTTTGCCGCGTTGCTGGGCCAGCTCGATCAGGGTGATGAAGGCATACCACTCCAGCCAGCCGCCGTCGAAAAACTGGCGCACGGCGGGCGCAGTCTGTAGTGTGAGCCGCACGATTTTCTCGGGCTTTTGGTAGTGGTAGCGGGCAAAAAACGTGTGGCTATAAAGCTGGCGGCACAGGGTGTTGATGGCCTGCGCATCCTTTTGGGACAGGCTGGCGAGTTCCAGGTTGACCCAGCTATGGCTTTTGCGATAGGCGAAGCACACGCGGTCCATCAGTTCGGAAAACAGGGTGTAACCCGTGCCCACCATGCGCGCTGCGTCGTCAAAGAAGCCGCTGGTGTCGACCTGCGCATAGTCAAACTGCGCCTCGATCTGGCGCGCGGCGAACCAGGCCTGCAGCGGTGCGTGCTGCTCTGCCGTGGCCAGCAGGCTGGTGTTGTGCAGGTTGACGTCTTGTAGCGGCGAGACGTCGGCCGCGGGGCTCTCGGGCGCCTGCGTGGCCTGCGGCGTTGCGTGGGAATCCATCATGCCTTCGGGCGGTGCGTCGGGCTGCTGTAGCGCCTTGATTTCCCGCATGGCTGAAAAATACCGTTCCACGAGCTTTTCGACATAAAAGACCGTGCCAAAAACCGTTGCGGCGGTACCGCAGCGGGCGCAAGGCATCTGGGTGCCGATGGGGGTGCTGGCTTCTTCGGAGACGAAACCACATTGGTTGCAGCGGTAAATCGGCATGGTGGATGCGATGGAAAAAGGGGGGTGTTCAGGCCGCCCTGGGCCGCACAGCGCTCTTGGGCCGGAAGGCCTTGCACACGGCGTCGTGCGTTTCCAAGTAGGGGCCGCCAATCAGGTCGATGCAGTAGGGCACAGCAGCAAAAATCCCGGGCACGAGCTGCTGGCTGTCCGCGTCCTTCAGACCCTCCAGCGTTTCGGCAATGGCCTTGGGTTGGCCGGGCAGGTTGATGATGAGGCTGTGGCCCCGCACCACCGCCACCTGGCGCGAGAGGATGGCCGTGGGCACAAAGCGCAGGCTGATCTGGCGCATCTGTTCGCCAAAGCCCGGCATTTCCTTGTGCGCCACGGCCAGCGTGGCCTCGGGGGTCACGTCGCGCAGCGCAGGGCCCGTGCCGCCGGTGGTCAGCACCAGGCTGCAGCCCGCTTCTACCAGCTCAATCAGTGTGGCGCTGATGCGGTCCTGTTCGTCGGCAATCAGTCGGGGTTCGAACGTAAGCGGGTTTTTCAGCGCGCGTGCCAGCCAGTCTTGCAGAGCGGGCAAGCCCTTGTCTTTGTACACGCCGCTGCTGGCGCGGTCGCTCACGGAGACGATGCCGATCTTGACCGGGTCGCAGGCCAGTGTTTCATTCGCCATCGGAATCCTCGTTCAAGGCGGTGTCGGGCTCCTCGGTGCTGGCGCCTGACACCTGCTCGCGCACCAGCGCAAACAGCTCGCGGTAGGCGCGGCCCTTGCGGGGGGCCAGGCCTTGCGAGACGGTGGTGTTGTTCTCGGTGGGGGCGTCCTTGCGTGCCTGGCGGATCAGGGCGCGCAGCTGCTGGATGTCGGTACCGGGGTAGTGGGCAATCCATTCGGCCTGGGCGCTGTCCTGGGCCAGCAACTGGTCGCGCCACTGCTCGGCCTGGTGCAGGGCCAGTTTTTCTTTGGCGGAGCCGCTGCGCTGTTCAGTCAGCGCGTCGCGCACGGCCTGTACTGCCTCGGGATCGAGCTTGCGCATGAGCTTGCCGACAAACTGCATCTGGCGGCGCTTGCCTTCAAAGTTGGTGATGCGCCGGGCTTCCCGCAAGGCCTCTGCCAGCTTGTCGGGCAGGTCCAGTCGGGTGAGCAGGTCGGCGCGCAGGGTCAACAGCTCTTTGCCCAGCTCTTGCAGCTCGTCGCTCTCGCGTTTGAGATCGGTGCGGCTGGCATCGTGGGTGCCTTTGAGTTCGGCCTTGAGCTCAAGGTCAAGTTCGCTGCCTTCGGCAACAAACTGGCCCTTCACGAAGTAGCCTTTGGTGGGTTTGCGTGACATGGTGGAATCCGGGGGAAAAGGGTGGCATAGGGATGCTCTGCACAACTCTCAGCGGTCTGTGGCAGCACGGCCTCGGGCGGTCTACGGCGTTGCTTTTCTTGCCAATAGCCGCGCTATTGGCTGCAAAAAACGCCTTGTAGCCCATCCCGATCCGCACCACCACATCCTCGCGAGAGTTATGCAGAGCATCCCTCGTGGGGCGGGCGACGGTGCCGCGCCAAGCGGGTGCCACTGCGGCAAGTATCATAGCCGTCGCCATGAACCATACGCATTCCTCCGCTGACACGGGCTTTAGCTATTCCCGCCCATTTTTTGAACAACTCGTGGACCAGGCCCTCGCACATGCGAAGAAGCTGGGCGCTACCGATGCGGGCGCTGAGGCCTCCGAAGGGTGCGGCCTCTCCGTGGGCGTACGCAAGGGCGAGTTGGAAACCGTGGAGCGCAACCGCGACAAATCGCTGGGCGTGACGGTCTACATCGGCCACCGCCGGGGCAATGCCAGCACGTCCGATTTTTCGTCCGCCGCGATCGAGCGCACGGTGCAAGCCGCCTACGATATCGCCCGTTTCACCGCCGCAGACCCGATGGCCGGCCTGCCGGACGCCGACGACATCGCCCCGCCGGAAACCCACCGCGATCTTGACCTTTTCCATCCCTGGGCCTTGACCAGCGAAGAGGCGACGCGCATCGCGCTCGAATGCGAGGCGGCAGCGTTTGCCACCCACCGGCGCATCACCAACAGTGAAGGCGCGGGCGTGTCGGCGCAGCAAAGCCATTTTTTCAGCGCGCACACGCGGGGCTTTCGCGGTGGCTATGCCACTTCGCGCCACAGCCTGTCGGTCTCGCCCATTGCCTCGCTGCCGGGCAAGAACGGCGAAATGCAGCGCGACGCCTGGTACAGCTCCCAGCGCAGCGCGGCCGAACTGGCAGCGCCTGCCGCGATAGGCCGCTATGCGGCCCAGCGGGCCCTGTCCCGCCTGGGTAGCCGAAAAATCGCCACCACCGAATGCCCGGTGCTGTTCGAGTCATCGCTGGCCGCAGGCCTGCTGGGCGGTTTTGTGCAGGCCATCAGCGGCGGTGCGCTGTACCGCAAGAGCACATTCCTGCTCGATTCGCTGGGCAAGCCGGTTTTTCCTGCGCATATCGACATTCTTGAAGATCCGTTCATCCTGCGCGGCAAGGGCAGCTCGCCGTTTGACGAAGAAGGCGTGCGCGTGCAGCCCCGCAAGGTGGTGGACGCCGGGCGCGTGCAGGGCTATTTCCTCAGCAGCTATTCGGCCCGCAAGCTGGGCATGAAAACCACCGGCAACGCCGGTGGCTCGCACAACCTGGTGCTGACATCGCGCCGTACCAAAAAAGGCGACGATCTGGACGCCATGCTGAAAAAGCTGGGCACCGGCCTGTTCGTGGTCGAGCTCATGGGCCAGGGCGTCAATTACGTGACGGGCGACTACTCGCGCGGCGCCAGCGGCTTCTGGGTGGAGAACGGCGAGATCGCCTTCCCGGTGCACGAGATCACCATCGCAGGCAACCTCAAGACCATGCTCAAGGGCATTGTGGCCGTGGGTGCCGACACCTATAACTACGGTGCCAAGACCGTGGGGTCGATTCTGGTCAATCGCATGACGGTGGCTGGGAGCTGATGGCGACGTCTGCCGGGCCTTGGATTTGAATCCCCGGTGCCACTCTCGTGGCTGGGAGGGGCCGTTGTGGTGCTCAGGTCGGCTGTGAGCTTCAGTACGCAGCGCTCGTGGCCTTGACAGCAGCGGACAGGGGATGGGCACCAAACTGCGCGCGCAACTGGCGCGCCGCTTGGGCAAACACCAGCACATCCACGCCCACTGCCACAAAAGTGCAGCCCAATTGCAGGTAGTGCTGGGCCAGCGCGGGGTCCGATGTGAGGATGCCGGCCGCCTTGCCGCTGGCCACAATGGTGGCGATGGCCTTGTCGATGGCGGCTTGCACTTCGGGGTGGCCCGGGTTGCTGCGGTGGCCCATGGAGGCGGACAGGTCTGCCGGGCCGATGAAGACGCCGTGCACGCCTTGCACCGCGCAGATTTCGGGCAGGTTGTGCATCGCGGTGACGGTTTCGGCCTGCACCAGCAGGCATATTTCGTCATCGGCAATGTCCATGTAGTCGGCGCGACTGGTCCATAGCGATGAGCGCGCCACCGCGCTGCCCACACCGCGCACGCCCCGCGGCGGGTACTGCGTGGCGGCGGCGATGGCGCGGGCCTGCTCGGCCGTGTCCACCATGGGCACCAGCAGCGACCTGGCGCCGATGTCGAGCACCTGTTTGATGAGGGCTGTGTCGCCCTGCGGCACACGCACCACGGGGTGCGAAGGGTAGGGCGCGATGGCCTGCAGCGCCGCCAGCATGCTGCGCAGGTCGTTGGGGGCGTGTTCGCCGTCGATCAGCAGCCAGTCGAAGCGGGCCGTGGCGGCCACTTCTGCGAGGTAGGCGTCCGCCATGGAAAGCCACAGGCCGATCTGGGGCTGGCCTGCGGCCAGGGCGGATTTAAAGGGATTGTGGGCGGGCATGGCGGTGGGGTTCGTTCAAAAAAGACGATCAGACCGCTATCGTAGCGCCAGGTCTTTGACACGCCGGGCCGCTATGGCGGCCCCCCCTATCAGTTGGCGCTCAAGCCCGCCAGCGCGGCTTTCACAGCGGCAGACACCTGGCCCATGTCGGCCTTGCCCGCCAGGCGGGTTTTGACCACGCCCATGACCTTGCCCATATCGCCCTGGCCCTTGGCGCCCAACTCGATCACGATGGCTTGCACCGCTGCGGCGGTTTCCTCGGCCGACATGCGCTCGGGCAGGTAGCCCTGCAACACCGCCATTTCGGCTTTTTCCTTGTCGGCCAGGTCCTGGCGGCCTGCGCCCTCGAAGGCAGCGATCGAGTCCTTGCGCTGCTTGACGAGCTTGTCGACGATGGCGACCACGGCCGCATCGTCGAGTACCACGCGCTCGTCCACCTCTTTTTGCTTGCAGGCGGCCAGCAGGCCCCGGATGGTCAGCAGGCGCTCACTGTCCTTGGCGCGCATGGCGGTTTTCATGTCTTCGGTGATCTGGTCCTTGAGGCTCATGGCGGCTTCCTTTTGTGGGTTAGGCAGAGGTGTCGGGTTTGCACAAAGCCCCTCTGGCTAGGCGCAGCGCCGCAGACAGTAGTGTTGCTACGGCAAGGCGTTGTAACGACGCCAGAGGGGCTTTGTGCAGACCCAAAAAAACAAAAACCCGCGCTTGGCGTCCCTAGCGCGGGTTGGGACCTGTGGTGACAAGTCCAGGTTCCAAGCAGAGCCCGGAGCCGAAGATCAGTACATCTTCTTGGGCAGCTGCATGCTGCGGATACGCTTGTAGTTGCGCTTGACGGCGGCTGCCTTCTTGCGCTTGCGCTCGGCGGTGGGCTTTTCGTAGAACTCGCGGGCACGCAGGTCGGTCAGCAGGCCCAGCTTTTCGATGGTGCGCTTGAAACGGCGCAGGGCAACGTCAAAGGGCTCGTTCTCTTTTACACGGATGGTGGTCATTAGCTAATGGTTTCCAAAAATTTTGCCCGCAGAGGGTCTTGGGGAGATCGGGCCTCAAGACCTTGCGTGGCGGTGTTCCCCGTCTGTAACTAGTATTTGGCCGACGGGGCGATGCCAGCAAAGCCGGACATTATAGCGCTTGTCCGGCGGGTGTCCAGGCATCAAGCGGCAGGCAACGCTTGCGCGCACGCATGTGCACTGGCCCAGGCCCACTGAAAGTTATAGCCCCCCAGCCAGCCGGTGATGTCCACCACCTCGCCAATGAAGTACAGGCCGCTTTGCGCCTTGCTCTCCATGGTTTGTTGCGACAGGGCGCGCGTGTCGATGCCGCCCAGCGTGACCTCGGCCTTTTTGTAGCCCTCGGTGCCGGTGGGCGTGAGCTGCCAGTGCGCCAGTTGCTCTGCCAGCCGCGCCAGGGCCTTGTCCGAGGCCTCGGCCACGGGGCGCTGCCAGTCGCTGCTTTGCGCAGTCCAGGCGTCGGCCAGGCGGCTGGGCACCCACTGGGCCAGTTCGTTGGCCAGCAACTTGCGTGATCGCAGCTTGGCCTGCGCCAGCGCGGCAGACAGGTCGGCCCCCGGTGCAAGGTTGATGGACAGCGGCGTGCCCTCCTGCCAGTAGCTGGAGATTTGCAGCACCGCCGGGCCCGACAGCCCCCGGTGCGTGAACAGCAGGTCTTCGTCGAAGGCCATGCGCGTTTTTCTTTTGCCGCCGGGCCGCCCCAAGGCAAAAGCGGCCCCCTCGGGGGGCAGCGACCCGCGAAGCGGTGGAGCGTGGGGGCCTTCCTGGATTCCCGTGCTGATCTGCACCGGCAGCGCCAGGCCGGCGAGCTGCGCGTAAGGCGCCCAGGCGTCGCCGTCGAAGGTGAGCGGCACCAGGCCGGGGCGGCGTTCGATGAGCGGAATGCCGAACTGTTGCGCGATCCGGTAGCCAAAATCGGTGGCGCCGATTTTTGGAATGGACAGCCCGCCCGTGGCCACGACCACGCTGCGCGCCTGCACCGTGCCGCAATCAGTATCAATTTGATAGCTGCCAGCGCTTGTATCGTCTGCCATAGAGGCTAAAAAGATGATTTTTTTGACACTGCAGGGTTGCCAGCGCGTCACGCCCCCTGCGGCGCATTCGGCCAGCAGCATGGCGATGATGTCTTCGGCCGAGCGGTCGGCAAACAACTGGCCTTTGTGCTTTTCGTGGAAAGGGATGCCGTGCTTCTGCACCAGCGCAACGAAGTCGGCAGGCGTGTAGCGCGACAGCGCCGAGCGGCAGAACTGCGGGTTCTGCCCCACAAAGTATTTGTGCGGGGCCGCGGGGTCGAGATCGCGGTTGGTGAAGTTGCAGCGCCCGCCGCCCGAGATGCGGATCTTCTCGGCCACGGCCTGGGCGTGGTCGATGAGCAGCACCTTCAGGCCACGCTGGCCCGCCTGGCCTGCGCAAAACAAACCGGCGGCGCCTGCGCCGACGATCACGGTATCAAAAAAGGGAAGCGTCGGCACGGCAGTCGGAAGCGGTGAGGCAAAGGCGCTGATTGTGCCGTCTCTGCTGGTGGCAAGGGGTGTGGCTACAGGAGCCTCTGCCGCACTTCGTAAAACAGTGTTTCTGTTGGTAACGACGGGATGGCAAAGGCGTTCTGTGGGCGCGGTTCATCAATAATCTGGGCTGCTCAAGGAGAACCTGGATATGACGTCAGCATTCGATTTCTACGCACAGGCCATCACACGGCGCCGCTTTGGCCAGTGGGGTCTGGTGGCCGCAGCGACCGGCGTTGCTGGTTGTGGGGGAGGGGGGGAGGGCGAGGAGCCCCCAGTGGTTCCGCCTGCCAAAGTGGGCGCGCTGGAGCTGTTGGCTGGCGCTTTGGGCGGCGGCGGGTTCGCACTGCAGCAAGGCGCCATGGCGCGGCTGCCCGATGAACTGAGCGGGCCTGCGTTCAACAGCCAGGGCGACTTTCAGTTTGTGAGCGGAACCTATGACTGTCGCGTGGGGCGCAGAAGCAGGCAAGGGGTGTCGTCGTTTTCTCCGATCCCCTCGGCTCTCCATGGACTGTTGTTTGATGCCATGGACCGTTACCTCGTGACGGGGGGCGGGGGAACCATTGAATACTTGCAGGGCGAAACACCCGTGCGCCTGGCGGGAGGTGCTTCCGGTACGGGGTTGATCGATGGGGTGGGAACGGGCGCGCGTCTCTTTTCCCCCCAATCTCTGCTGCTGGCCAAGAACGGGCTCGTGTACTTCATCGATGAAGATTCCCAGAGGGGTTTCCAAACGGTGTTGCGCACCCTGGCGACGGACGGAACGGTGAAGACACTGTTGCCGATACCCCATGGGAGCCAGCTGCTGGAGTCCCCTGTCGGAGGCGTGCGGCGCTACACCCATTCGTCGGACGCGTCCGTGCCAAAGGAGTGGGCGGAACTGGTGTTGGAGGGCAACGCCTACCAATGGAGAGTGCTTCCCAGCCAGTGGGCGTTCGACCAGTGGACTCCGCTGCAAAAGGTCCAAGGGGCTGCAGATGTGTACTGGGCGTATTCCGGAACGCAAGGGGACCCCGAATTCAGCATTGCGCAAATCGACTTGTCGGGCCGCTCGGTGGCCGCCGGGTGGAAGGTGCCGGGCGGTGCGGTGGCGGTCGTTGCTCAAGGGTCGTCGCAGGCAAACCTGGCCTCCCTGTTCGTCGTGGCCCGCAGTGGGCTGTGGCAGGATGGATCGGAGGTTGTGGAGTGCAGGCAGGAGTCCACAGGTGCCGTGGTGCACCGGTGGTTGGGCCTGCGGGCCCGCAGGGGCGAGGCAGACGGCCAGGGCCTGCAGGCGCGTTTTGACTTCATGCAAGGCGCTGAGGCATTGTCCGATGGGGCCGGTGGTTTGGTGCTGCTGGAGTACCAGCGCGGCAGTTCGTCGTCTGTTGCACCTGTGCCTGCCGTTCGATCGTTCAGCGCCTCGGGCCAGGTGAGCACATGGGCCGCCGCGCCGCGCGGGTCCCGGTTGGCCATCGCCTATGGCCATCTGGTCGGCCATGAGGGCGGAACCAAAAATACCTTGGTTCGAACGCCCATGGATGGCAAGTCTGCCTGGCAGTCATGGACAAGTTCCAGCCATGTCGCTCGCAACAGGGGTGAAGATGTGTTTCTGCGCACCGATACGACGGGGCGGCTGTGGTTTGCCAAGCGTTATTCGCCGCAGCCCGGCGGTGGCGATGCCTATTTCGGCAGGGCCAAGGGGAACTCGCTCGTGGGCACGATCGATGCCAATGGGCAGGTGCAAATCGTCGCGGGGGATCCGCAGGCCTTGTACACGCCTCAGACTTATCCCCCACTGGCGCAGCGCCCCTGGTACATGGACATTGCGGACATGGCTTTCGAAGGCGGCTCCGCCCAGGTTTCGTGGGTGCTGTGCAACCGTGTGGAGTTGGATGGCGCCACCTCCTTTGTGCGCTTCCACCCCGAATTGGTGCGCATCGATACCCAGGGAATCCAGAAATTTGCGTTGTCTTTGGCGATAGATCCCAAACTGCCGGAGTTCTATCAGGAGCCCTTCAAGCAGATCTGCGTTCTGCCCGGTCGGCCCGGCGAGGTGTTTCTCTCCAGCGCCTGCGGCGTGCACCGGTGGACGCAGGCCAAGGGACTGGAGCTGCTGGCGGGCCAGAACGAGCCCACACCCGGAGGCGTTTTCCCCGGCCCGCTGCCGGGCGGGTTGAACCTGGTGAAGTTTCTGGCGTCAGGGCCTGACCGGAACAGCCTGTACGCGGGCAGCGAGAACAGCGTGCTGCGACTGGTGTTGCCGGAGTAGGTTTGGCAGGCCAAAGACACCCTGGTTTCCCCCATGCAGCGCGGTAGCATGGAGTCTTTGTTATCCGAGGGGTGTCCCATGAATTTGCTTCGCTACGCCGCCTGTATCCTGGCACTGGGCCTTGTGTCCCCAGCCTGGGCCATCAACAAATGCACGGATGCCCAAGGCAAGGCGTCGTTTCAGGAGGCGCCCTGTCCCGGCGAGGGCGAGAAGGTCGAGCTACGGCCCGCAATGCCGGCTCCCGCCGTCGCACCGCCCCCGCGCAAACCCTCCAAAGAGGGGCCATTTGGCGAATCCTGGCGGCGCAAGCAGTCTCTGCAGACCCAGGGCATTCCGCAGGCGCGCGCGGCCCTTGAGCGCAACCAGAGTGAATGCGCGGCGGCGCCGGCAGAGGCCGTCGCCCACGCGGGGCCGCTGCGGCGCGGCAACCTTCCGCAAGGCTCCCAGTTCGTGCAAGAGCTGGAGGCTGCCAGCACCAAGGACAAGGCGGCCTGCGAGGCGCGCTCCGAGGAGCTACGCAAGCAGCTCAAGGCGCTGGAGAAGGAGCTGGAAGGACTCTGATTCCATTTCTAAATCACCCGTGTCGTTGTTGCTTCGCCTTGCCGTGCCACAGCACTGTCTGCGGCTTCGCGCCTAGACACGAATGATTTGGAAAAGGAATGAAAAGGCACGCACAGAACTTCGCGCGCAGTTTCAGGTGCACGCTGTGTGGGTCGCCGCAGTGGCCGTCGCCCCGGTTGGCCCAGTGCTTTTGGGTACCCAGTGGTCCGTTCCCGAGGAGTGGACTGTGCGGAAGGGCCATGGGGTGCCTATCGTGCAATCTGTTGGACGAGATGCAAGAGATGTTCCACCTGCCGTGCGATGGGCTCGGGCACGGGCAGTTCGCCGCTGAGCACGGCGCGGGTGTAGGCCGCAGTGCTGGCAGCTTCGGTGGTGGCGGGCAGTGTGGGCAGTGCGGTCAGCGGGCCGCCCTGGGCTTCCTGCAGGCGCACGGCGCGCCCGGAGAGAAAGCCATCCATCTGCGGCGTGCGGCGCGGATCGGCCACGGGCTCGCCTTCGGTGCCGCGCAGCAGCAGGGCATCGGCGCCCGTGAGGGCGATGGTGGCAGCCATCGACTCGGCGTACTCGGGGTGCGTGTAGCTGCCCACGATGAGGCTGTCGCCCGCCACGGGAGCGAGGGGGTCCATGAGCTTGACGAGGCTGTGGGCGCTGTTGCGCAGGCCCAGCGTGCGGCGCACGTCCAGCAGGCGCTCCAGGCCCGGCAGCAGCAGCGCGGTGGGGGCGAAGGCCACCTGACCGTTGTCGATTTCGTCCAGTTCCTGCAGTGCTGGAATGTCCAGCGCGGCCAGCACGTCCTGGCTGGAGACGCGGCGGTCTTCCGTGGCCGTGCCGTGCACCAGCACGGGCAGGCCGTTGCGTGCCAGCAGCAGGGCCAGCAGCGGGGTCAGCACGGGCAGCTTGCGCGCGCCGTTGTAGCTGGGCAGCACCATGAGCGGGCGGGCGCTGGCGGGCAGCATCTCCAGGCGCTCGTGCACGGCGTCGAGGAAGCCCGCCATTTCTTCTGGTGTTTCGCCCTTGATACGCATGGCGATGCAGAAGGCGCCCACTTCAAGGTCGCTGGCCGTGCCGTCAAGCACCTGGCCCATCAGGTCGGTGGCCTGGTCGCGCGGCAGGTTGCGTGCACCCACTTTGCCGCGTCCGATCACTTTGAGGTATTGGCTAATGCCCATGGGTCTGACGCCTGTATTGGTGTGGGGAGCGCATTGTCGTGCAAGTGCAGCCGCACTGCAGCGCGCGCTGCACAGGGGGGAGTGCGCCGGTCGGGTACAGCGCCAGATTGCAGCCGCACCATGAAGCTTCGGCGGTGGTGCGTGCGCTGGCGGCGCTGCCGTGCGTGGTGCAGGTTGGTGCCTTGCTGTACAGGCGGCCCCCAAGTGGGTCGGGATGCGTGTGGGGCATGGCGGTGTTTCTTGTGCGGTGCTGTGCCGGACACCATGCAAACCTTGTGCCTGGGCTTCAGCCCCGCGCGTGGAGCACACCCAGCAGCGCGATGACGGTGATCGCCAGCACCAATGCCGTGGCGCGCCAGAACATCAGCGGATTGCGCTCGGCCAAGGGCGGGCGCGTGCGGGCCAGGGTGGCTGCGCCGGCTTGGTGCAGTTCGTGCACGAACTCGGACAGCTCGGCCTGGCGTTTGAGCGGGTTGGGGTGTACCGCGCGTTCCAGCACGGCATCGATCCAGGCGGGAATGGGTCGGCTTTCGTCGTGCAGCGCACTGGCATAGCGCAGCCGCGTGAGGGCGGCGCGGGTGCGCAGGCCCGCCATATGGGTGCCGTAGGGCAGGCGCCCGGTGAGCATCTGGTAGGTGATGACGCCGAGTGAAAAAAGGTCTGATTGCGGTGTGCTGGGCCCGCCCCAGAAATATTCGGGCGCGGTGTATTGCACGGTGCCCAGAATGGCATCGCTGCCACCGTGCACCGCCGTCTCAGCCAGCCCGGCCACGTGCACCGCACCAAAGTCGATGATCTTCACCGTGCCGGTATGGTCGATCATGATGTTCTCGGGGCGCAGGTCCTGGTGCAGCATCTCCCTGCGGTGAAAGGCCTGCAGGCCGCGTGCGATCTGCACCACGATGCTGCGCACCTCGGCAAGCGGGGGGCGGGGGTGGTCGATCATCCACTGCGCCAGCGTCTGGCCCTGCACATGCTCTAGTGCGACAAACAGGTGCTCGCGCCGGTGGGTGCTGGCCACGGCCTGCAGCACATGGGGGCTGTGGATGCGGCGGGCAATCCATTCCTCCAGCAGAAAGCGGTCAAGGGCGTCCTCGTCGCTCTGCAGGTCGATGGAAGGGGTCTTGAGCACCACCTGTTCGCCGCTGTCCGGGGCCGTGGCCAGGTAGAGGTGGCTGCGGTGGCTGGCGTGCAGCTCGCGCACGATCTGGTAGCCGTCCAGGGTGTCGCGCGGGGCCAGTACCGGCGGCAGGCGCAGGGCCGCGCGCTGGCGCTGCAGTTCGCTGCTGTCCTGCAGGGGCAGTGCGTCGATGCGCACCACCTGCAGCGTCAGGTTGTCGGGGCTGCCTCGGTGCAGTGCCTCGGCCACGATGGCGCGTGCGGCCTGGTCCAGGTCGCACGCGTGGTCCTGCAGCGTCTGGATGATGAAGGGGGCGGGTACATGCTCGTGCACGCCATCCGTGGCCAGCACGAAGGTGTCGCCAGGCTCGACGGACAGCGCGCGGTAATCGATGTCGAGCTGGGGGTGAAAACCCATGGCGCGGGCCAGGTGGCTGTGGCCACCGGGCAGTTGCACGCGATGGTCCTGCGTGAGCTGCTCCAGCGCCTTGCCCTGCACGCGGTAGATGCGTGCATCACCCACATGGAACAGGTGCGCGGTGGTCGACTTGAGAACCAGTGCGCTGAGGGTGCACACATGGCCACGGTCGGCATCGAAGCGGTGGGGGCCATTGCGGTCTTGTGCGTACAGCCAGAAGTTGGTGGCGGCCAGCACGCACTGCACCGAGCGGCGCACGCTCCAGGCGTCGGACGTGCAGTAGTAGTCCTGCAGCAATGCATGCACGGCGGCGGCACTGGCGATGTGGCTGACGTCGCTGCTGCTGATACCGTCGGCCAGCGCCAGGGCCACGCCCTTGCTGACCAGGGCCGGGCCTTCGGGGACGCAGGCACCATGGAAATCCTGGTTGACTTCCTTGTGGCCCTTGTCCGAATGCTGGCCGATGTGCACGCGCAGGGTGTCGGCCACTGGTCAGACCAGCTTGCGCTTGGGGGCCGTGCGGATGTGCGTGACGTAGAGCGTGAGCCCGGTAAACGCCAGACCGCCGACCAGGTTGCCCAGCACCACGGGGATTTCGTTCCAGAGGAAGTAGTCGAGGATGGAGAAATTGCCGCCCATCATCAGGCCCGAGGGGAACAGAAACATGTTCACCACCGAGTGTTCGAAGGTCATGGCAAAAAACACCATCACCGGCATCCACATGGCGATGACCTTGCCGCTGACGGTGGTGGAAATCATGGCCCCCACCACGCCGGTGGACACCATCCAGTTGCACAGCATGCCGCGGATGAAGATCGTGATCCAGCCCATCAGGCCGTGTTGCGCATAGCCCAGGGTGCGCGCCTCGCCGATGTGGCCGATCTTGGTGCCCACCTCGTTGGGGGGCACCGAAAAACCGTAGGTGAAGATGAAGGCCATCATGAAGGCCACGGTCAGCGCCCCCAGGAAGTTGCCGACAAAAACCAGCCCCCAGTTGCGCAGCACCCCCTTGACCGTGACGCCGGGGCGCTTGTCGAGCCAGGCCAGCGGGGTGAGCACGAACACGCCGGTCAACAAATCGAAGCCCAGCAGGTAGAGCATGCAAAACCCCACGGGGAACAGGATGGCGCCCACCAGCGCCGAGCCTGTCATGACGGTGGCCGAGACGGCAAACACGGCTGCCAGCGACAGGATGGCGCCCGCCATATAGGCGCGAATCAGGGTATCGCGGGTGGACATGTAGACCTTGGATTCACCGGCATCCACCATCTTGGTGACGAATTCGGAAGGGACGAGGTAGGCCATGGTGTTCTTTCTGCGGTAGTCGGGGTCGAAAAGGTGTTACGCCGTGGTGGCTGTAGTGGCGCTGCGCTGGCAGGGCCCGGCGAGAGGGCGCGTCTCGGTGGTGGCGTGGTGCGCCAGTTCGTCGGCGTCCAGGAACACCTGGCCGTCCTCCACCTTGACCTGGAACTTCGGCGTGCAGCCCTCGTCGGGCGCTGCGGCCTGGCCGTCGCACAGGCCGATGGCCCAGTTGTGCAGCGGGCAGGCCACGCTGTGGCCGAACACGATGCCCTGCGACAGTTGCCCGCCCTTGTGTGGGCAGTGGTCGAGCAGGGCGAAGATCTCGCCCGCCTCGGTCCGGAACACGGCCACCTCCAGGCCCTGGGCGCGCTGAACGCGGCGTGCGCCCAGCACAGGGATGTCGTCTACGCGGCAAATGGGTTTCCATGTGGTCATTGCTATTCCTTTTGTAGCTGGTAGCGCTTATCTATAAAGCGCTATGGGCTGTTTTTGTATAAATATTGTTCAGACTACGGCGATGGGGATGAACTGGCGCGGGTCCACGCGCGCCTTGTCGAACTCGAACCAGGGGTCGGGCTCGCCTTCGAGCGCCCCTTGCAGGCGCGCCCACAGGGCTTTGCGGCCCTCGGGGTCGTCGAGCACTTTCTTTTTCACGTAGTCCAGGCCCACGCGCGCCACGTAGTGCACGGTGCGCTCCAGGTACCAGCCTTCCTCGCGGTAGAGCTGCATGAAGGCGCCCGTGAATTCCAGCACCTCCTCGGCGGTCTTGAGCTTGGTGAAGAACTGCGCCACCTCGGTCTTGATGCCGCCGTTGCCGGCGATGTACATCTCCCAGCCGCTGTCCACGCCGATGATCCCCACGTCCTTGATGCCGCTCTCGGCGCAGTTGCGCGGGCAGCCGCTGACGGCGAACTTGACCTTGTGCGGTGCGTGCATGCCCACAAAGGCGCGTTCCAGGTCCTTGCCCATCTGGGTGCTGTCCTGCGTGCCCATGCGGCACCACTCGCTGCCCACGCAGGTCTTCACCGTGCGCAGCGCCTTGGCGTAGGCGTGGCCGCTGGGCATGCCGATGTCGCGCCACACGGCCTGCAGGTCTTCCTTCTTCACGCCCAGCAGGTCGATGCGTTGGCCGCCCGTGACCTTGACGGTGGGAATTTTGTATTTGTCCACCACATCGGCGATGCGGCGCAGCTCATCGGCCGTGGTCTCGCCGCCCCACATGCGGGGCACCACGGAATAGGTGCCGTCCTTCTGGATGTTGGCGTGGCTGCGCTCGTTGATGGCGCGGCTTTGCGGGTCGTCCTGCGCCTCCTTGGGCCAGGTGCTGATGCAGTAGTAGTTGATGGCCGGGCGGCAGCCGGGGCAGCCGTTGGGGGTTTTCCAGTCCATGAAACGGAATACCGCGCCCGTGCTCAGCAGCTTGTGCGTGCGGATGGCGTCGCGCACGGCCTGGTGGCCGTGGTCGGTGCAGCCGCACAGGGGCTTGGTTTTGGGCGTGGCCGAGTAGTCGCCCCCGGCGGTGAACATCAGAATCTGTTCGACCAGGCCGGTGCACGACCCGCAGCTCGCGCTGGCCTTGGTGTGCTTGCGCACCTCGTCCAGCGTGAACAGGCCCTTGTCTTTGATGGCCTTGCAGATGGTACCCTTGGTGACGCCATTGCAGCCGCACACCTCGTCGGTGTCCAGCATGGCGGCGGCCTTGTTGTGGCCCTGGTGGCCGGCGTCGCCCATGTTGGATTCGCCAAACATCAGCTTGTCGCGGATGTCGCCGACGGGGCGGGCGTCGCGCAGCAGCTTGAAGTACCAGCTGCCATCCACCGTGTCGCCATACAGGCAAGCGCCTATAAGCTTGTCGTCCTTGAGCACCAGTTTCTTGTACACGCCGCCGCTCGGGTCGCTCATGACGATCTCCTCGGTGCCCGCGCCGCCCTGGAAGTCCCCGGCCGAGAACAGGTCGATGCCCGTCACCTTGAGCTTGGTGGACGTGAGCGAGCCCTGGTAGCGGCCAATGCCAAACTCCGCTAGGTGGTTGGCCAACACGCGGGCCTGCTCGAACAGCGGCGCCACCAGACCGTAGGCAATGCCCCGGTGCGCCGCGCACTCGCCCACGGCGTAGATGCGCGCGTCGGTGGTGGTTTGTAGCGTGTCGCTCACCACAATGCCACGGTTCACGTGCAGGCGCATCTTTTCGGCGAGCTGCGTGTTGGGGCGGATGCCCACGGCCATCACCACCAGGTCGGCGGGCACCTCGGTGCCGTCCTTGAATTGCACGGCCCGGACCCGTTGTTTCGACGGGGCCTCTTCCCCGTCTGCACGGCCGTTCTCGTTGCCCAGCAGCGCAGCAGTTTGGCCCTGCATGAGGAACTGCATGCCGCGCTCGGCCAGCGACTTTTGCAGCATCTTGCCGGCCACGCTGTCGAGCTGGCGCTCCATGAGCCATTCGCTGGCGTGCACCACGGTCACCTGCATGCCGCGTTTCATCAGGCCATTGGCGGCCTCCAGGCCCAGCAAGCCGCCGCCGATGACCACCGCGTGCTGGTAGGTGGCGGCGGCGTCGATCATGGCCTGCGTGTCGGCAATGTCGCGGTAGGCCAGCACGCCGTCGAGCTCCTTGCCCGGCAAGGGCAGGATGAACGGGTTGGAGCCCGTGGCGAGGATAAGGCGGTCGTATTCGGCGCTGATCTGCTCGCCCGCTGCGCTGGTGCCGTGCACCACGCGGTGCACGCGGTCTACATCGGTGACCGTGCAGCCCGTGTGCAGGGTGATACCGTTGTCCTGGTACCAGGACCAGTCGTTGAGGATGATCTCGTCCACCGTCTGCTCCCCCGCCAGCACGGGCGAGAGCAGGATGCGGTTGTAGTTCGGGTGCGGCTCGGCGCCGAACACCGTGATGTCGTACAGGTCGGGTGCGATCTTGAGCAGCTCTTCGAGCGTGCGCACACCGGCCATTCCGTTGCCTACCATGACCAGCCTGGGTTTTTTCATCGGAGCCCCTCCCTGGGCAATTGCATTGCAGAACATGGGCGCGTTGGATGTGCGCCTGTATGCACTGCAATGCAATGACCGTGCCAGCGATGAAATGCTTGTGTGCTTTGTCTATGGGTACAGGAGTGCGCACCCTGGCAGTGCGGTAGGCCAGAACCGTGCGGTGCCTGAGGCGTTTGCACCATGCTGGGGTGCTGTGCCAGCGCCTGGTGCGTCGCAAGGTGCGTCTGCGCCATGGCGGCGCACATACCGAGAGAGAAAGCGAAAAGCCCGCACCGTTTGCACGGTGCGGGCCTTGTAGGGCGCCAGAATTCTGGCGTCGGAATGCAGTGTTTAGCTGCGGTTGCCGGTGGCGATCAGGCCTGCACGGGCGGCGGTCACGGCCTCTGCACGCACAGCGGTGCGGTCCTGGGTGCTGACAGCGCGGGCTGCGTGGTCGGCCACAGGGCCCTTGGCAAAGCTAGCCAGTGCCTGCTGACCTTCGGCGCGCACATCGGCGCTGCTGCGGGTGGACTGGACGCGGGCTTCGAAGTCGGTGCCGTACAGGTCGCCATTGAGTTCAGCGGCTTGTGCGCCGATCGAGGCAAAAGCGGCAACGGCGGCAATGGAGAGGATGCGTGCGGTGTTCATGGTGGTGTCCTTGATACAAAAAATGGTGGGGTGCTCAAGGCGCCTGCCAGGTCTGCAGGCGCCGGGGTTTTTAGCTGCGGTTGCCAGTGGCGATCAGGCCTGCACGGGCGGCGGTCACGGCCTCTGCACGCACAGCGGTGCGGTCCTGGGTGCTGACAGCGCGGGCTGCGTGGTCGGCCACAGGGCCCTTGGCAAAGCTAGCCAGTGCCTGCTGACCTTCGGCGCGCACATCGGCGCTGCTGCGGGTGGACTGGACGCGGGCTTCGAAGTCGGTGCCGTACAGGTCGCCATTGAGTTCAGCGGCTTGTGCGCCGATCGAGGCAAAAGCGGCAACGGCGGCAATAGAGAGAATGCGTGCGGTGTTCATGATGGTGTCCTTTCAAACGTACTCTGTGGATCCGCTGGCCGCAGAAGCCATCGAGTCCTGCGGGGCGGTTTCGGTGAGTCGCCTTAGCGGGTTCGTCTCATCGATGGGTTGAACTGTACGCCCCTATTGGTCATGAAAAAACTACTCAGTCTATAATTGACTATTCCGGTATTTGGAATAATTGGCGTGTCTGGGGTGAGAAATCGGGCGTATACACGGCAGCACACAACTTGGTACAAGGCCCCGTTGCGCTATGGGCGTGGATGGGCTGAAATAGGCTTTTGCAGCCTGTTATCCCGAGGGAGGTGTTCCATGACCGTCGTAGCCGAAATTCTCAAGTCCAAACCGGATTCCATCGTGCAGTCCATCGGGCCCACGGACACTGTTCTAGAAGCGCTGCGCCGTATGGGCGACAAGGGTATTGGCGCGCTGCTGGTCATGGAGAACGACGCCATCGTGGGCATCATCACCGAGCGCGACTACGCCCGCAAGATTGCCCTCATGGGCCGTACCTCGGACAAAACCCTGGTGCGCGACGTGATGACGACGTCCGTGCTGTGCGTGCATTCCACCCAGACCAGCGAGCAGTGCATGCAGCTGATGACCGGCAAGCGCCTGCGCCACCTGCCGGTGGTGGACGACGGCAAGCTGCTGGGCATGATCTCCATCGGTGACTTGGTGAAAGACATCATCTCCGAGCAGAAATTCATCATCGAGCAGCTGGAGCACTACATCACAGGTGGTCGCCGCTGAACGACGGCAAGCCCCCCCTGGGTCGGGTTTGCCTCTTCGACTGAGGGTAGTCCACTGGCTTTAGATCAGCCTTCGATGTAAATCGGCTCACAGGGTAGGTTGGCTTGCTGCCGCTCAAACATGATGCGATACGCTTTTTCGAGGTCGCGTGTGAAGCGTTGGCCATCGAACAACGGTGAACTGCGGCGCAGTTCCTGAAGTTTTGCGCGCAGGGCAGCCAGATCGCCAGGATGGGTGGCGAGGTGGATCGCCCGGTTTTCATAGTCCTGTGGTGTGTGAGTGATCAGCTCAGGCAAGCCCACAGCAGTGAGGAGGCTGGCGGCTACTCGACCCGCGAAGGCTTGGCCTACCAGCGTGAGAACCGGCAATCCTGCCCAAAGTGCATCGCTGGTTGTCGTGTGGGCGTTGTAAGGCAAGGTGTCGATAAACAGGTCAGCGGCTTGGTGGCGCGCCAAATGTTCATCCAGGGCCATACGGGGGGCGAAAACCAGGCGTTGCCCGCTGATGCCGCGCTGTTCGGCTTCATGAATTAAACGCTCGGCAACGGTAGCGTTATCCTCGAATAACCAGAGCACGCTATTGGGCACGGCGTGCAGTATGCGCATCCAGCGGTCGAAGGTGTCGGGCAGAATTTTGTAGTTATTGTTGAAACAACAAAAAACGAAGCTGTCTTGTGGCAGGCCCAGCTCGTCCCGCGTGAACTGGCGGTTTGATATGGCGCGGCGGCTGTCATTGGCTTGGTAGCTGTGCGGCATGTAGACCGCTTTTTCCGTGAAGAAGCGCTGCAGTGGGGGAGGAAGCACGACAGCGTCAGCAATCACGTAATCCATGTAGTCGGCGCCGGTCGTCCCAGGGTAGCCTAAGTAGCTGACCTGCACGGGGGCGCAGCGGTTGGCAAAAATGCCTAGACGGCCATCACGTGTGAAGCCCATGAGGTCCACTGCGATATCGATGCCTCGCTCGCGGGCCAGAGAGGCAACCTCTTCATCGGTGTGGCTGCTCACATCGTGGAAGTGTTCGACAGTGCATTCGATGCGGCTGCGCATCGTATCGAACACCTGAGGGCCCAAAGAAAACGCATGGATTTCAAACTGGTCTTTGGCATGGCTTTCGAACAACTCAGCCATCAGATACATCACCGGATGATTGAAGTAATTTGCAGAAAAATAGCCCACGCGAATTTTGCCTTTACGTCGCTGCGGGAAACTGTGCTGAACACCGCGTGAAATATGGAGCGACTCCAAATGTGCACGCGCGAGTTCCAAGTGCATTTGTGGATCATCCACCATTGCGAGGAGCGAAAAAGGGGGAAGCTTGTGGTCAATAGTTTCGGTCCGGAGTGCCTTTATGTTTTCCTCGAATCCGGTCCAATCACACATATGCATTCGCAGTGGTAGTGTGAGTGATAGATCAGCGTCACATTGCTCAAGGCTGTGAATTGCTTCGCGGTACATTTTGAGTTGTGCTTGCGAGAGGGACTTTTGATAGTGGGCGGAAGCCAGGTTCGGCTCGATTTCCAAGGCTTTGTTGTAGTTTGCAATGGCGTCTTGGAGCCTGTCTTGTGCTGCGAGCGCTTTGCCACCGATCACATAGGCGGTAGCACGCATAGGGGCGATGGAAAGAGCACGCTCCACATAAGCAATGGCCTGTGCGTGCTGGTGAAGGTCGATCAGGCAGTCGGCGTAGCTGACCAGCATGTCGGCATCCAAGGGCTTGAGTTCGGTGGCGCGCCTTAGCAAAGGCGCTGCCTGCGCGGCATGCTCCTGGCGTTTCAAGGCGCATCCTTTGGTGTGAAGCGCCTCTGCATACTGCGGTTGAAGGGCCAAAGCCTGGTCTGCGATAGCAATGGCGGAATCCAGTTGATCGATGTCGATCATTGCCGTCGCAAGGTTGTTGAGGGCCTTGAGATGCTTTGGTGTTTGTTCTAAAACTTGCTCGAAGATGGCGATGGCTTCCTGAGGGCGCTTCAGTCCCAGTAGCGCAATGCCTTGATTGATTCGCAGGTCAGTGTTGTCGTGTCCTGCTGCAAGCAGTTGCTCGGCCGCCTGGAGGGCGTCATGGTGTCTGCCTGCCTTCACGAGGATGGCCACGCGGTTGAGCTGTGCCGCAGGCATCTGCGGGTTTAACGCAATCGCCTGCTCGATACGGTTCAGGGCTTCCTCGGTTCGGCCTCCATCGGCCAAGGCAATTGCGAAATTGACTTGCACACCCGCGTCCTGCGGCAGCAACTGTGCGGCCTGCCCAATGAGTCGTTGCGCGTCAGAGATAGCGCCGCTCGTTAGCGCGACTACGCCCAGCATGTGCAGTGCACCCGCATGGTTAGGGCGCTGCGCCAGTATCTGCTGGTATTGAGTGGCCGCGTTTTGCAGCTGGCCGCTGCGGTGCTGAGCTACCGCCTGCTGAAAGGCCCGGTCAATATCGAAAGGGCGATCCGGGGTGGTCGGACGAAATGGGAAGAGATTCTGCGATTTCATATGGTGAATTTACTGCTGTGACAAGACCGTCTGGCCTGTTTGGCGGGGTCGGCCAGGAAGCATGCTGCGGTTGATTTGTATTGTCTACCTGACTGCCGTGGGTCCATTGCTGGAAACTCTTCTCCGGTAAAGTTCGAACAACGCCATTCCAAGCCGCTCAAAATTCGCCAGGTCATCGGGGGGCGATTCAGGGTCGGCTGTGGGTTGGTTTTTTGCTTTCGTCCAACGACATTCGATTTTTCATGAATCTCACCATATTCGGAACCGGCTACGTAGGCCTCGTCACCGGGGCTTGCCTGGCGGAGCTAGGAAATGATGTCCTTTGTATAGATACCGATGCAGGCAAGGTCGCTTCCCTCCAAGCGGGAGATGTACCAATCTACGAGCCTGGGCTGCGAGAGTTAGTGGACAGCAATACTAGCGCCGGTCGGTTGGCGTTTTCCACTGACATGGCCTATGGCGTGGCGCATGGAGAGGTGCAATTCATTGCAGTGGGCACACCCTCTGCTGAAGATGGCAGCGCCGATCTTCACTCTGTATTCAACGTGGCGCGCACCATCGCCATGCATATGACGGGTTTCAAGGTGATCGTCAATAAGTCGACCGTCCCCGTAGGTTCGGGCGAAGCCGTGCATCGCACTGTTGCAGCCGTTCTCGCGCAACGCCGCGGGGAGGTCGATGCGCTACCCCGTTTCGCCGTGGTCTCCAACCCTGAGTTCCTCAAGGAAGGTAGCGCAATCGATGATTTCATGCGGCCTGATCGCATCATCATCGGTTTTGGTGATTCGCATGATGAGCAGCAGGCGGGGCGCCTCCTGCGCGAGTTATATCGTCCATTTGGGCATGATCACGACCGCCTGATTTGCATGGACCGACGCAGTGCTGAATTTACGAAATATGTAGCGAATGCCATGCTGGCCACGCGCATCAGTTTCATGAACGAGATGGCTAACCTTGCTGACCGTCTGGGAGCGGATATCGAGCCTGTGCGTATAGGCATAGGTTCTGATCCGCGGATTGGGGATAGCTTTCTTTATCCTGGTGTCGGCTATGGTGGTAGCTGCTTTCCCAAGGATGTGGCCGCGCTGCAGTGGATGGGTCATAGCGTTGGTTTGCCGCTGCGAGTGCTGGCAGCCGTGGAGCAAGTCAATGATGATCAAAAACAGTTACTGGTGCACAAGCTCGCGCTGCGGTTCGGACAAGATCTCTCTGGGTGCCGATTTGCACTGTGGGGCCTCGCCTTCAAGCCCAATACCGATGACATGCGCGAAGCGTCTAGCCGTGTGATCGTGCGCGAATTGCTGGAGCGCGGGGCAGTGCTCTGCGTCTTTGATCCGGTGGCCATGTCGGAGGCTCGCCGTTGCTTTGAGGAAGACATGCGCAATCGACCCGAACTGCTGGAGCGAATCAGCTACGCTGATGGCCCCATCGAGGCTGCGCGTGACGCTGATGCTTTGCTGATCGTGACCGAGTGGCAAGTGTTCCGCAGTCCTAACTTTGATGCATTAAGAGCGGCACTGAGGCGGCCGCTCGTGGTGGATGGACGCAATCTTTACGAACCATCCGCCATGCGAGCCCTCGGGTTTGATTATCTGACAATAGGCCGGGGCATGCCGGATGCACTGAGGACCACAGCACTGTGATATCCGCAAAAAAAATTCTTGTGACCGGAGGGGCCGGTTTTCTGGGTTCCCACTTGTGCGAACGTCTGCTGTTGGATGGCCACGAAGTATTGTGTGCCGATGACTTTTCTACGGGTTCCGAAAAAAATATCACCCATCTCCAGTCTTCTCCACGCTTTCGTTTACTTTGTCACGACGTCACCTTGGCCTTGGATGTTGAGGTGGATGAGATCTATAACTTGGCCTGTCCCGCATCGCCCGTGCACTATCAGGCAGATCCTCTGCGGACAATGCGCACCAACGTCATCGGTGCGTTGAACCTGCTGGAACTGGCCCGTAAATGCGATGCCGTAATCCTTCAAGCCTCTACCAGTGAGGTGTATGGCGATCCCAGCGTGCATCCGCAGTTGGAATCTTATTGGGGGAATGTCAATCCCATTGGGGTGCGGGCCTGCTACGACGAAGGAAAGCGTTGTGCAGAGACAATGTTCTTCGACTATCGACGCCAGCACAGCGTACGGACGAAGGTGGTACGACTGTTCAACACCTATGGCCCCCGAATGCGTCCTGACGATGGTCGGGTTGTTTCAAATTTCATCGTCCAGGCGTTACGCGGTGCCGATTTGACTGTATATGGAGCAGGAGCACAGACCCGTAGCTTTTGCTATGTCGATGACCTGGTGGAAGCGCTGGTGCGCATGATGGCGACGCCGGATGATGTGGCGGGACCCGTTAATCTTGGAAATCCGGATGAATTCACCATCCTGGAACTTGCGCAAAAGGTTCTCGTACAGACTGGCTCGTCCGCTCGCATCACCTATCGCCCTCTGCCGGAAGACGATCCTCGCCAGCGCCGACCCGACATCACATTGGCGCATACGCTGTTGCACGGTTGGGTGCCTCAGATCGATCTTGACAACGGTTTGCGTCGGACTATTGCCTATTTCCATGCAGCTGATGCGGGATGAATCAGCGGATTTGACACTCCAAGTCACCTTGTTTGATGGGTAATGTGGCCTGCTGTCGCGAGCGATTGGCCAGCGGCTGGGCATGCTAATAGGCCGGTCACGGCCAGGATCTTCGCCACGATACGTAAGCCATTTATGGCGGTGTTATCGCAAGTTCCGTACCGAAAGATGTATTGCACGGCCTTTTCATGCCTGAAACTTGCTAATGGCAGGGCTTTCCCGGTCACGCCTGAGGTCAAGGCCCTTGTATACACCCAGTCACAAACATTTTTTGGACGGAGTTTCCTGCATGACGACTTCTTTGAAACGGCGCCATTTCACTGCCGGACTGGCGCTTGCCCCTTTGGCGGCCAGCGGCTTGCTGACGGGCTGCAGCAATATCCCTGACACCATCAAGATCGGGGTAGCGCAGCCGTTGAGTGGCCCGCTGGCCGCCCTGGGGCAGGATTTGCTCAATGGCGTGAACCTGGCCGTGAGCGAGTTGAATAAGAACAACTACGCCATTGACGGCAAGCGCGTCACGCTAGAGGTGGTTGCAATGGACGACCGGGCCGACGCTGCCACAGGCAAAGCCGTGGCGCAGCAGTTGGTGGATGCGGGGATCGTGGCTGTCATTGGGCACCTCAATTCGGGCGTGAGCATCGAGACAGCGCCCATTTACGGTGCCAAGGATATTGCGCAGATTGCGATCTCCACGAACCCAAAGTTCACGCAGCTGGGCTTGTCCACCACTTTCCGCATGGTGGCTAACGACGATCTGCAGGCACGTGCCATTGGCTCGTTTGCTGCGTCGCAGTTTGGGGCTGTGCGCTATGCCGCGCTGGACGATGGGACGCCTTATGGCAAGGGCTTGACCGATGGCGCCGTGGTCCAGCTCAAGGCCGAGAAGCGCGAGGTGGTGCTGCGCCAGTCGTTTGACGACAAGACGGTGGCGTTTGACAAGCTGGCGGAGGAAATCAAGGCCGCAAATGTCGAGGTCATCGTCTCCACGTTGAATGACTTTCAGGCTGTGGCCCTGATTGAGGCGCTTAAAAAGATCGACTACACCCGGGTACGCCTGCTCGGCGGTGACACGATCAAAACCACCGATATGGCCAAGGCGGCCGGCATCATCGAAGGTATTTTTGCCACCTCGCCGGTGCTGGAGGCCAAGGAATTCGTCACCGGTCGCCAGTTCCTGGAGAAGTACCTTGAGGCTTTCAAGAAGCCCCCGGCGTATGGCGGCCACTACACCTACGACAGCATGTATGTGCTGTCGGCAGCGCTGCAGAAGGCCAAGTCGGCCAAGCCCAAGGATGTGACGGCCGCGATGCATTCCATCAACGGCTATGCACCGGTGACCGGCACCATGACCTGGGACGATAAAGGCGAGCAGCGCTACGCCGCCGTGGGCGTGTATGAACTGCGGCGCGGCAATTGGGAGCTGCGCATGCGGTCAGACCGCTGGTAAGCGTGCTGCTCGGCACGTGAAATGGGCAAGCCTGTGCCAGGGGCCACCGCGCAAAGGCTTGCCCTGCGCGCTGGTGGCTCCCCCCCTTCTCTTGCAGCGCGTAGCGATATAGGGGTGTGTCTATCTTTCAGCATTCCACCACGTTCACGGCCAGGCCACCGCGCGAGGTTTCCTTGTACTTGGACATCATGTCGGCGCCAGTTTGCACCATGGTCTTGATCACCTGATCGAGCGACACCACGTGCTGGCCGTCGCCGCGCAGTGCCAGGCGCGCGGCATTGATGGCCTTGATGGCGCCCATGGCGTTGCGCTCGATGCAGGGAATCTGCACTTGCCCGCCCACGGGGTCGCAGGTCATGCCCAGGTTGTGCTCCATACCGATCTCGGCCGCATTCTCTGCCTGCGCGGGTGTGCCACCCAGCACGGCGGCCAGAGCCCCGGCTGCCATCGAGCAGGCCACGCCCACTTCCCCTTGGCAGCCCACTTCGGCGCCTGAGAGCGAGGCGTTGAGTTTGTAGATGCTGCCAATGGCGCCTGCCGTGAGCAGGAAGTCGAAAATGCCCGCCTCGTTGGCGCCCGGCACAAAGTTAATGTAGTAGTGCAGCACCGCCGGGATCACCCCGGCCGCCCCATTGGTGGGCGCCGTCACCACGCGGCCCCCGGCAGCGTTTTCCTCGTTCACGGCCATGGCGTAGAGGTTGACCCAGTCCAGCATGGAGAGCGGGTCGCGCAGCGCAGCCTCGGGGTTGCTGCTCAGGCTGCGCTGCAGCTCTGCAGCCCGGCGCCGGATGCGCATTGGCCCAGGCAGGGTACCGCCTGTAGCGCAGCCGCGCCGCACGGCCCCGGCCATGGTGTGCCAGATGGCCCGCAACTGCGTCTGCACTTCGTCGGGGCTACGCCACTGCGCTTCGTTGGCACGCATGATCTGCGCGATGCCCAGGCCGCTGGTTTGGCACTGTGCCAGCAGCTGTGCGCCGCTGGTAAAGGGGTAGGGTGCCGTGGATGTGGCGTTGCCAGGCGCGCTGCCATTGAGTACGCGCTCACCCGCCGCATCCACCACAAAGCCACCGCCGATCGAGAAGTACTCGGCCACGGTGGTTTCGGCTCCTTGCGCGTCGAGGGCTGCAAAGCGCATGCCATTGGGGTGACGTGGCAGGCTTTTGCGGCGGTACAGCAGGTGTTCCTTTTCCACAAAGCGCACAGGGTGTTCGCCCAGCAGTGCCAGCCGTTGCTGGCTGCGGATGGCGTCGATGGCCGGGGCGATGTGCTCGGGGTCGATCTGGTCGGGCTCGTGTCCGGCCAGCCCCAGCAGGATGGCGCGGTCGGTGCCGTGGCCGATGCCTGTGGCGGCCAGCGAGCCGAACAGCTCCACGCGCACGCCATGCACGGCGGCCAGCCCCGGCATCTGTTGCAGCTGGCAGGCGAAATGGCGCGCCGCGATCATGGGGCCCACGGTGTGGGAGCTGGACGGGCCGATGCCGATTTTGAAGAGGTCGAAAACGCTGACGGTCATGGTGTGTGGGGTGTGCGGGGGCCGGGCGCAAAAGGGGTCAACAAAAAGGCACCCCGTGGGTGCCGTGGATCGGTGGTGCTGACGGTAGGTGTGTGCGAGTGGGGCTGCAAGATCGCTATCCCTGAGCGTGTGGGGCGCCTTGTGCGGGGGAGGTGGTGTGGTTGCTATGAAATAAATAGCTTTTTGCGCTTTATTGGTAAGCGTTAGAGGCTGTTCTGCCTCAAATATTTGGGACTTACTTCAGCTGGGATTGCGGGGCATGAATCTTTCTTTTAGAGGCGCCGGGTGGGGCGGTTGAGGGCGGAGGCCGGGTCTCGCCCCGGCGGGCGACCTCCTTTCTTGTCGCGCGATAAGCAAGGAGGCAAAGAAACGCGCCCCACAGTCTGCGACCCCTTCGCGCAGCGAAGGGGCAAACCTGCGTCGGGGCGCTTGCGGGGTGCGCCGCGTAACTCACTGCGCGCTGGCGCGCTCCGTTCGAACAAACGCGGCGAGTCAGTTCACGAAGCATGCGCGCGGGGGCGCGCATGCTCACCCCGCAAACGCCCCGCCGCAGGCGCAGCCAGAAGGGGGTTTGAAGACCGCAATCCACACGGGCCATCGCTGCGCTCGCCCCTGCATTCGCGGGCGCAAGCGCCTCGCGCTGCGCAGGCCAGGCCGAGCAAAGCGATGGCCCGTGCGGCTGTTTGGACTTTCCCTGCCCCTTCTGTATGCGCCGAGGAGCGCAGGGCGCGGGGTGGCGGGTGTGCCGCAGGACACACCCGCTTCGTGATCTGACTCGCCGTGGTTGTTCGAGCGGCGCGCCGAAGGCGCAAAGCGAGTTCCACGGCGCACCCCGTGACCGCGCACCGCAGGTTGCCCGCAGCGAAGCGAAGGGACGCAGACTGTAGGGTCGCCCTTTCTTTGGTGACTTTCTTTCGGCGAAGCGAAAGAAAGTTACTGCGCCGCCGGGCGCACACCCCGGCTCCCGCCCCTTGCAAAGGCACGCTGATAGCTGCAAAAAATATAGCTGCTGACGTATGACCAACAAGCGACAGATGCCAAAAACACCAAAAACCGGCCAGCTTCTCACATCCCCAGCGCCCGCCCCAGCATCACCGGCGCATCCCACCCCCGGATGCGCGGCCGCTGGCACAGGCTGTGGCCGTGCAGCGCATCCACCTTGTCGAGGATGCGCAAGCCCCCTTGCACCACCAGCCGCAATTCCCAGCCGATGCGCCCCGGTAGGCGGTGCACCAGCGGCGCGCCCTCCAGCATCGTGGCGCGTGCCCAGCGGGCATGTTCGGTGATGAGCGCGGTGGTACGAGGCGTCGGCTGCAGTGCCTGCAACTGCGAGCGGTCCACGCCGTGGGCGGCGCAGTCGTCGTCGGGCAAATAGAAGCGCCCCCGGGGAATGTCCACGCTCAGGTCTTGCCAGAAATTGATGAGCTGCAGCGCGGTGCAGATGGCATCGCTCTCCTGCAGGGCCTGCGCGCTGTGCACGCCGTACAGGTGCAGCAGCAGACGGCCCACCGGGTTGGCAGAGCGGCGGCAGTAGTCCAGCAGCTCGGCACGGCTGGCATAACCCGCGCTGTCGCGGGTTTTTTCCACGTCTTGCACAAAGGCGCTGAGCAGATCGTCCAGCAGGGGCACGGGCAAGTGGTGGCTGCGCAGAACGCCTGCAAGGGGTGCAAACACCTCGGGCCAGCGGGACGATACGGCGTTGTCCGTGGCGGTGGCATGCAGGTCGGCCCGGTAGGCGGCCAAGTCGTGCAGGCGTTCGGCCGGGTTGGCGTTGCCTTCGTCGGCCAGGTCGTCGGCGGTGCGGGCAAAGGCGTAAATGGCGGCAATGGGCGTGCGCAGATGCGGCGGGCACAGCCACGAGGCCACGGGAAAGTTCTCGTAGTGAGTAATGGCCTGGGGCGGGGCTGGGGGCTGGGGGGCGGGGGTGTTCACGGTGCTGATTGTCGCTTGACAAGAAAAGGACGATCACATAGATTACTAACCAGTCAGTCAGTAATATTCCGGACCCATTCCATGCGCACACCGCAAGCACCGTTGCCCCAGCAGGGGCTTTTTTTCGGCCCGTTTCGACTTCTGCGGTACGCCAGTGGCGTGGGTGCAGTCGCCTTGTTTTTGGTCGCCTGTACGCCTGCGGAGCCTCCGCCAGAGCCTGTGCGGGCCGTCAAACTGGTGACCGTTGGCGTGGAGGCCTTGCAGGCGTACCAGGATTATTCGGGCGAGGTGCGCGCGCGCACCGAGTCGCGCCTGGGCTTTCGCGTGGCAGGCAAGATCGTGCAGCGCCAGGCCGAATTGGGGCAGCGCGTGCGTGCCGGGCAGGCGCTGGCCCAACTGGACCCGCAGGACTACCAGTTGGCCGCGTCGGCAGCGCAGGCCCAGGTGTCCGTCGCGCAGACGCAGCATGATCTGGCGGCAGCGGATTTCCAGCGGTTTGCGGCCCTGAAAGCGCAGAACTTCATCAGCGGTGCCGAGCTGGACCGGCGCGAAGCGTCGCTCAAGGCCGCCAGGGCCACGTTGGCGCAGGCCCGGGCACAGGCTTCGGCGCAGGGCAACCAAGCCACCTACACCCGGCTGGTGTCCGATGTGGACGGTGTCGTCACTGCCGTGGATGCCGAGGTGGGCCAGGTGGTGAGTGCGGGCACGCCGGTGCTGCGCATTGCCCAGGACGGTGCACGCGATGTGGTGTTTGCCGTGCCCGAAGACAAGGTCACCCGTCTGCGGGTGGGCCAGGCAGTCACTGTGCGTTCGTGGTCTGGGGGTGAGACCCTGCAGGCCCGCGTGCGCGAGGTGGCGGCCAGTGCCGACCCGGTGACGCGCACCTTTGTTGTCAAGGCCGGTATCGAGGCGGGCCAGGTGCCGCCCCTGGGGGCTACGGTGCATGTCACGCCGGAAGCCCTCGGCGCGGTAGGCCGGTCCGCCATCAAGCTGCCCACCACGGCACTGCGCCAGGAAGGCGCTGCAACCGCTGTGTGGGTGTATGAGCCGGATACAGGCACCGTGCGCTCGCAAGCGGTGCAAGTGGTTACGGCCGATGGCAATGAGGCTGTGATTACGGACGGACTGGTGCCTGGCATGCAGGTGGTGAGCACCGGTGTGCATGTGCTGACACCAGGGCAGAAGGTCGGAGTTTATGAGCAAAAATCGGCTCAAGCGCTCTCTGGTAAAGCGCAAGAAGCTATAAAAATAACAGTGCCTGTGCCGGCTGCGGCGGCTTCTGCTTCCGTGGCCCGGTGAGCGCACCATGAAGCAAACGCCACAGAACAACGGCTTCAACCTCTCGGCCTGGGCCATCAACCATGCCCCGCTAACGCGCTACCTCATGGTGGTGCTGATGGTGATGGGCATTGCCGCTTATTTCCAGCTTGGCCAGGACGAGGACCCGCCCTTCACCTTCCGCGCCATGGTGGTGCGCACTTACTGGCCTGGCGCCACGGCGCAGCAGGTGGCTGAACAGGTGACCGACAAGATCGAGCGCACCTTGCAGGAGGTGCCGCTGGCCGACAAGATCCGCAGCTATTCCAAGCCGGGCGAGTCGCAGATCATTCTGGAAATCAAGGACAGCTCGCGCTCGAACGAGGTCGCCAACGTTTGGTACAGCGTGCGCAAGAAGGTGGGCGACATGCGCTACACCTTGCCACAAGGCGTGCAGGGCCCGTTCTTCAACGACGACTTTGGCGATGTATTCGGCGTGATTTATGCGCTGGAGGCCGACGGGTTCAGCTATGCCGAGGCCAAACAGTTTGCCGACGACGTGCGCCAGAAGCTGCTGCGTGTGCCCGATGTTGCCAAGGTCGAGCTGTTTGGCGTGCAGGATGAAAAGCTCTATATCGAGATCTCGCAAAGCCGCCTCTCCCAGCTCGGGCTGGACATGAACCAGGTGCTGGCACAACTGGGCCAGCAGAACGCGGTGGAAAGTGCGGGCATTGTGCAGACGCCGCAGGACCAGTTGCAGGTGCGTGTGGCCGGGCAGTTTCGGGCCATGGAGGACTTGAGCGCCATGCCGATTCGCGGCGCTTCGGGTGCGCAGTTGCGCCTGGGGGATATCGCCACGATCCAGCGCGGGTATGTCGAGCCCACCGCCGTCAAGGTACGGCATGAGGGGCGCGAGGTGGTCGCCCTGGGGGTCTCCATGGCCAAGGGCGGCGACATCATCCGTCTGGGCAAAGCCCTGCGCAGTGCGACGGCGGACATCGAAAAAACACTGCCCGCCGGAGTGCGCCTGGCCAATGTGCAGGACCAACCTCAGGCCGTGGCCCGTTCCGTCAATGAATTCGTCAAGGTGCTCATCGAGGCCGTGGCCATCGTGCTGGCTGTGAGTTTTGTCAGCCTGGGCCTGCACAAGCGGGCAGGCCAGCAGCCCTGGTGGCGGCGCTGGTATATCGACCCGCGCCCGGGGCTGGTGGTAGGCATCACCATTCCGTTGGTGCTGGGCGTGACCTTTCTGGCCATGTGGTACTGGGGGATTGGGTTGCACAAAGTGTCGCTGGGCTCGCTCATCATCGCCCTGGGCCTGTTGGTGGACGATGCCATCATTGCCGTGGAGATGATGGTGCTCAAGCTCGAGGAGGGCTACGACAAGATGCGCGCCGCCACCTTCGCTTATGAGCTGACGGCCATGCCCATGCTCACGGGCACACTCATCACGGCGGCAGGTTTTCTGCCCATTGGCATTGCCAGGTCGTCTGTGGGCGAATACGCCTTCGCCATCTTCGCCGTGACGGTGATCGCGCTGGTGCTGAGCTGGCTGGCCTCGGTGTATTTCGTGCCGTACCTGGGCACATTGCTGCTCCAGCCGCCGCCGGGCCGCCCCAAGGCGGCTGGCGCCCCCTTGGGGGGCAGCGAAGCACAGGCAGTGGCGAGTGTGGGGGCCAGTGATCTGCCTGCGCATGTGGCCGCAGCGGGCATCACTGATGATCCGCGCGAGGTGTTCGACAGCCCGTTTTACAAAGCCTTCCGCCGTTTGGTGCACTGGTGCGTGGAGCACCGCTGGGCCACCATTGGCGCCACGCTGCTCACTTTTGCGCTGGGCATTGCCGGTATGGGTGTGGTGCAGCAGCAGTTCTTCCCCGATTCGAACCGGCCTGAGGTGCTGGTCGACCTGTGGTTTCCCGAGGGCACCTCTTTTGCAGGAAACGAGGAGGTCACCCGCCGCGTGGAGAAGCGCCTGATGGAGCAACCCGGCGTGGCATCGGTCAGTGGCTGGGTGGGTTCGGGCGTGCCACGTTTCTATTTGCCGCTGGACCAGGTGTTTCCGCAAAGCAATGTGTCGCAATTCATTGTGCTGGCGCAAGATCTCCAAAAACGCGGTGCCTTGCTGCGGACGCTGCCGACCGTTCTGGCGCAGGAGTTTCCCGAGGTGCGCGGCCGCGTCAAGCTGCTGCCCAATGGGCCGCCAGTGCCCTACCCGGTGCAGTTCCGCGTGGTGGGGCCGGACCCGACGGTGCTGCGCGCGCATGCCGACGAAGTGAAAGCCGTGATGCGCGAACATGCCAAGATGCGCGGCGTGAACGACAACTGGAACGAATCGGTGAAGGTGTTGCGCCTGGAGGTCGATCAGGACAAGGCGCGTGCCCTGGGCGTGAGCAGCCAGTCCATCGCCCAGGCCTCCCGGGTCATGCAGTCGGGTATGACGGTAGGCCAGTTCCGCGAAGACGACAAGCTCATCGACATCGTGCTGCGCCAGCCCGAGGACGAGCGCCGCGCCATCACCGATATCGGCAACGCTTATCTGCCCACGGCGTCGGGCAAGTCGATACCGCTGACGCAGATTGCCAGGCCGGTGTTTGCCTGGGAGCCGGGCGTGATGTGGCGCGAGGGCCGTGAATACGCCATCACGGTACAGGGCGATGTGGTCGAGGGTATGCAGGGCGCTACGGTGACGCAGATGCTGCTGCCTGGTTTGCGAAAGATCGAGGCCGCATGGCAGCAAAGCGGGCAGGGGGCCTATCGCATCGTGGTGGCCGGCGCCGTGGCGGAAAGCTCCAAGGGCTCGTCGTCCATCGCGGCAGGTGTGCCTATCATGCTGTTCATCACGTTCACCCTGCTGATGCTGCAACTGCACAGCTTCAGCCGGGCTGTATTGGTCTTCCTGACCGGCCCGCTGGGCATCGCCGGGGTGGCCGGGGCGCTGATTTTGCTGGGGCGTCCGTTCGGCTTTGTGGCGCTGCTGGGTGTGATTGCGCTCATGGGCATGATCCAGCGCAATTCGGTCATTCTGATCGACCAGATAGAAAAAGACCGCGCACGCGGCGTGCCGGCATGGGACGCCATTGTCGAGGCGGCCGTGCGCCGCTTGCGCCCCATCGTACTGACCGCTGCGGCGGCCGTTCTGGCCATGATTCCGCTGTCCCGCAGCGTGTTTTGGGGCCCTATGGCTGTGGCTATCATGGGCGGGCTCATTGTGGCCACGGTGTTGACGCTGCTGGCCCTGCCCGCCATGTATGCGGCCTGGTTCCGCGTGCGCCGACCGGAACCTGTCATCGGAGATGGGCCAGTATCAGGTTAAAATTAAAAGTTAACCAGTTTCATGCAGGCGGCAGTTTTTCTTGCCGCCTGCTTGTTTGATGACCGCGCGGGTGGCGAAATTGGTAGACGCACCAGGTTTAGGTCCTGACGGTGGCAACACTGTGGGGGTTCGAGTCCCCCCCCGCGCACCACCCCTTTTGAAACTAGTCCGGACACGGTGTCACTGCACGGCAGTGGTCACGTTTAACCAAAAATTTAGGAGTAGCCATGGCTGTTACCGTTGAAACCCTTGAAAAGCTCGAACGCAAGATCACGCTGAGCCTGCCCCTGTCCGCCATCCAGAGCGAGGTGGAAACGCGCCTCAAGCGCCTGGCCCGCACCGTCAAGATGGACGGCTTCCGTCCCGGCAAGGTGCCCATGAATGTGGTTTCGCAGCGCTATGGCTACTCGGTGCAGTACGAAGTGCTCAACGACAAGGTCGGCGAGGCTTTTGCACAGGCGGCCAACGAAGCCAGTCTGCGCGTGGCCGGTCAGCCGCGCATTACTGAAAAAGACGGTGCGCCCGAGGGCGAGGTCGCCTTTGACGCGGTATTCGAGGTGTTTCCTGAAGTCAAAATTGGAGACCTGACCAGCGCCGAAATCGAAAAACTGTCGGCCGCTGTGGACGATGGCGCCATCGACAAGACTGTTGACATACTGCGCAAGCAGCGCCGCAGCTTCGCACAGCGCGCCATGGACGCCGCAGCGCAGGACGGCGACCGCGTCACCGTGGACTTTGAAGGCAAGCTCGACGGCGAGACCTTTCAGGGCGGCAAGGCCGAGGACTTCCAGTTTTTGGTGGGCGAAGGCCAGATGCTCAAGGAATTTGAAGATGCCGTGCGCGGCATGAAACCGGGCGAGAGTAAGACTTTCCCGTTGGCTTTCCCCGAGGAATACCACGGCAAGGATGTGGCAGGCAAGACCGCTGACTTCCTGGTCACCGTTAAAAAGATTGAAGCCGCCCACCTGCCTGAAGTGAACGATGCCCTGGCCAAGTCGCTCGGTATTGCCGACGGCACCGTGGCGGGCCTGCGCGCTGATATCAAGACTAACCTCGAGCGTGAAGTCAAGTTCCGCTTGCTGGCACGCAACAAGCAAGCCGTGATGGAAGCCCTGCTGTCCAAGGCCGAACTCGATCTGCCCAATGCCAGTGTGCAGGGTGAAATCGATCGCCTGAAGGAAGGCGCACGCGCTGACCTCAAGCAGCGTGGTGTTAAGGATGCCGACAAGGCAGAAATCCCTGACGACATCTTCCGAGCCCAGGCCGAGCGCCGCGTGCGCCTGGGCCTGGTGGTGGCAGAACTGGTCAAGACCAACAACCTGCATGCCAAGCCTGAGCAGCTCAAGGCCCATATCGACGAACTGGCCGCCAGCTACGAGAAGCCCGAAGACGTGGTGCGCTGGTATTTTGGCGACCGCCAGCGCTTGGGCGAAGTCGAGGCTGTGGTCATCGAGAACAATGTCGCCGATTTCGTCCTGGCACAGGCCAAGGTGACCGAGAAGGCCATGTCCTTTGACGAACTGATGGCTGGACAGGGCTGATAACTGCTTGAACGCGGCCCATTTTTGGTGGCCGTGTCCGGGTATTGCGCCTTCAGGGGCTTGTGACAACGTTCACAAGCCCCAATTCATTTCTGGGTACAGTACCCGCCTGACAGGAGTAAATATGAGTGCACTGGAAACACAGGCCTTGGGAATGGTCCCGATGGTCATCGAGCAGTCGGGCCGCGGTGAGCGGTCTTACGACATCTATTCGCGGCTTCTCAAAGAGCGCGTGATCTTCCTCGTGGGCGAGGTCAATGACCAGACGGCCAACCTGGTGGTGGCACAGTTGTTGTTCCTGGAGAGTGAGAATCCGGACAAGGACATTTCGTTCTACATCAACTCGCCCGGGGGCAGCGTTACAGCCGGCATGGCGATCTACGACACCATGAACTTTATCAAGCCCGATGTGTCCACGCTGTGCTGTGGCTTTGCCGCCAGCATGGGCGCGTTCCTGCTCGCTGCAGGGGCTAAGGGCAAGCGTTTTTCGTTGCCTAACTCCAAGGTCATGATCCACCAGGTGCTGGGCGGCGCACGCGGCCAGGCCACGGACATCGAGATCCATGCGCGCGACATCTTGCGCACCAAGGACCAAATGAACCGCATTCTTGCCGAGCGCACGGGCCAGACGCTGGAGAAGGTTCAGCGTGACACCGAGCGCGACTATTTCATGACCGCCGATGAAGCCAAGGACTACGGCATCATCGACCAGGTGATCTCCAAGCGTCCCTGACCGTGGCGCGCAGGGCGTGCCCGGACTTTTTTCGTTCCGGGCAACTCTGTTTTTCATTGGGTATCATTCTGACCACTATCTGTAATACAAGGTAAAGCCCCCATGGCCGAGAAAAAAGGCTCCTCCAGCGAAAAAACGCTTTACTGTTCGTTCTGCGGCAAAAGCCAGCACGAAGTGAAGAAGCTGATCGCCGGTCCGTCGGTCTTTATCTGCGACGAATGTATCGACCTGTGCAATGAGGTGATCCGGGACGAATTGCCCCCGGGCGACACGAATCGCGAGGCGCGTACCGATTTGCCGACGCCCACCGAAATCAAGGCAAACCTGGACAACTACGTCATTGGCCAAGAAATTGCCAAGCGCACTCTGGCAGTGGCTGTTTACAACCACTACAAGCGCCTGCGCTACAAAGACAAGGCAGGCAAGGACGAGGTGGAGCTGTCCAAGAGCAATATCCTGCTCATTGGTCCCACGGGTTCGGGCAAGACGCTGCTGGCGCAGACTTTGGCACGCATGCTGGACGTGCCTTTTGTCATGGCCGACGCCACGACGCTGACGGAGGCAGGCTATGTCGGCGAGGACGTGGAGAACATCGTCCAAAAGCTGCTGCAAAGCTGTAACTACGAGGTCGAGCGCGCCCAGCGCGGCATTGTTTATATCGACGAGATCGACAAGATCTCGCGCAAATCCGACAACCCCAGCATTACGCGGGATGTGTCGGGTGAGGGCGTGCAACAAGCCTTGCTCAAGCTCATCGAGGGCACCATGGCCAGCGTGCCGCCCCAAGGCGGGCGCAAGCACCCCAACCAGGATTTTCTGCAAATCGACACGACCAACATCCTGTTCATTTGCGGCGGCGCGTTCGCGGGCCTTGAGAAGGTCATTGAGAACCGCACCGAGGCCTCAGGCATCGGTTTTGGCGCGGCCGTCAAGAGCAAGAAGCAACGCTCATTGTCGGACGTGTTCCAGGAAATCGAGCCCGAAGATCTCATCAAGTTCGGCTTGATTCCGGAGCTGGTCGGGCGTATGCCTGTAGTCACGGCCCTGGCCGAGCTACATGAAGATGCACTGGTGCAGATCCTGATCGAGCCTAAGAATGCCCTGGTTAAGCAGTACAGCAAGTTGCTGGCCATGGAGGGTGCCGAGCTGGAAATCCGGCCTGCAGCCCTCAAGGCCATTGCCCGCAAGGCCCTGGCACGCAAGACGGGCGCACGTGGTTTGCGTTCTATTTTGGAGCAGGCGCTCCTGGGCACCATGTTTGACTTGCCCAATACAAGCAATGTGGACAAGGTGGTGGTGGATGAGTCCACCATCGATGAAAACAAGCCACCACTGCTGGTGTACCGCGAAGCAGCGAAAAAGGCTTGACTACACGGCGTGGGCGTTGTGGCGCCCATGCCCGTCACGAGCCCCTGTGTCGGCATTTTGCGCACCAGGGGTTGAAAGTTTCTGTCTGCGGACCATATTCCCTGTAGTTTCATGAGGATCTCCATGTCCGGACACGTCCCCCTTTCTGCTACACCCCTCGAGCTGCCGCTGTTGCCGCTGCGCGATGTCGTTGTTTTCCCTCACATGGTCATTCCCTTGTTCGTGGGGCGCCCCAAGAGCATCAAGGCGCTGGAGTTGGCCATGGAGACCGACCGCCGCATCATGCTGGTGGCTCAAAAGGCAGCAGCCAAGGATGAGCCCTCGGTCACCGATATGTTTGATGTGGGCTGCATCTCGACCATCCTGCAGATGCTCAAGCTCCCTGATGGCACCGTGAAGGTGCTGGTCGAGGGTCAGCAGCGTGCCTCGGTGGGTGCGATCGAGGATGCCGATTCCCATTTTTCTGCGACGGTGACGCCGGTTGAACTGGCAGAAAGCGAGCACCGCCCTAGCGAAGTTGAGGCACTGCGCCGCGCCGTAATGCAGCAGTTTGACCAGTATGTCAAGCTCAACAAGAAGATCCCGCCCGAAATCCTGACCTCGATCTCCAGCATTGATGACCCGGGCCGCCTGGCCGACACCATTGCCGCGCACCTGCCGCTCAAGCTGGAAAACAAGCAGGCCGTGCTCGATCTCTCGGATGTCAAGGATCGGCTTGAAAACCTGTTCGAGCAGCTCGACCGTGAAGTGGACATCCTCAACGTCGATAAGAAAATCCGTGGCCGCGTCAAGCGCCAGATGGAGAAAAATCAGCGCGACTTCTATCTGAACGAACAGGTCAAAGCCATTCAGAAGGAGCTGGGTGAAGGTGAAGAGGGCGCTGACCTGGAAGAGGTCGAGAAAAAAATCAAGCAGGCCAAGATGCCGGCCGAAGCGCGCAAGAAGGCCGAGGGCGAGCTCAAGAAGCTCAAGTTGATGTCGCCCATGTCGGCGGAGGCCACCGTGGTGCGCAATTACATCGATGTGTTGGTGTCGCTGCCTTGGAGCAAGAAAACCAAGATCAAACACGACCTGGGCCATGCCGAAACGGTGCTCAACGAGGACCACTACGGACTGGAAAAGGTCAAGGACCGCATCATGGAATACCTTGCCGTGCAGCAGCGCGTGGACAAGGTCAAGGCGCCCATCCTGTGTTTGGTGGGGCCACCGGGTGTGGGTAAAACCTCGCTGGGCCAGTCCATTGCCAAGGCCACAGGGCGCAAGTATGTCCGCATGGCGCTGGGCGGTATGCGCGACGAGGCTGAAATTCGTGGCCACCGCCGCACCTATATCGGTGCCATGCCGGGCAAGGTGCTGCAAAGCCTGGGCAAGATCGAAACGCGCAATCCCTTGTTTTTGCTCGATGAGATCGACAAGTTGGGCACAGACTTCCGGGGCGATCCGTCGAGCGCCCTGCTGGAGGTACTGGACCCCGAGCAGAACCATACCTTTGGCGACCACTACGTGGAGGTGGATTTCGATCTGAGCGACGTCATGTTCGTCGCCACCTCGAACTCGATGAACATTCCGTCGGCGCTGCTCGACCGTATGGAGGTCATCCGCCTGTCGGGCTACACGGAGGAAGAGAAAACCAATATCGCCATGAAGTACCTGCTGCCCAAGCAGTTCAAAAACAATGGCGTGAAGGACGAGGAGCTGCAGATCACCGAAGCTGCAGTGCGCGACATGGTGCGCTACTACACCCGCGAGGCTGGTGTGCGTTCGCTCGAGCGTGAGCTGTCCAAAATCTGCCGCAAGGTGGTCAAGGCACTGTTGCTCAAGAAGCTGGAGCCACAGGTGGTAGTTACGGCTGACAACCTTCCAGATTTTCTGGGCGTGCGTAAGTACACCTTTGGGCGGGCAGAGCAAAAGAACCAGGTGGGTCAGGTCGTCGGTCTGGCCTGGACCGAGGTGGGTGGTGATTTGCTGACCATCGAGGCAGTGACCATGCCAGGCAAGGGTGTCATTACCCGCACGGGTTCACTGGGTGATGTGATGAAGGAGTCGGTTGAGGCAGCGCGCACCGTGGTACGCAGCCGTGCGCGCATGCTGGGCATCAAGGACGAAGCCTTCGAAAAGAAGGACGTGCACATCCATGTGCCCGATGGCGCGACTCCCAAGGATGGCCCGAGTGCTGGCGCAGCGATGGCTACGGCTTTTGTGTCGGCGCTGACTGGCATTCCCGTGCGTGGTGATGTGGCAATGACTGGTGAAATCACGCTGCGCGGTGAAATCACGGCCATCGGGGGCTTGAAGGAGAAGCTGTTGGCCGCCCTGCGTGGAGGCATCAAGACAGTGTTGATCCCCGAAGAAAATGTCAAAGATTTGCAGGAGATTCCGGACAACGTCAAGAGCGGCCTGGAGATCGTGCCGGTGAAGTGGATCGACAAAGTGCTGGACGTGGCGCTGGAGCGCCAGCCCGTGCCTCTGACCGATGCCGAGGTGGCTGCCGCTGCTGCTGTGGTGGCGGTCGCGGCGGCACCGTCAGTGGCCGTGTCGGTGGAATCTGTAAAACATTGATGATTTTTTCTGGCGCCCTTAAAAAATTGCGCTACAATACCTTCACTGCAGACAAACGTTATACAATGTGAGGCTGTAGTAAATGCGGGAATAGCTCAGTTGGTAGAGCGCAACCTTGCCAAGGTTGAGGTCGAGAGTTCGAGACTCTTTTCCCGCTCCAATTTTCAAAAAAGGGAAGCAATTGCTTCCCTTTTTTATAAATTACACGGTTCTCTGGCGCGGTAGCAAAGCGGTTATGCCCCGGATTGCAAATCCGGTTAGTCCGGTTCGACTCCGGACCGCGCCTCCAAAAATATTCCCCAATAAAAAGCCGCTGGCTCTATCGAGAGCGCAGCGGCATTTTTATTGCCGGCGCGCGGAACGCGCCGTGCGCCTTCAGAAATCCATGACCAAAGCGACGTGAAAGCTGCGCCCAGGCTGGGTATAGGCATCGTTGGTAGTAGATGCTGCCGTCAGGCCATAGACGTCGGGCCACATCCAGTATTTCTGGTTGGTGAGGTTGTGCACTGCCAGATTTAAGCGCATGTTCTTCTGAAAGCGCCATTGCGCGGACAGGTCGAGCGTTGTTGCCGATGGAATGGTAAACTGCGTGTTGGGTAGCTTGACAGAAGATGCGCTGTCGATGTCCTTGCTTGTTTTGGCTGCATGGTGGCGCATGTCGAGACGCATGCCCCAGGCAGCGGTGTCGTACTTGACGCCCAGGGCCAGCTGCGCCGGGTCAATCGAGTTGATCGGTTTTCCGGTAGCGCGGTTTACGCCGCGCGTTTTCCCGTAGGAGAACGGGGTTGCCCAGCGTCCGCCGGCATAACGTCCCCAATCGTATTGGCCCTTGACTTCGAAGCCGCTGATGCGCGCACGCTCAGTGTTGATGGTCTGGAAAATGCGAGGATCTGCAGCCGTGCCTGTGCCCCGTATGAGCACAGTGTCCATGATGAGGTTCGAATAGTTGCTGGTGAACGCTGCCACATCCAGGCTCAGGCGCTCCATTCGGCCACGTACGCCAACTTCAAATCCCCGGCTTTTCTCAGGCTTGAGGTTGGGGTTGGGGATGATGACGACCTGTTCCGCCATGTTTTCATAGTAGCCGTTGACCTGACCCGCGTCAGGGGCACGGAAGCCGGCCGAGTACTGGCCGAAAACGCTCCAGATAGGTGTGGCACGGTACAGCGCACCGATTTTCGGTGACAGGGCAGATCCCGAGAGTGACTGGCCGGGCTGTTTCGCAGGTGGGGAGAAACCGGCTTGGCTGGTGACATTGAGATCGAAGTGGTCGAAGCGCAAACCGGGGGTCAAGCTCCAATTTCCATACACCGATTCGTCCTGCAGATACAGCGCGCTCGTGGTCTCACGGGTATCGGGGAAGCGCTTGAGAGGAAACACCTCGGGCGGCAGTGGCTCCAGGCCTGTGTACACATTGCTGATGTCGCTGCGCACGTGGTCCAGTCCGTAGGTGATTTTGTGGGCCCAGTCGCCACTGCGCAGTGTTTTGTCGGCCTGTAGGCCGGCTTGCCAAGTCTTTTCGCTGTAAGAATTGTCACGTACGCGCAAGGGCAGGGTATTGCGCACGCTGGTACCCAGTTGGCGCGATGCGGCATGCTGCACGGCAATCAACGTCTGGGCGGTGTCGGCCCAAGGCGCGCCCAGGTCGAAGTGGGCATTCCAGGTCAGGCGGTCGCGCTCCAGCGAGCGCGTAGAGTATTCGTCCACGATGGCTCCTGCGATCTGGGCGGGTGTGCCCCGCAGCGGCAAGGGGGCGCGGCTTGAAAGCAGGTTGACATCCGTTTTCTTTTCCACATGTTCCAGCGTGAAGATGTGTCGTTGCCCGGCATGTGGCCGCAGCACGATCTTTCCGAGTAATGCGTTGTCGCGGTCGCGCTGTGGATTGGGCTGGGTGCGGTTGCTGTTGGGCTCGCCATTGCTGCCCATGTTGTCCATGGCGTGGGCGCCGTGCGTGGTGGTGGTCAGCATCCACTGCAGGGTATCGCTGGCTTGACCGGCCACCGTACCAGCCAGCGTGTGACCGTTGTCATCGCTGCTCCAGCCTGCAGACACGCGGCCCCCCAGGGTGCGTGGCGCGCCATCATCTTTGGACGCCAGGAAATCGGTTGGCTCCATCGTGATGAAGTTGACCAGTCCGGCCATGCCGTCGGAGCCATACAGGGCGGACGCCGGGCCACGCACCACTTCAATCCGCTTGAGCAGTTCCAGCGACAGGTATTCGCGGTCGAATGTGGTGGTGCGGAAGGCATAACTGCGCGGCATGCGCACACCATCGACCATCAGTAAAACCCGGTTGCCCCCCAAGCCGCGGATGTTAATGCCCACGTTGCCATCGCGCCCAGCGCTGGCGGTGGTGCCGCCCACCGAAAACCGGGAGGGGGATCGCTTGACCGATACATTGGGTAAATCCTGCAGGGCTTCCCGCAGGGTACGGTTTTGCTGGTCACCCATCGCACGTGCGTCGATCACATCGAACGATAGCGGCAGATCGTCCGCTGCTTTTTCGTTGCGTGATCCACTGACCACCACTTCGCCCAAGGTGGCTGGTGCGCTATGGGTTTGCGCGCTGCTCTGTGCTTGGGCCGTGCTCAGGGCCAGGCCGGCAAGCCAAAGCAGTGCGACCAAGCTGCGCAGGGGCGCAGCCTTTTGTCGGCGGTGAAAATTCAATGCGAACATGGAGTTTTGGGAGTGGTCGGCACGTCCGAGTGGCGCCGTTGTTGAATTATTGGGGGTCGTGATTGCATAAAGTTGCAGATCACGTGTGAATTTGCTCTGGATCAATGAATGACCTTATCATCAGTAGGAATAATATAGGAAAGCCCCGCTGGATTAGTCGTCGCAGCCCTCAGCGGGCAGTCCCTTGAAGGGTCTCTCCTTCTGGGCAGCGGCATATAAGGAGTCTTTCCATGACAACCCGCAAGCTGGCGCAACTCACGGCCCTGGCACTTTCTACGCTGGCACTGGCTGCCACGGCCCAAGGCACGAATAAGCCGGGCATGTCTGCCCCTGAGGTGAATTACCAGGCAGGTTCGTCGCCATTGGGCGACGTGCCCATGTACCAGAGTTCGAACCCCAAGGCGCCGAAGATGACGCAGGCCGAGTTTGATCGGGCCCGTCAAATCTATTTCGAGCGCTGCGCTGGTTGCCACGGCGTGCTGCGCAAAGGTGCTACCGGCAAACCCTTGACACCCGATATCACGCTGGAAAAGGGCACGGATTACCTCAAGGTTTTCATTGCCTACGGCTCACCCGCTGGTATGCCTAACTGGCAAACCTCCGGTGAAATGACCGAAGCCGATGTGGATCTGATGGCACGCTACGTGCAGCAAGATCCCCCTGTCCCGCCGGAATTCGGTATGGCAGACATGAAGAAGACGTGGAAGGTTGTGATTCCTCCGGACCAGCGTCCGAAGAAGAAGATGAACAACTACAACATCAGCAACATCTTCTCGACCACGCTGCGCGATGCGGGTGAGATTGCGCTGATTGACGGCGACACCAAGGAAATCATCAGCGTTCTGAAGACTGGCTATGCCGTGCACATCTCGCGCATGTCGGCCTCGGGCCGCTACTTGTTCGTGATTGGCCGCGACGCCAAGGTGAACATGATTGACATGTGGATGGAAAAGCCCGACACCGTGGCTGAAATCCGCACGGGCCTTGAAGCGCGTTCGGTCGAGAGCAGCAAGTTCAAGGGCTTTGAAGACAAGTACGCGATTGCCGGAACCTACTGGCCGCCCCAATTCGTCATCATGGATGGCGACACGCTGGAGCCCCTCAAGATCGTCTCGACCCGCGGCAACGTGGTGGGCACGCAGGAATACCACCCTGAGCCCCGTGTGGCCTCGATTGTGGGTAGCCACTTCAAGCCTGAGTTTGTCGTGAACGTCAAGGAGACCGGCAAGACCCTGATGGTGGATTACTCTGACCTGAAGGCACTGAAGATGACCGAAATCGGTTCGGCACCTTTCCTGCACGACGGCGGTTTGGATTCCACCAAGCGTTACTTCATGGTGGCGGCCAATAACAGCAACAAGATTTCGGTTTTTGACCTGAAAGAAGACAAGCTGGCGGCCATCGTCGATGTGGGCAAGATTCCCCATCCCGGCCGCGGCGCGAACTTCACGCACCCGAAATTTGGTCCTGTCTGGGCTACGGGCCACTTGGGTGACGAAACGATCTCTTTGATCGGCACCGATCCCAAGAAGAACAAGCAGTACGCTTTCAAGGAAGTGGCCAAGCTGACAGGTCCTGGCGGTGGCGCTCTGTTTATCAAGAGCCACCCCAAGTCCAACCACCTGTATTCGGATGCGCCTCTGAATCCTGATCCGAAGATTTCCCAGTCGGTGGTGGTGTACGACATCAAGAACCTGGAAAAGGGCTATGTCACGCTGCCGATCGCCGAGTGGGCAGACATCAAGGACGACGGTGCCAAGCGCGTCGTGCAGCCTGAGTTCAACAAGGCCGGCGACGAAGTCTGGTTCTCGGTGTGGAGTGCCAAGAACAAGATCAGCGCAATGGTGATCGTGGACGACAAGACGCTCAAGCTGAAGAAGGTGATCAAGGATCCACGTCTGATCACGCCTACCGGCCACTTCAACGTGCACAACACGCAGCACGACGTGTATTGATCGTGCAAATGCGCGCGCAGGCCTCTGGGCCTGTATCGTGCAACGAGGCCACCGATCCCTGAGGATTTGGTGGCCTTTTTTGTTTATGGGGTGGAAGTTGCCTCGGGCGCTGCCAGTTGCGCCAGAACGCCCAACATTTCCTGCGCCCAGGCGATGGAGCCTTGCTCGTACAGAATGCCCTTTTTCAGGATCATGTGCTGGATTTGTGCGTGGCGGGAAAGCGTGCGGCCGACTGGAAAATCGCGCATTTCAATGGTTTGGTAGTGCGCCAGCTTTTCGCGGTGGAGTTGCAGGTGGCGCGCCAGTTCCGGGCGCAGGTCTATTTCCGACAACACAGCGTCCGCGCGCAGCTTGACCATGAATTCATCGCGCAGGTCCATGGGTGCCGAGGGCTGCTCCGCCCAGCGTGCCAGCTCCTCACGACCCGCCACCAGGACCCGATATTCCTTCTTTCGCGTTTTGCCTGCATCGGCTGGGATGCTGCTGGCGATCCAGCCTGCGCCTTCCATGCGGGCCAGTTCGCGGTAAATCTGCTGGTGCGTGGCGTGCCAGAAATAGCCAATCGATTTGTCGAACCGCCGCGCCAGATCGTAGCCCGAGGAGGGTTTTTCGAGCAATGATGTGAGAACAGCATGGGCCAGCGACATAGGCAAAGTGTAGCGTCGTCAAAAAACTATGCACCTGGTTGCATAAATAAAAAAACGCCCGTACACTTTTGTGCAACTGGTTGCATAGACAACTGGATTTTCTTACTTCCACAAGGATTCCACGATGACCACCTTCCCCCACATGCTCGCACCCCTCGATCTGGGCTTCACCACCCTCAAGAACCGCGTGCTCATGGGTTCCATGCACGTCGGCCTGGAAGAAGCCAAAGACGGCTTTGCCCGCATGGCCGCCTTTTATGCCGAGCGTGCGCGTGGCGGTGTCGGCTTGATCGTGACGGGCGGCATTGCACCCAACGACCGCGCACGCCCCATGCCGGGCGGTGCTGCCATGACCACCCAGGCCGAGGCGGACAAGCACAAGGTGGTGACGCAGGCGGTGCACGATGCGGGGAGCAAGATTTGTATGCAAATCCTGCATTTTGGCCGCTACGCCTACCATCCCGAACTGGTGGCGCCCAGCGCTTTGAAAGCGCCCATCAGTCCCTTCCGTCCGCATGCGTTGACGAGTGAAGAAGTCGAGCAGACGATTGAAGACTACGCCAATGCCGCTGCCCTGGCGCAAAGCGCTGGCTACGACGGTGTGGAAATCATGGGCTCCGAGGGCTACCTCATCAATGAGTTCATCGCCCAGCAGACCAACCACCGTGACGATGAATGGGGTGGCCCGTATGCCAACCGTATCCGTTTCCCGCTGGAAATCGTGCGGCGCACGCGCGCCCGGGTGGGGGCCAACTTCATCCTGATCTTCCGCCTCTCCATGCTGGATCTGGTAGAAGGCGGCTCCACCACCGAGGAGGTGATCGAACTGGCGCAGGCGCTGGAAAAGGCGGGCGTCACCATCCTCAACACCGGCATCGGCTGGCATGAGGCGCGCATTCCAACAATAGCCACCAAGGTGCCGCGCGGCGCGTTTGCCTGGGTCACGCAGCAGCTCAAAGGCAAGGTCGGTATTCCGCTGGTCGCGACCAACCGCATCAACACACCCGAAGTAGCCGAAGAGATTCTGGCGGGCGGCATGGCCGACATGGTGAGCATGGCGCGGCCCTTCCTGGCCGATCCCGAGTTCGTCAACAAGGCGGCTGCCGGCCAGTCAGACCAGATCAACACCTGCATCGGCTGCAACCAGGCCTGTTTGGACCACACCTTTGGCGGCAAGATCACTTCGTGCCTGGTCAATCCGCGCGCCTGCCACGAAACCATTTTGGTGATGCAGCCCTTGACCCGCAAAGAGCGCGTTGCTGTCGTGGGTGCCGGCCCGGCAGGTTTGGCGTTTGCTACCGAAGCAGCGCGCCGGGGCCTGGATGTGACGCTGTTCGATGCGGCGCAGGAGATTGGCGGCCAGTTCAATATCGCCAAGCAGGTGCCGGGCAAGGAAGAGTTCTACGAGACCTTGCGCTACTTCGGCAAGCAGATCGAGCTGACGGGCGTCAAGCTCCAACTGGGCCGCAAGGTGGCAGCGCACGATTTGGTCGCTGAGGGCTTCAAGCAGGTGGTGCTCGCCACCGGCATCGTGCCGCGCACACCGGAAATTGAGGGTGTGAACCATCCCAAGGTACTGAGTTACCTCGATGTCTTGCGCGACAAGAAAACTGTGGGCAAGAACGTGGCCGTGATTGGCGCGGGCGGCATTGGCTTTGACGTCTCCGAATACCTGCTGCACGAGGGCGTAAGCCCCAGCCTGAGCAAGCCGAAGTTCTTCGCCGAATGGGGCGTGGACACCACGGGCGCCAACCGGGGCGGCTTGCAAGAAGCCCACCTGGGCGAGATTCCCCGCAAGATCTACCTGCTGCAGCGCAAGACCAGCAAAGTGGGCGAGGGCCTGGGTAAGACCACCGGCTGGATTCACCGCACCTCACTCAAGAACCGCCATGTGGAAATGGTCCCCGGCGTGCAGTACCGCAAGGTGGACGACGCCGGCCTGCACATCACCGTGGACGGCAAAGACAGCGTGCTGCCGGTGGACAACGTCATCCTCTGCGCCGGGCAAGACCCGCAGCGCGAACTGCAGGCCGCACTCGAAGCCGCAGGTTGCACCGTGCACCTGATTGGCGGCGCCGACAAGGCGGTCGAACTCGACGCTAAGCGGGCCATCCAACAGGGCACCGAACTGGCACTGCGCCTGGACCCTTCTGCGAAGAAGGAAGAGGCCCCGCAGGCCAAGGGCTTCGCTCAGATGCTGACGCCGAGGGTGGCTGAGAGCCTGGCGAAATGGCATGCCATGGTGGCTGAGGCTAGCCTGGCCGAGCTGCCCTCCATCCTGCACCCCAAGGCGGTTTTTCGCTCGCCCATGGCGCACACGCCGTACCCGAGCGCACAGGCGGTGCAGCTGATTCTGGGTACGGTGGTCAAGGTGTTTGAAGACTTCGCCTACCATCGCGAAATGGCCAGTGCCGACGGCAAGAGCGTGGTGCTGGAGTTCAGCGCCAAGGTGAACGGCAAAGAGCTCAAAGGCATCGACATGATCCAGTTCGACGACGAAGGAAAAATCGTCGACTTCGAAGTCATGGTGCGCCCCATGAGCGGCCTGCAGGCCCTGGGTGACGAGATGGCCAAGCGCCTGGCGCCCTATCTGGCCGCCATGAAGGGCGCCAAGGCATAACGAAACGCTACTTAATTGATAGCTTGTAACGCTTGCTGAACAAGCGTTAGAGGCCAAAAACTTAAATATTGGAGTCCTCCATGCAATTTGAAACGCTGACCGTCTCGCTGGAAAACCACATCGCTACTGTGCGCCTGAACCGCCCGGACAAGGCCAACGCCATGAATGCCGCCATGTGGCAGGAGATCCGCCAGGCATTTCAATGGATCGATGCCACCCCCGAGGCCCGCGTGGCCGTGCTGCAAAGCGAAGGCAAACTCTTCACCGCCGGCATCGACCTGCAAATGATGATGGGCCTGGGCCCGCAGATCCAGAACGACTGCGAAGGGCGCAAGCGCGAGGCGCTGCGCCGCGTCATTCTCGACATGCAGGACACGCTTACCAGCCTGGAGCGCTGCCGCAAGCCCGTGCTGGCTGCGATCCATGGCGCCTGCGTGGGCGGTGGAATCGACCTCATCACCTGCGCCGACATGCGCTACGCGAGCAGCGACGCCTACTTCACTATCAAGGAAATCGACATCGGTATGACGGCCGACGTCGGCACGCTGCAGCGCCTGCCCAAGCTGGTGGGCGAGGGCATCACACGCGAACTGGCCTACACCGGCCGCAAGTTCGATGCGGCAGAAGCCAAAGAGATGGGTCTGGTGAACCGTGTTTTCGACTCGCGAGATGCCCTGTACGCAGGTGTGCAAGAGATTGCCGCCACCATTGCCGCCAAGTCACCGCTGTCGATTCGCGGCACCAAGGAAATGATCACCTACGCCCGCGACCACTCGGTGGCCGACAGCCTGAACTACATCGCCACCTGGAACGCGGCCATGCTGATGAGCGAAGACCTCACCGCTGCAATGACGGCCAGCATGACCAAGCAGACGCCCAGCTTCAAGGACTGAGCGCCGCCGGTGGGCGACCGCGGCACTTATTTGGTGCCAAAAATCCGGTCGCCCGCATCGCCCAGCCCCGGCAGGATGTAGCCGTGGTCGTTCAGCTCGCGGTCGATGGCCGCCGTGTAGATGGGTACGTCGGGGTGGGCCTTTTGCATTGTCGCAATGCCTTCGGGAGCGGCCAGCAGGCAGACAAACTTGATGGACTTGGGGTGTGTCTGCTTGAGGCGCGCTACGGCGGCGGCGGCCGAATTGCCGGTGGCCAGCATGGGGTCCACCACGATGATGTCGCGCTCTTCCATCTCGGACGGCATCTTGAAGTAGTACTCCACCGGCTGCAGCGTGGCCGGGTCGCGGTACAGGCCAATGTGGCCCACGCGCGCGCCGGGAATCACGTTGAGCATGCCGTCCAGAAAACCATTGCCGGCGCGCAAGATGGAGACCAGTACCTGCTTCTTGCCGTCGATGACCTTGCCGGTCATGGTCTCCAGCGGTGTTTCAATCTCGATGTCCTGCAGCGGCATGTCGCGCGTGACTTCGTAGGCCATCAGCGTGCTGAGTTCGCCCAGCAGGCGGCGAAAGCTGTTGGTGCTGGCGTCCTTGCGGCGCATCAGGGTCAGCTTGTGCTGTACCAGGGGGTGGTCGATGAGGTGGACGTTGCTCATGGGGGAAAACTCGGTGGATAAAAAGCAGGTTTCAGTCTGCCAGAAAGCGGGCGTAGCGCGGCAGGTCGACGTTGCCGCCGCTGATGATGATGCCCACGCGGGAGCCGCGGATGTCCAGCCCGGCATGCCGTGCACCCGCCAGGGCCAATGCGCCAGTGGGCTCGACCACGATCTTCATGCGCTCAGCAAAAAAGCGCATGGCTTGCACCAGTTGCTCGTCGCTGGCGGTAACGATGCCTTCGGCCTCTCGCTGGGCGATGTCAAACACCATGGGGCCGAGTGCCTGCGCTAGCGCTCCGTCGGCAATGGTGCTGCGCGGCAGCGGGATACGCACGATGTGTCCGGCCCGCAGCGATTGCTGGCCGTCGTTCGCTACTTCGGGCTCCACGCCGTAAACACGGCACAGCGGTGCCACGGCCTTGGTGGCCAGCAGGCTACCTGCCAGCAGCCCACCGCCGCCCACGCCCACGAACAGGTAGTCCAGCCGGGGCACTTCTTCCAGCAGCTCCAGTGCAGCGGTGCCTTGCCCGGCGATAACGTGGCGGTTCTCTGAGGGGGCGATCAGCACCATGCCGCGCTCCAACGCCAGTCGCTGGCAAATGATTTCGCGGTCTTCGGCGGCGGGGTCGTAGGTCAACACCTGGGCGCCGTATTCGCGCGTGGCGGCCATTTTGGCGGTGGGCGCGTTGTCGGGCATCAGCACCAGCGCCGGCATGTCCAGCAGCCGTGCGGCCAGGGCGATGGCCTGTGCGTGGTTGCCTGCCGAAAAGGTGATGACACCGCGTTCACGCTGGTCTGCGTCCAGCTGGGCCAGCGCGTTGAAGGCCCCCCGGAACTTGAAGGCGCCGGTGCGCTGCAGGTTTTCGCACTTGAAGAACAGTTGCGCACCCAGCATTTCATCGATCGAGCTGGAACGCAGCACGGGCGTGCGGTGCGCAACACCCTTGAGCTTGTGGGCGGCCTCCACGACATCGTGGGCGGTCGGTGCAATCAGGTCTGGCAGGACGTTCATGTCAGTTTCCTCGGGCCATGGGCGCAGGTGTTGCGCCGAGAGGTATCTTAGGGTGAACCACGGTGTTTAGCAAAGAAAATACCCTGTAGCGCTTGTAAATAAAGCGCTTGCAGCTATGGATTTTGATGAATCAATCGCCACCACCGTCGCTACCGCCATCACCGCTGTCGCCGTCATCGCCAAAGCCACTATCGCCGCCATCACTGCCGCTGGTTTTTCTTCGTGCGGGTTCGGCGCCCCCAAAGTCCAAGAAGTTGCCAGTGAAATTGCTGTCCGAAAAATCGGTGCCGAAGTACGGCGTGCCTGCGGGTCTGTGGTGGCCATCGGGCTTGGCGATACCCTGGGGCCCAGGCGCATAGTGAAAACCGTCGGGTATGGCCAGCTTGGTATCGAGCGCAAACAGCAGGGGGAGGCGGCTCGGGAGTCGCGGGTGGATCGCTTCGTCCTTGCAGGCCCAGTACCAGGCGCGGCGCAGCCCATCGTTGTGGTGGGCCTTTTTGCCCAGCACCTGGGCGGGTGAGTGTTCGGGTACGTAGCCCAGCGCGTTCTGGCACCAGTGCTGATAGGTCTGGGGAATTTGGCTAAAGGCGTTCCACAGGGCGTCCACGGCGCGCGAGGGCATGGCCACAAAATGCTTGTCACTGCGCAGGCAGGCCATGAAAAACTGGCGCAGGCCGCGCTCAACCAGGTCGGCGTCCTTGGGGCTCAGCAGCGGATAGGTGTCGCGCAGTTTGCGCTTGAGGAGCTGGGGCAGGGGGGCTTCGCGTATGAAACGTTCGCGCACGGCCAGCGCCCAGCGCCGGGCACCCATGACGGCCAGCAGCGTGCAAACCAGGTAGACGGTCCAGCGCCCCTCGGGCTCCCACCAGCCTACCGGTACGCCGACCAGCGCGATGACCCAGGGGACGGCGGCCAAAGGCACCAGAAGGCCGGAGACCCGCAGCAGCAGGTGTTCAAAACCGGTCATGGTCGGTGCCACTTTGGCGCTTGCAAGCATGGTGTTATCGCTTTCGTCCGCCAAAGATGCTGCCCAACACGCCGCGCAAAATTTCGCGGCCCAGCGTGGTGCCCATGGTGCGCACAGCGGACTTGGCCATGGTTTGCGCCAGTCCATCGCGCTGGCCGCCGCGCGGGCCTGTGGTGCCAAACAAGACATCGTTCAGGCCACCCATCATTCCACCGCCTTCGTTGGCAGGGGCCGGGGGAGTGCCTTTGTTGCTGCCTGTCGGGGCTTGTGTTGCGGTGGCGGCGGCGCGGCTCTTGAGTTTTTCGTAGGCTGACTCCCGGTCGACGGTGTTTTCGTAGACACCCGCCACCAGCGAGCCTGCCACCAGGCTTTGGCGCTGCTGCGGCGTGATGGGCCCCAGCTGGCTGCCAGGGAGCAGCACATAAACGCGCTCAGTCACACTGGGCCGGCCCTTGGCGTCCAGAAGACTCACCAGGGCTTCGCCCACCGCCAGTTCGGTGATGGCTGCCTCAATGTCCAGCCCCGGTTTTTGGCGCATGGTGGTGGCCGTGGCTTTCACCGCTTTCTGGTCGCGCGGCGTGAAGGCCCGCAGCGCGTGCTGCACACGGTTACCCAGCTGTGCCAGCACGCTGTCGGGGATGTCGAGCGGGTTCTGGGTGACAAAGTACACGCCCACGCCCTTGGAGCGCACCAGGCGCACCACCAGCTCGATGCGCTCGATGAGCACCTTGGGCGCTTCGTTGAACAACAGGTGGGCTTCGTCGAAGAAGAACACCAGCTTGGGCTTTTCGGGATCGCCGATTTCAGGCAATTGCTCGAACAGCTCGGACAGCATCCACAGCAAAAAGGTGGCGTACAGGCGTGGCGAGTTCATGAGCTTGTCGGCCGCCAGGATGTTGACCACGCCCTGGCCGTCCACCGTCTGCATGAAGTCCTGGATGTCGAGCATGGGCTCGCCAAAGAACTGCGTACCGCCTTGTTGCTCGATCTGCAGCAGTCCGCGCTGGATGGCGCCCACACTGGCGGCGCTGATGTTGCCGTACTCGGTCGTAAATTCTTTCGCGTTGTCGCCCACATATTGCAGCATGCCGCGCAGGTCTTTCAGGTCCAGCAGCAGCATGCCGTTGTCGTCGGCAATCTTGAACACGAGGTTGAGCACGCCCAGCTGCGTCTCGTTCAGGTTGAGCATGCGGCCCAGCAGCAGTGGGCCCATGTCTGAAATCGTGGCCCGCACGGGGTGGCCTTGCTCGCCAAAAACGTCCCACAGCGTGGTGGGGCAGGCGCCGGGTGTGGGCAGCTCCAGCCCGCGCTCCTTGAGCACGGCGGCCAGCTTGTCGGCGATCTTGCCGGGCTGGCTGATGCCGGTGAGGTCGCCCTTCACGTCGGCCATGAATACGGGTACGCCGATGCGCGAGAAGTTCTCGGCCAAGGTCTGCAGGGTCACGGTTTTGCCCGTGCCGGTGGCGCCGGTGATGAGCCCATGGCGGTTGGCCAGGCCCGGGAGCAGGTGGCATTCGATGGTGTCGTGCTTGGCAATCAGCAGGGGTTCGGCCATTTCGGGTTTCCTCGGGGGTCGCGGTGCGGGCAAAAGTAAAATCGGGCACAGTAGATTAAATCAATACGAAGGACTTCCCATGGCAGGACACAGCAAATGGGCGAATATTCAGCACCGCAAGGGGCGCCAGGATGAAAAACGCGGAAAAATCTGGACGCGCATCATCCGCGAGATCACCGTAACGGCGCGTGCCGGTGGCGGTGATCTGTCGACCAACCCGCGTCTGCGCCTGGCAGTGGACAAGGCCAAGGCGGCCAATATGCCGGCCGACCGCATCAAATACAACATCGACAAAGCCTCGGGCACGCTCGAAGGTGTGAACTACGAGGAAATCCGCTACGAAGGCTACGGTATCGGCGGCGCGGCCATCATTGTGGATACCATGACCGACAACCGTGTGCGCACCGTGGCCGAAGTGCGCCACGCTTTCAGCAAGCATGGCGGCAACATGGGCACGGAAGGCTCGGTGGCTTTCCAGTTCAAGAACGTAGGGCAGCTGATTTTTGCGCCAGGCACCAATGAGGACAAGGTGATGGAGGTGGCGCTGGAAGCTGGCGCCGACGATGTGGTCACCGACGAAGAAGGCGCCATCGAGGTGCTGACTGCGCCAACCGAATTCGAGGCCGTGAAAAACGCGCTGGAGGCGGCGGGACTGGTTCCCGCCGACGCAGGCGTCACCATGCGGCCCGACCTCACCATTGAGTTGACCGGCGACGATGCCGAACGCATGCAGAAACTCCTGGACGTGCTCGAAGACCTCGACGACGTGCAGGAAGTCTTTCACAACGCAGCCCTCTGAGTCAGGCGGAAAAATGAAAGTACTTGTCATTGGCGGCGGTGGCCGCGAACACGCCATCGCCTGGAAGCTGCGGCAGTCGCCCAAGGTCACCCAGGTGTATGTGGCTCCGGGCAACGGGGGCACGGCGCTGTCGGCCGATCTGCAGAACATCGATATGACCGATGTGCGCGCTCTGCGCGAATGGGCGCAGAAGGAAAAGATTGGCCTGACCGTGGTCGGCCCAGAGGCGCCGCTGGCCGCTGGCGTGGTCGATGAATTCCGTGCCCATGGCCTGCGCATCTTCGGGCCCACCAAGGCGGCCGCGCAGCTGGAGAGCTCCAAAGCCTTCTCCAAGGCCTTCATGCGCCGCCACGCCATCCCCACGGCCGACTACGACACTTTCACCGACCCGGCGCAGGCCCACGCTTTTGTGGACCGCCTGGGCGCGCCCATCGTCATCAAGGCCGATGGCCTGGCAGCGGGCAAGGGTGTGGTGGTGGCCATGACACTGCAGGAGGCCCACGATGCGGTGGACTTCATGCTGGTGGACAACAAGTACGGCGCGGTGCACAACGAAGGGGGCGCGCGCGTCGTCATCGAAGCGTTTCTGGAGGGTGAAGAAGCCAGTTTCATCGTGCTGTGCGACGGCAAGAACGTTGCGGCGCTGGCCACCAGCCAGGACCACAAACGCCTGCAGGATGGCGACCAGGGCCCCAACACGGGCGGCATGGGTGCGTATTCGCCAGCACCCGTGGTCACGGCCGATGTGCATGCCCGTGCCATGCGCGAAATCATCCTGCCCACCATCCGCGGTATGGAAAAGGACGGCATCCCCTACACCGGCTTCCTGTATGCGGGCCTGATGATCGACGCCCAGGGCCACCCGAAGACGCTGGAATTCAACTGCCGCATGGGTGACCCCGAGACCCAGCCCATCCTGATGCGCCTCAAAAGCGACCTGTGTGAGCTGCTCGGCGCGGCCGTCGATGGCAAGCTCGACCAGGTGGAGCTGCAGTGGGACCGCCGCACTGCGTTGGGCGTGGTGATGGCCGCGCATGGTTACCCCGAGGCACCGCGCAAGGGCGACGCCATCAGTGGCCTGCCGCAAGACCAGGACGACGCCATGGTGTTCCATGCCGGGACCGAGCTGGTGGACGGCGTGGTGCGCACCAGCGGCGGGCGCGTGCTGTGCGTTACAGCCCTGGGCGACAGCGTGCGCCAGGCCCAGCAGCATGCCTACGATCTGGCACGCGGCATCCATTTCGATGGTGCGCAGATGCGCCGCGACATCGGCTACCGCGCCATCAAGAACCCATGAGCCAGGCCTTCAACACCGAAAGCACCGTGGCCCGTGTGCGCGGCTACCTGGTCGATTTGCAGGCGCGCATCATCGGTGCGCTCGAAGCGGCAGAGGGCGCGCGCGGCGCCCGCGCCGTCACCGACCCCTGGCGCAAGGCGCCGGGTGAGCTGCTGCAGGGCGACGGCATTACCCGCATCATCGAAGGCGGCCGCGTGTTCGAGCGCGCTGGCTGCGGCTTCTCGCATGTGCGCGGCCCGCAGCTGCCGCCGTCGGCCACGCAGCACCGGCCCGAACTGGCCGGCGCGCCGTTCGAGGCCATGGGTGTTTCGCTGGTGTTCCACCCGCGCAATCCCTATGTGCCCACGGTGCACATGAACGTGCGCATGATTGCGGCCGGGCATCCCGGCCAGGAGCCCGTGTGCTGGTTTGGCGGCGGCATGGACCTGACGCCGTACTACGGCTTTGAAGAAGATGCCGTGCACTTCCACCGCAGTTGCCGTGATGCCCTGGCGCCTTTTGGCGAGGACAAGTACCCGCGTTTCAAGCAATGGTGCGACGAATATTTTTACCTCAAGCACCGCAATGAGCAACGCGGTGTGGGCGGAGTCTTCTTCGACGACTTTTCCGAGCTGGGTTTTGAACAAAGCCTGGGCATGACGCAGGCTGTGGGCGATGCCTTTTTGGGCGCCTACCTGCCCATCGTTGACAAACGCCAGAACACAGCCTTTGGTGAGCGCGAGCGCGACTTCCAGCTCTACCGCCGGGGCCGCTATGTCGAGTTCAACCTGGTGTGGGACCGGGGCACGCATTTCGGCCTGCAGTCGGGCGGGCGCACCGAATCGATCTTGCTCTCCATGCCGCCGCTGGCGAGCTGGGAGTACCGCCGTGAGGCCCCCGAGGGCAGCCCTGAGGCCGAACTCACGCGCCGCTTCCTGGTGCGGCGCGACTGGCTTTGATGCTGGTCTACTATAATTTCAATAGCTTGAAGCGCTTGCCCCATTTGCCCTGAAGGCCAAAAACACCCAAAAACCCGTGCGGCGCGCATGCGCAACACCTGCGGAGCATTCCGCTGGTGACCTGCGGCGTTGCACGTTATATTGACCTTATCACCTCTGAACCACTGCCTGATGACCACCACCAAAACCTCGGAATCCGCCGCCAAAAAAGACGTCGCCAAACTCCAGCGCGCGATCGTTGATGGCCTGGAAGATGTCAAGGCGCAAGACATCCAGGTCTTCAACACCGAGCACCTGTCGCCGCTTTTCGAGCGCGTCATCGTGGCTTCGGGCACGTCCAATCGCCAGACCAAGGCGCTGGCCGCCAGTGTGCGCGACAAGGTGAAGGAAGCCGGGTTCGTCAAGCCCCGCATCGAGGGCGAAGACAACGGCGAATGGATCATCGTGGACTGCGGCGCCGCCGTGGCCCACATCATGCAGCCCACGATTCGCCAGTATTACCGCCTGGAAGAGCTCTGGGGCGACACCCCGGTGCGCCTCAAGCTCGGCGCTGCCAAGCCCGCGGCCCCGGCTGCGGCCAAGGTGCCCGCCAAGACTGCCGCCCGCCGTGCGGCCAAGGCTGCGGCCGAGCAGGGCACTGTGCCCGCCCAGTCCGGCCGCAAGGTGGCTGCCAAGGTCGCCAAGGCCACCGCGGCCAAAACTGCTGCAGCACCCAGCGCGGCCAAACCTGCCAGCAAACCCGCTGCCAAGGTGGCCCGCAAACCGGCCACCAAGACTGCTGTGAAGACCCCCGCAACCAAAACAGCGGTCAAGACCCCGGCCAGCAAAACGGCCGCCAAGCCAGCGGCCAAGGTCACCAAGCCAGCAACCAAAACCACCAAGGCACCGGCCGCCAAGACCCCCATCAAGACCGTGGTGGTCAAGCCGCGTGAGGCCACCAAGCCCACAGGCAAAGCGCCTGCCAAGACGACACGGGCCAAGCCCGAGGCCGCTGCCAAGGCCCCTGCCCGTAAAGCACCCGCCCGCAAGGCCTGACCCGGGCCATGCGGCTGCTGATCGTCGCAGTCGGGCAACGGGTGCCCGACTGGGCGCAAACCGCTTACGACGACTATGCCAAGCGGTTTCCGCACGAGCTCAAGGTGGAGCTCAAAGCAGTCAAAACCGAGCCGCGCGGCTCCAAGTCGCTGGAAACCCTCTACGCCGCCGAGCGCGAGCGCATCGAAGCCGCCATTCCCCGGGGCACCCGTGTGGTGGCGCTGGACGAGCGCGGCACCAGCCTGACCACCAAGGCGCTGGCCGAGCGCCTCCAAGGCTGGCAACTGGGCGGGGACGATGTGGCCCTGGTCATTGGCGGGCCCGACGGGCTCGACCCCGGTTTTCGCCAGGCAGCGCACGAACGCATTCGCCTGTCTGACCTGACCCTGCCGCATGCCATGGTGCGCGTGCTGCTGATCGAGCAGCTCTACCGCGCCTGGTCGGTCAATGCCGGGCACCCGTACCACCGGGAATAGCGCACCTTCTCGTTGTTGTGCTATTGAATATATAGCTGTTAGCGCTTACTGAGTAAGCGCTAGAAGCCTATTTCTATTAAAATTTCCGCATGTCTGCATTCATATACCTCGCCTCGCAAAGCCCCCGGCGCAGCCAGTTGCTCGACCAACTGGGCGTGCGCCACACCCTGCTGCTGCCCAATGTGGAGGGCGACGTGGCTGAAGATGCCGAAGCCATCGAGCTTGCCCTGCCCGACGAGGCGCCTGACGACTATGTGCAGCGCGTGACCGCCCTCAAGCTGGGCGCAGCCGTGCAGCGCCGGGCGCGCCGGGGGCTGCCTGATGCGCCCATCCTGTGCGCCGACACCACGGTCACCATGGGCACCACCCTGTATGGCAAGCCGGTGGACGCGGCCGATGCCCGGCGTATGCTGGCCGAACTATCGGGCCACACGCACCGCGTGCTGACCGCCGTGGCCTTGCAGGCCGGGGCGCAGCGCTGGGCGGCGCTGTCGGTCTCGCAGGTCACGTTCGCCGAGCTTTCCCCTGCGCGCATTGCGGCCTATGTGGATTCGGGCGAACCCTTGGGCAAAGCCGGTTCTTATGGCATCCAGGGCCGTGCAGCGGCGCTGATTGCGCACCTGAGCGGCAGCTATTCGGGCATCATGGGCCTGCCGCTGTACGAGACGGCGCAGTTGCTGCGCACCGCAGGTTTTGCCTTCTGAGATCCACAAGTTGTGACACCCCCATGCCCACCATGCAACAAGACATTCTGATCAACTGGTCGCCCCAGGAAACCCGCGTGGCAGTGGTCGAGCATGGCGCAGTGCAGGAGATGCACATTGAACGCACGCTGGAGCGCGGCCTGGTGGGCAATGTCTACCTGGGCAAGGTCTCGCGCGTGCTGCCGGGCATGCAGTCGGCCTTCATCGATATTGGTCTGGAGCGCGCGGCCTTTCTGCATGTGGCCGACGTGTGGCAGCGCCAGGAGGGCGGCGAAGCCCCCATGTTCGCGCGCAAGGGTGAGCCGCAGGTGCCGATCGAGAAGCAGGTGTTCGAGGGCCAGTCGCTGATGGTGCAAGTCATCAAGGACCCCCTGGGCACCAAGGGCGCACGTCTGTCCACGCAAATCAGCGTTGCCGGGCGCCTGCTGGTGTTTTTGCCGCAGGACGACCATATCGGCATCTCGCAAAAAATCCCGGTGGCTGAGCGCGATGCCCTGCGCGCCCGCCTGCAGGCCCTGGTGGGCGATAAGTCCACGGGCGGCGGCGGAGGCTTCATCCTGCGCACCAATGGCGAGGATTCGACCGACGCCGAGCTGGCCGAAGACATTGCCTACCTGCGCAAGACCTGGGCGCGCACCAAAGAGGCCTCGCTGCGCCTGCCGCCCACTTCCCTCTTGCACCAGGACCTGGACCTGCTGCAGCGCGTGCTGCGCGACCTGGTGGGTGAGCACACCCAGGGCATTCGCATCGACTCGGCCGAGCAATTCCACCGGCTGCGCGCCTTTGGCCAGGAGTTCATGCCGGCCGCTGCGGGCAAGCTGCAGCACTATCGTGGCGAGCGCCCCATTTTCGACCTGTACTCCATTGACGAAGAAATCGCCCGGGCACTGGGGCGGCGGGTTGATCTCAAATCGGGCGGCTACCTCATCATCGACCAGACCGAGGCGCTGACCACGGTGGATGTGAACACTGGCGGCTACGTCGGCGCGCGCAATTTTGACGACACCATCTTCAAGACCAACCTGGAAGCAGCGGGCGCTATTGCCCGCCAGCTGCGCCTGCGCAACCTGGGTGGCATCATCATCGTGGACTTCATCGACATGGCGCAAAGCGGCCACCAGGACGCCGTGCTGACCGAGTTTCGCAAACAACTCGCGCGCGACCGCGTCAAAACCATGTCGGGGGGCTTCTCGCAACTGGGCCTGGTGGAAATGACGCGCAAGCGCACCCGCGAATCGCTGGCGCACATGCTGTGCGAGCCCTGCGCCGCCTGCCAGGGCCGGGGTGCCATACGTACGTCGCGCAGCGTGGCCTACGACATCCTGCGCGAAATCCTGCGCGAAGCCCGCCAGTTCAACCCCCGCGAGTTCCGCGTGGTGGCCGCACCGCAGGTGGTGGAGCTGCTGCTGGACGAGGAAAGCACCCATCTGGCGGGTCTGTCGGACTTTATTGGCAAGCCGATCTCATTGCAGTCGGAAGCCGCGCTCGGGCAGGAGCAGTACGACATCGTGCTGCTGTGAGGTTTTGTCGGGTGAGTGTTCTGCCCGGCCGCAGTCACAGGCGGGTGTGGAGGCCAGAGTGGATTGGATCGCCGAGGGAAGCGGTCTCGGATTGAACGGTGAGTGCCGACCTGCAGCCACTACCCACGGGCCGACCGGCTACTAGCGACAAAGTAGAAGAGCACGCATGGCAGGATGAGCAGACCGAAGAAGGCGAGCCCAACCATGGGGTTCTCTGAGCCGATGTGCTTGGGCAATTCAACGGCGTCGAGCGAGGCGTACAGACTGTGGGCAAGCGTCGGAGCAAACAGAACAGCGGACGCCATTTTTGGCGGGTTTGCGTGACCGAAAAACCAGCATGAGCGCCCAGAACGCACACGCAGCGGGCAGGAGCGGAATGCCGACAACCAAGATGAGCATGCCGTTCGAAGCATATGCGACGGCAGGCCAGAGACCAGGAGCCGTGCTGCTGTCGCTACGGATTTTTGAATGTGTCTCATGGGCTCGAACACCCGCGCTCATCGGAGAACCGGGCAACGCGAGGTCCGCCCGAGCGCAGCGCATTGTTGTTATGCCATTTCTAAATCACCCGTGTCGTTGTTGCTTCGCCTTGCCGTGCTACAGCACGGCCTGCGGCTTCGCGCCTAGACACGAATGACTTGGAAAAGGAATGAGGCGACATGACCCATCTCTGCATCAGCGTGCGCGCCGGTAGTGCATGGCGACCGCGCCGTTGCGCAGCGGTTTCGCCGAGACCAGCTCGAGCCGTCGCGTGCTGGGCAGCCCGCTTTGATACAGGGTTGGGCCGTGACCGGCGATTCTGGGGTGGACGAGCAATCTGTACTCGTCGATCAGGTCCAGCCGGTCCAATGCGGTCGCGAGCTTGCTGCTACCGAGGAGTACGCCGTCTGGGGTTGCGTCCTTGAGCTTCTGTACGCCCGTGCGCAGGTCTTCTGTGATGTGGTGGCTGTTGGTCCACGGGAAGTCCTTTCGCGCTCTGGACACCACGTACTTCGGCTTGGCCTCCAGCTTGAGCGCCCATTCGCGCATCGCCGGCGGTGCCTGCGTGTCGCCGTGGGCGACCGCTGGCCAGTAGCTCTCCATCATCTCGTAGGTGACGCGCCCCCACAGCATCGCCCCGCTCTCGTCCATGAGGCGGGTGAAGAAGGCGTGTGTCTCGTCGTCGGCGATTCCTTCCTGGTGGTCGACGCAGCCGTCCAGGGTGACGTTGATACTGAAGGTCAAGTGTCCCATGGTGTTCTCCGTTCGATATACGGGACGAGCCGCTCGCCGTCTGGCTCCAAGTGCACGAGCCCAATTCGCGAGGTACTCTCCCTATGCCGCCTACGGTTACTGTGTCGTGCAGGCCGTCGGTGGCAATCAGAAAGACATTGCCTGCCTGTACGAATCCCTCCCGGACGTGCATGGCGCCGGTGTGCGACGAATCGTGTCGCATATCACCAGCCTATCCGGGGTGCACATGGCGCGACTGGTTGCAGAGCAACTTACAGTGCCAGACCCTTCAGGTATTCCCGGAACGACTCCCCCACCTGCGGGTGCTGCAGCGCCAGCTCCACCGTGGCTTCCAGGAAGCCTTCCTTGCTCCCGCAGTCGTAGCGCTTGCCCTGGTATTGAAAGGCGTAGACAGCCTCATGCTCCATCAGGCGGGCAATGGCATCGGTGAGCTGGATCTCGCCACCGGCACCCGTCGATTGGTTGCGGATTTCATCAAAAATTGCAGGCGTGAGGATGTAGCGGCCGGCCACGCCCATGCGCGACGGTGCGTTCTGCGGCGCGGGTTTTTCCACGATGCGTTCGATGCGGATCAACTGCCCGCCCGCCGGTTCGCCCGCCACGATGCCATAGCGGTTCACTTGGTCTGCGGGCACTTCCTGCACGGCCAGCAGCGACCGGCCTTGCTGCCGGAAGGCCTGCACCATTTGCGCCAGCACGGGTTCGCCGTCCTGGGGGCCCATCATCAGGTCGTCGGCCAGCAGTACGGCAAAGGGCTCTTTCCCGACCAATGGTTCGGCGCACAGCACCGCGTGGCCCAGGCCCAGCGAGCGCGGCTGGCGCACAAAGGCGCAGTCCATGTCGTCGGGTTGCACCGAGCGCACCAGTGCCAACAGATCGTGCTTGCCTGACGTTTCCAGCTCGTTTTCCAGCTCGTAGGCGGTGTCGAAATGGTCTTCAATGGCGCGCTTGCTGCGACCCGTGACAAAAATCATGTGCCGGATGCCGGCTGCGTAGGCTTCCTCGACGGCGTACTGGATCAGGGGTTTGTCCACCACGGGCAGCATCTCTTTGGGGGATGCCTTGGTGGCAGGCAGGAAGCGGGTTCCGAGGCCTGCCACGGGGAAAACGGCCTTGCGGACGGAGGATTGGTGCATATTGGGTGCTCCTAAAAAATGAGCTGCTCGCGCTTGTAGATAAAGGAATTTAAATGGGTTTCGGTTCTAAATCTTTATCCAGAGAGCGCTGGCAGCTCTCTTTTTGATATCAACCCAGCCGGACCAACTGCTCCTGCAGCCGGGAGAGCAGGGCGCCGAAGTCGGTCAGGCGCTTCTTTTCCTGGTCGAGCACGGCGGCGGGGGCCTTGGCGACGAAAGCCTCGTTGGAGAGCTTGTTGTTGGCTTTGGTCATTTCACCTTCGATGCGCGTGATTTCCTTGGACAGACGGGCCTTCTCGGCGGCCACGTCGATTTCCATGTGCAGGCACAGGCGGGCCTCGCCCACCACGGCCACAGGGGCAGCCTGCGCTGCCGCTTGCCAGGCGGTCTCGTCGTCAAACACCTTGACTTCGCTGAGTTTGGCCAGCGCCTGCAGCACGGGGGCCGCGCCGCGCATGAAGTCCTGGTCGCCCACCACGAACAAGGGCAGGCGGGTGGCGGGCGAGACGTTCATCTCGCCGCGCAGCGTGCGGCAGGCGTCCACCAGCGATTTCAGGCGCACCATGTGCGCTTCGGCCGCCACGTCGATGCGTTCGGGCTGGGCTTCGGGATAGGCGGCTACGCTGACCGAGGGGCCTGCGCGCCCGGCCACGGGGGCTACGGTTTGCCACAGCGCTTCGGTCACGAAGGGGATGATGGGGTGCGCCAAGCGCAGGATGGTCTCGAGCGTGCGGATCAGCGTGCGGCGGGTGGCGCGCTGTTGCGCGGCAGAGCCGGTCTGGATCTGTACCTTGGCGATTTCCAGGTACCAGTCGCAGAACTCGTTCCAGACGAAGTCGTAGAGGGTGTTGGCCACGTTGTCGAGGCGGTAGTCGGCAAAGCCCTTGGCCACCTCGGCCTCGACGCGCTGCAGGCGCGAGACGATCCAGCGGTCGGCCTGGCTGAACGCCAGGAGCTCTGCGTTGCAGGCCGCGCTGCCGGGCTCGGCCAGGCCGCAGTCAAACCCTTCGCAGTTCATCAGTACGAAGCGGCTGGCATTCCAGAGCTTGTTGCAGAAGTTGCGGTAGCCCTCGCAGCGCTTGCTGTCGAAGTTGATGCTGCGGCCCAGCGACGCGAGCGCGGCGAAGGTGAAACGCAGTGCATCGGCACCATAGGCTGGTATGCCCTCGGGGAATTCCTTTTGTGTGTTCTTGCGCACGGTGGGCGCGGTTTCGGGCTTGCGCAGGCCGGTGGTGCGCTTGGCGAGCAGGGGTTCGAGCGCAATACCGTCGATCAGGTCCACCGGGTCGAGCACGTTGCCCTCGGACTTGCTCATCTTCTTGCCCTGCGCATCGCGCACCAGGCCGTGGATGTAGACATGCTTGAACGGCACGCGACCCGTGAAGTGTGTGGTCATCATGATCATCCGGGCGACCCAGAAGAAGATGATGTCGTAGCCCGTCACCAGCACGCTGCTGGGCAAATACAGGTTGTAGTCGTCGGTGGGCGCATCGCCTTGTTCAGGCCAGCCCATGGTGCTGAAGGGCACGAGGGCGGACGAGTACCAGGTGTCGAGCACGTCCTCGTCGCGGCGCAGGGTTTTTCCCGGCGCCTGCGCCTGGGCATCAGCTTCGCATTTGGCGACATACACCTTGCCGTCTTCGTCGTACCACGCCGGAATCTGGTGGCCCCACCACAGTTGGCGGCTGATGCACCAGTCCTGGATGTTGTTCATCCACTGGTTGTAGGTGTTGACCCAGTTCTCGGGAACAAAGGTCACCTCGCCGCTGGCCACGGCGTCGATCGCCTTTTGCGCGATGCTCTTGCCCGTAGGGTCCTGGTCGCTGACCTTGCTCATGGCGACAAACCACTGGTCGGTCAGCATGGGTTCGACCACCTGGCCGGTGCGGGTGCAGATGGGCACCATGAGCTTGTGCTTCTTGGTCTCGACCAGCGCGCCGCAGGCTTCGAGATCGGCCACCACCGCTTTGCGGGCCACGAAACGGTCCATGCCACGGTACTTTTCCGGGGCGTTGTCGTTGATGGTGGCGGCAAGCGTCAGCACGCAAATCATGGGCAGCTGGTGGCGCTGGCCCACGGCGTAGTCGTTCTGGTCGTGCGCGGGCGTGACCTTGACCACGCCGGTGCCGAATTCGCGGTCCACGTAGTCGTCGGCAATCACTGGAATCTGGCGGTCGCACAGCGGCAGGTTGACCCTTTGGCCGATGAGGTGCTTGTAGCGCTCATCCTCGGGGTGCACCATCACGGCCACGTCGCCCAGCATGGTCTCGGGGCGCGTGGTGGCCACCACGAGCTGGCCCGATCCATCGGCCAGCGGGTAGGCGATGTGCCAGAGCGAGCCGTCTTTCTCCTCGTTCTCCACTTCCAGGTCGGACACGGCGGACTGCAGCTTGGGGTCCCAGTTCACCAGGCGCTTGCCCCGGTAGATCAGGCCCTGCTGGTACAGGCGCACGAAGGTCTCGGTCACCACCTTGGAGAGCTTGTCGTCCATGGTGAAGTATTCGCGGCTCCAGTCCACGCTGTCGCCCATGCGGCGCATTTGGGTGGTGATGGTGTTGCCGCTCTGTTCCTTCCACTCCCAGACTTTGGCGACGAAGTTTTTGCGCGCCTCGGGCGGGGTGGGGCCCATGTCGTGGCGGCTGATGCCACGCTCCTGCAACTGGCGTTCCACCACGATCTGCGTGGCAATGCCCGCATGGTCGGTGCCGGGCACCCAGGCCGTGTTGAAGCCGCGCATGCGGTGGTAGCGGGTGAGGCTGTCCATGATGGTCTGGTTAAAGGCATGGCCCATGTGCAGCGTGCCGGTCACGTTGGGGGGCGGCAATTGGATGCAGAACGCGGGCTCGCCCGCCTGGGGCATGCCGGTGCCCCGGAAACCTGCATTGCCATAGCCGCGGGCTTCCCATTCGGGGCCCCACTGGGCTTCCAGCGCAGCGGGTTCGAAGGATTTGGACAGGGATTGCAGACCGGGTTGCTGGACAGGATCGTTCATGGGTACGCTGGGTCTTCTTGAAATAACAGCGGCACCCCTGGGGATGCCGCTGGGCCACCGGGCGTGGCTGGATAAGAGGTCGGGAACCGACCATTTTATGCGATCACCAGGCTGCACAAGCCCCTGAGCGCCCTGGCCGATGGCTGGCGGGTATGACTGGGGTAAGAGGCCGATGGCCTGGTCGTGCGGCAGGAGCGCAGGTGACCCCTGCCGGGAGTGGGCCGACGAGCGCATTGCGTTCGAGGGTTGGTTCAAGGTACCAGGGTTTTCTTGACGAAAGAGTGCTGTCCCGTGCGTTCCGCTGCGGAGCCAGCCGAGCATCGGTGCGTGATAAAAAAATGATACAAAATGGCCTCTGAAGCTTTCCTGTCAAGCGTCTGCAGCTATCAATAGATGAGTAAATTGTGGGTGTAAAAAACCCGCCAGCCGCAATGCACGGGTGGCGGGTTGGCGACCTGGGGACAGGTTTATTGTTTGACGGCCTCGACCTGCACCACCAGGCGCACGTTCTTGGCAAAGCCCCAGTCCACGCCGTAGTTCATGCCCCACTGCGTGCGGTCGATGGTGGCCTCGAAGTCGCCGCCGCAGACTTCGCGCTTGAGCATGGGGCTCTGGTAGCAGTTGAACTGGTTGGCCTTGAGCGTCACAGGGCCGGTTTTGCCCAGCAGCGTGAGCTGGCCGCTCACTTCGCTGACCTTGTCGCCGTTGAAGCTGAACTTGTCGGACACAAAGGTGATTTTGGGGTGCTGCGCTGCGTTGAACAGATCGGCGCTTTGCAGGTGCTTGTCGAACGCCGGGGTGCCGGAGTTGATGGAAGTGGCGTCAAAGCTGATCTCCACTTTGCCCGCCTTGCCCGCGCGGTCGAATTGCACCGTGCCTTCCTTCTTGTCGAAGCGGCCGCGGTTGACGGAGGCGCCAAAGTGGTTGATCTCGAAGGTGACGAAGGTGTGCGTCGGGTCGATGGTGTAGCTGGCCGATTCAGCCTGGGCCACGCCGGTGACAAGGGCTGCGGCTGCGGCCAGGGCGATGAAGGAAGTGCGCATGGGAGAGCTCCTGTAGAGGGTGGGAAGAACGTGGGAGAAAAATGGGGTGGGCGGCAGATGTGTTTAGAGCTTTCCCACGCCAGTGAGGGCCAGCTTGAACTTCACCTGAACTTCGTCGGCCACCATCGAGGTGTCGGCCCATTCGCCATCACCAATTTTGAAAACCAGGCGCTTGAGGGGCAGGCTCCCAGTGGCCGTGGTGGTGGCGCCCGATTGGGTCAGCACCACAGGTACCGTCACATCGGCCGAGGTGCCCTTGATGCTGAGCTTGCCTGAAACATCGAACTTGCCGCCACCCAGCGCCTTGATGCTGGAAGACTCGAAAACAGCCTGCGGAAACTGGGCTACGTTGAACCAGACCGGTTTGGGTAGTTCGGCATCGGTTTCACGCGCGCCCATGGTGGCGCTGCCGGTGTCCACCGTAAAGCGGATGCGGCTCGAAGCCAGCTTGGCAGGATCAAAGGCCAGTTGTGCATCGAATTTTTTGAAATGGCCCTGCAGGGGGACGCCCATCTGGCGTGCGCTGAATTCAATGCTGCTTTGAGCGAGAACCAACTGTTGTTGGGCCTGGGCGGGCATGCTGGCCCACAGGAGGGCGCTGGCGAAGGCCAGGTTGGGGATGGAGCGAAGCTTCTTGAGGTTCATTGGGTTGTGGGGGTGTCGGAAGTCAGCGGCGGCCAGGCAGCATGCGCTGCAGCAGGCCGTCGTTATCAATCCAGTGGTGCTTGAGGGCTGCTGCCACGTGCACCAGCACCAGCCCTGCCAGCATAAAGGCCAGCGTGGCGTGGGTGGCTTGGAGGAAATCGGCCAGTGGCTTGCTCACTGGAACAAAATCGGGCAGCGGGACGATGCCCAGAAACACGATCGGAAAACCCGCCGCTGAGCTGTAGGCCCAGCCTGCCAGCGGTACGGCGATGAACAATGCATACAGCGCCAGATGTGTGCCGTGGTGCGCCCATTTCTGCCAGCCGGGCATGGCTTGCTCCACCGCCGCAGGCAGCGCCGGTGGCCGGTGGGTGAGACGCCACAGAATGCGTACAAGCGACAGGGCCAGCACCGCCACACCCGCCCATTTGTGCCAGTTGTAGAGCTTCAGGCGCTGGGGGGAAAAGGGCAGATCGCTCATGTAGGTGCCCAGACCAAACAAACCCACCAGCACCAGGCCCAGCAGCCAGTGCAGGGCAATGGCCGTGGCGTTGTAGCGGCCGGTGTCTGGAGCGGAGGGAGAGCGTTGCATGGGGGTCTAGCGAGGGAAGGAGGTTTTGCTGCTGTGCTTGCTCCCAGTGTAGGAAGTCCAGGCCCCGTTCGGTTTCAACACGATTGACGCCATTATTCGAATATTTTGAATCGAATGGCGCTGCCAGTTCAATCTCCCGTGGGGGAGATGCCAAAGGCCCGGACGCTGGGCATCTGGCGCAGGGTGACTGCAATTTTTGACAGGTTTTCTGGCTTGTGGGTGCGTATCACCATGCGGTATTCGTAGAACAGGCCGTCGTCGGTGAGGCGCTGGCTCATATTGGCCACAGTGAAACCATGCTCCGCCAGGAAGGTCTTGAACAGCGGTTCCGGCATGACCTCCTCGCGGGCAAAGCGCACGAAATGGTGGGCATAGAAATGGGCCGGCATGCGGGCTTCGATCCAGCGGAAGATGGACAGGGTGGCCAGCGTCAGCGCGGTGGCCAGAATGGCCGGCATGTAAAAGCCGATACCCATCAAGACGCCAATGGCCGCAGTGATCCAGATGGACGCGGCGGTCGTCAGGCCGCGCACGGACAGCCCTTCCTTGAAGATGACCCCGGCGCCGAGAAAACCGATGCCGGTCATGATGCCCTGGGCCATGCGGGTGGGGTCGGTGCGTATGGTTTCGATTGCAATACCCGCCGGTATCCAGCGCGACTGGTACATGGTGACCATCATCAGCAGGCTCGATGCCAGGCACACCAGGGCATGGGTGCGAAACCCGGCCGGGCGACCATGGAAACTGCGCTCCAGCCCGATGATGGCGCCGGCCGTGAGTGCGCTGACGAGGTGGATGATGATCTGGATGTCGTCGCTGGCCAGAGTGAAATTCATGCTGTTTCTCCGTTGTTCTTTTGAGAGCGGCTCACAAAACTTTTCTGGCGTCGTTGCCGCGTCTGGTCGGGCTACCCGTATTGCCTGCGACACAGCGCCTGGCCAGAACCGCGTTGCTGAGTTTTGTTATCCGCTCTTATTCCAGATACCCATTGCTTAGCACCTGCACTCACCCGGATCTGGATACGGCAGGGTGCGAACGCGCCATCCTGGGGCCGTGGTTGGCGATCGCCTTTGCCCAAGATGGGCCGGTGTGCCAGTGTAGTGACTGCGGGCCTGAGGGGAAAGCAGGCCTTCGCACCATCGCTGTTCAGTCGGCCAGGGCGGCCTTCTTCCAGGCCTGTGCTGCAGCTTGGGCGTCGCCGCGTTGCTCGGCGAGTGTGGCCAGCTTGCTCCAGGCATTGCGGCGCAGAACGGCATCGTGCAGTTGCGGGGCCGCCTGGGTCAGCAGTTGCTGCGCCTTGCCCCAAAGCTGGCGTTGCGCGCAGGCCATACCCGCCAGGTATTGCAGTCGGTGATCGCGCGGGTTGGCTTGCTGCGCGGCTTCGATGCGTGCCAGCCAGGCGGCGTCCACATCGTCCAGGCCGGATTCCAGGGCCAGGATGAGTTTGAGTGCATTGTTTTCGGCCAAGGAGCCCGGCAGGTCCACCATGTGCTGCCATACCGGCAGCAGCCACTGGCGGACTTGTTCTGCGCTACCCCCCAGCCGGGCCAATTGCTGGGCGGCGTGGATGGCCAGCTCCGGCATGGCGCGCTCGCTGGCTTCGAACGACAGCCAGGTGGCCTGTAGCTGCGCTGGGTCGTGGGCGCCGTGGATGAGTTCGGTGGCCAGGCCGCGCACAATGCTTTGTGCCGCAGAAGCTGAGAACGCACGGTGTTTGCCCAGCAGGCGGGCGGTGTCCAGTGCGTTCTGTGTCTGGCCTGAGAGGCGTGCCGCCTTGAGCTTGATGCGCAAGGCCAGTGTGCGCCGTGCAGCGCCGTGCGGCAGGTTGGCCAGGCGTTCCAGCGCCGCTTCGGCCTCGCGGTCGTCCAGTGACCAGCGTGCTGCGCGCATGTGCGCGCCTTCGTGCAGTTCCTGCGCCTGCGCGGTGCGGCGTTCGGTGGCATGGCCCAGGGCCTGGTTCAGATGGTGTTCGCGCTGGGTGCGGTCTTGCAGCGCATGCGATGTCTCGGCGGCCACCATGTGTGCCAGGGTGCGCAACTGGTGGCCGTGGGGCACTGTGGCGCCGGCGTGCCCCAGGGCTCCTTCTTGTTCCAGCGCGGTCAATGCCGCCTTGCGTGAACGCAGAAAACGCCCGGCCAGCAGCTGTGCCAGGGCGTCCAGCAGGGCGCCGTGCATGGCGCGTTCTTTTTGCTGCTGGCGCCAGCGCTGCGCCTGGCGGGGCAGCTCCAGCAGCGCAGCGAGGCCGCGCAGAGCGGCATACAGCGTGACAAAGCCCAGGGTGAGTGAGAGCACCACCATGTTCAGGGAAAGATCGACGCGGTACGGTGGCCAGAACAGCGTGACCGTGCCCTGGTTGTTGCCGGCAAACAGTGCCGCCGCGACCGCTACGCCAAACAGGGCCAGGAGCCAGAGAGCTGCACGCATGGGGTTTTCCTGGCGCGTCTTCAGCGTCCGGCGGCCGCTGTGGCCAGGGCGGACAGGGTTTCATCCAGGCGCGGCATTTCGGCCGTTTTGATGTGCGCCTGGGCCTGCTGCAGCACCGTGGCCGCGCTTTGCGTGCGCCGCGATGCCGGGTCGAAGTATTTGTTCAGCGCGGCACTGGCCCCGGCCAGGTCGTTGCGGGCCGCATCGGTCTGGCGGGCCAGCACGCCCAGGCGGGCATTGAGCAGCTTGAGCTTGAGGTTTTCGCGCAGGAAAAAGGCCTGGTCGGGCGATACCAGAATGGCATCGGGCTGGTCGATGCGGCTCACGCGCACCAGGCCACGCGCTTCGTCACGCACCACTTCCCAACTGCGCTGCAGCACCGCCTGCCACCAGGCCTGGTCTTCGGGCGCTGGACCGGGGGCTTGTGCCGGTGCGGTTGCACGGGCATTCATGCGGCGTGTGGCCGCTGCCTGGGCAACGTCGTTTTGCAGGGGCAGGTCGTCCACCTGGCGCACCAGATCGTCCAGGCGCCCCAGCAGGCCCGCCGTGTCGGCCACACTGGCGCTGGCGATGCGTTCCAGGTCGCGGCTGATGGCGCGCTGCACGGGTGCCAACCGGGGCTGGGCGGCACGCTCGATGCGTTGCTGGGCGCTTTTGAGCGCCGCGATTAAAGGCTCCAGGCTACCAGTGAGCTGGGCCTGTTGCTGTGCCAGGCGCAGGCCTGATTCGATGTCCACCACCAGATTTTCGTCGCGTGAGCGCGACAGGCTCTGCATCAGTTCTTCGAGCTGGCTGCGCTGCAGAGCCACCTCGCTCACACGGGTTTCCTGTACTGTCAGGCGTGCGCTGGCTTCGGCGACTTGTTCCTGGGCCTGGCGTGCGATGGTGCGCGCCTCGATGGCCTGGGCATTGGCGTCCTGGCTCTGGCGAGCCAGGGTTTCCTGGATGGTGCTGAGTTTTTGCCACAACAGGCCGCTGGCCGCCAGGGCGACGACGGCAACGGTGCCCACGGCGTAGAGCAGCGCCTTGCCACCCTGGGCGCCACGGTGCACGGGCGCCGCGTCGGCGTGACTGGCTGGGTGAGGGTGGGGGGCTGCACTCATGGCATGGATTCTATCGAGGCTGCGACATCGGTCAGCGCCGGACGGCATTCGTGCACGCTGGCAAAGCCCAGGGCGTGGGCTGCTTGCGCAATGCGCGGGTGGGTGGCCAGTGCGTGGGCCCGGTCCCAGGCCTGGCCGGGCAGAGCTGCGCGCAGGTTGTCCAGGGCCTGGGAGCTGCTCAACAGCCACAGGGCACCGTCGCTGGCTGCCGTGCGGGCCTGTGTGCGCTGCGCCTCGGTCCAGTCGGGAGCGCCACGGGTATAGGCAACCACAAAATTTACGCGCCCCCCTGCGGCGGTGATCTGCTGCGCCAGCCAGTCGCGCCCCGTGCCTTGTTGGTGGGCACCCGCTTCGGTGCCGCGCACGATGAGAACAGCGTCGCCCGGGCCGATCTGCCGCTGCACCTGGGCCCATAGCGATTCGGAGTCGAACTGCGCAGCGTCGGCGGCGGGCTGATCGATGCAGGCGGCATCCACTCCCAGCATTTGCAGCGCGTGGGCTGTTCCTGGGCCGGGTGACCAGACTCTTGTTTTGATAGCTGCTTGCGCTTGTCCAGTAAGCGTTAGAGCCGTATTTTGATCAAAAAAATGTTGTGCAGCGTTGCTGCTGACGACCATCACGGCGCGGTAGTTCGTGATGTGGTCGCGGGCGGCCTGTAGCGCATCTGCGTCGGTCGGTGGGGAGATGGCAATCAGGGGCAAGGCCTGCGCAGCAATGCCGCGCGCCTGCAGTGCGGCCACCCACTGCAGGGCCTCGCGCTCGGGCCGGGTGACGATCACGCGGGGCATGGTATTAGCCTGTGGCGCCGCCTGCCCGCAGCTCGGTTGCTACGCCTTCGCCCAGGGTGTTGGCCTGCTCCAGCGTGGTGACGGGGCCCTGGGCACTGGCGCGCACCAAGGCCATGCGGCCCTCGGGGTCGCCCCAGGCGGCATCGATGTGGAGTTGACCACCTTCGAAACGCGCGTGCGCAGCCAGCGGCATGGAGCAACTGCCGCCCATGCAGCGGCTGACGGCGCGCTCGGCGGTCACGGTGAGCCAGGTGGGCATGTGCGCCAGTGGGGCCAGTGCGGCCACCAGATCCTGGCGGTTGCTGCGCACCTCAATGCCTAAAGCGCCTTGCCCGGCGGCGGGCAGCATCTCGGTGCGGTCGAATTCGGTGCGAATGCGTTCCTGCAGGCCCAGGCGTTTGAGGCCGGCCGCCGCCAGAACGATGGCGTCGTACTGGCCTTCATCGAGTTTGCGCAGGCGCGTGTCGAGATTGCCCCGCAACGGCTCGATCTTCAGGTCGGGGCGCAGCGCCTGCAGCAGCACCTGGCGGCGCAGGCTGGAGGTGCCAACGACAGCGCCGTGGGGAAGGTCTTGCAGGCGGGCGTAGCGGGGCGAGACAAAAGCGTCGCGCGGGTCTTCGCGCTCCATCACGCAGGCGAGAAGCATGCCTTCGGGCAGCACCATGGGCACATCCTTGAGCGAGTGCACGGCGATGTCGGCTCGGCCGTCTTCCAGAGCGGTTTCAAGTTCTTTGACAAACAGGCCTTTGCCGCCGACTTTGCTCAAAGAACGGTCCAGAATCTGGTCGCCCAGCGTGGTCATGCCCAGCAGCGATACGTGGTGGCCGCGCGCGCGCAACAGGGCCTGCACATGTTCAGCCTGCCACAGGGCCAGGCGGCTCTCGCGGGTTGCGATCACGATGGGTGGGAGAGGGGGGCTTTGGGGCGTCATGCTTTTGCAGGGAAAGGTCCAGCGCGGGATGCTAGCATGCTGCGCTGCAGCAGCCTTGCCGGTGCGGGGGTGCGACCAGGAGACAACGCCGTGAACACCAAAAAGACCGACAAAGACCGCCCCTTGATCCAAGATATTCGCCTGCTGGGCCGCATCCTGGGCGATGTGATCCGCGAACAGGAGGGCGTGGCCGCGTTCGAGCTGATCGAGCAGGTGCGCCAGCTTTCCGTGGCTTTCCGGCGCGATGCCGACCACGAGGCCGACAAGGCACTGAAAAAGCTGCTCAAGGGCCTATCGGCCGACCAGACGGTGAGTGTGATCCGGGCGTTTACCTATTTCAGCCACCTGGCCAACCTGGCCGAAGACCGCCACCACATTCGCCGCCGCACCATCCGCGAACGCGCTGGCGACACGCAGGAGGGCAGCATCGAGGTGGCGTTGGCCCGTTTGCGCTGGGCCGGTATTTCATCGCAGCAGGTGGCGCAGACCCTGGCCAGCAGCTACGTGGCACCGGTGCTCACGGCCCACCCCACCGAAGTGCAGCGCAAGAGCATTCTGGATGCCGAACGCGACATCGCCCAACTGCTCACCGTGCGCGATGACATCGCCGAGCGCGCCCAGATCTACAACGCCGCCCGCGATGCGCTGACCCCGCGCGCCCTGGCCGCCAACGAAGCCCAGTTGCGCGCCCGCGTGGCGCAGCTGTGGCAGACACGCCTGCTGCGCTACAGCAAGCTCACCGTGGCCGACGAGATCGAGAACGCACTTTCTTATTACGAGGCCACCTTTCTGCGCGAGATTCCCAAGATCTACGCAGAGCTCGAGCGTGAGCTGGGCGACCAGTCCGTGCACAGTTTTTTGCGCATGGGCCAGTGGATCGGCGGCGACCGCGACGGCAACCCCAATGTCAGCGCCGACACACTGGCGCAGGCGCTGCGCCGCCAGAGCGAGGTGGCGTTGCGCCACTATCTGACAGAGGTGCACCTGCTGGGCGGCGAGTTGTCGCTGTCGGCGCGCTTGGTCGACGTTTCTCCCGCGATGCAGGCCCTGGCGAACAGCTCGCCCGATACCAGCGAGCACCGCCAGGACGAGCCCTACCGCCGGGCGCTGACCGGCATTTACGCACGCCTGGCGGCTACCTTGGAGACACTCAGTGGAGGCGCCGCCGCACGCCATGCCGTGGCGCCGCAAAACCCCTACCCGGACGCTGCCAGCTTCCTCGCCGAGCTGCGCACCATTGAGGCATCGCTGCAGGTCCACCACGGCGCGCCGCTGGCAGCGCAACGCCTGCACCCGCTGATCCGTGCGGTGGAAGTGTTTGGTTTTCACCTTGCCACGGTGGACTTGCGCCAAAGCTCCGACCAGCACGAGCGCGTTGTGGCTGAACTGCTGGCCGTGGCGCGCATCGAGCCTGATTACAGCGCGCTGTCCGAGGAGCAACGCCGCGCCGTGCTGCTGCGCCTGCTGCAGGACGCCCGCCCCTTGCGCGTGATGGGCACGCAATACTCCGAACACACGCGGGGCGAGCTGGCCATTTTTGAGACGGCTTTGCGCATGCGCCAGCGCTATGGGGCCGAGGCGATCCGCCACTACATCATCAGCCACACCGAAACGGTGAGCGACTTGCTGGAAGTGCTGCTGTTGCAAAAAGAAGTGGGCTTGATGCGCGGCACCCTCGATGGTGAAGCCAGCGCCGACCTGATTGTGGTGCCGCTGTTTGAAACCATCGAAGACCTGCGCAACGCCGCGCCCATCATGCGTGCGTTCTACCAGTTGCCCGGCGTGACGGCCCTGGTGCAGCGCTCGGGCGCCGAGCAGGACATCATGCTGGGCTACTCCGACAGTAACAAGGATGGCGGTATCTTCACCAGCAATTGGGAGCTGTACCGCGCCGAAATTGCGCTGGTGGAGTTGTTTGACGAGCTGCCCCACATCCGCCTGCGCATGTTCCACGGCCGCGGCGGCACGGTGGGGCGCGGCGGCGGCCCCAGCTACCAGGCCATCCTGGCGCAGCCGCCAGGCACGGTGCGCGGCCAGATCCGTTTGACCGAGCAGGGCGAGGTGATCGCATCCAAGTACGCCAACCCCGAAATTGGCCGGCGCAACCTCGAAACCCTGGTGGCCGCCACGCTGGAGGCCACGCTTTTGCAGCCCACCAAGTCAGCCACGCCCGCTTTTTTGCAGGCAGCGGCGCAACTGTCGCAGACCAGCATGGCCGCCTACCGTGCGCTGGTGTACGAAACCCCGGGCTTTACCGACTACTTTTTCAACGCGACCCCGATCCGCGAAATCGCCGAGTTGAACATCGGCTCGCGCCCCGCCTCGCGCAAGCCCAGCCAGAAGATCGAGGACTTGCGCGCCATTCCGTGGGGTTTCAGTTGGGGGCAGTGCCGCCTGACCCTGCCCGGTTGGTACGGTTTTGGCTCGGCTGTAGAGAGTTTTCTGAACGCCGATGGACACGACGCCAAGGCACAGCTGGCGCTGCTGCGCAAGATGTACCGGCAGTGGCCGTTTTTCAGCACCCTGCTGTCCAACATGGACATGGTGCTGGCCAAAAGCGACCTGGCCCTGGCCTCACGCTACAGCGAGCTGGTGCAGGATGCGCGCCTGCGCAAGAAGGTGTTCGGCGCCATCGAGCAAGAGTGGCACCGCACGGCCGACGTGCTGACGCGCATTACCGGCGACAAGCAGCGCCTGGCGCACAACACCGCCCTGGCGCGTTCGATTCGCCACCGCTTTCCCTATATCGACCCGTTGCACCACCTGCAGGTCGAACTGGTGCGCCGCTGGCGCGCGGGGCAGGGGGATGAGCGGGTGCAGACGGGTATCCACATTTCCATCAACGGGATTGCGGCGGGGTTGCGCAATACGGGGTGATGGGGCGGGTGGGCGGGTGGCACGCAAGGCGCCACCCGAGGCCGTCAGCAGGTGGGAAGGGGGTTGCCCTTGTTGGTGGCGTCCACGGTGCCCAGGAAGGATTTCCAGTAAGCGGTGGCCGGCAGCGTAGACCAGGGGGCGCCAACGGCCTGGTCGGTGACGAAGATCCAGCCCGTATTCATGCGTGGCAAATGGGCCCGGGCCACGGCTGCTTTCATGTCCGAGCAGGTACTGGCCGAATGCACCTGCATGGCCTGCGCGACGTTCTGCTTGTCGTAGACCCACGAGGCGCTGGCGGTCTGCGGATCCGTGGTCTGGTAGTTGGTGGCCGAGCCGCTGTGGGTCACCAGTACGTTGACGAGGGCCGCGTACTCCTTGGCGGGGTAGGTGGCAGGGTTGCCGACCACGAGGGGCGGTGTGGTTCCCAGGCCCGTTTTTTCTGCGATGCGGGCGGTGAGGGGTTGGTAGAACGACGCGATGAGGTTGCGGTCAACGGCCATGCCGTCCAGGTAGAAACCGTCGATCTTGGTGCCGTAGCCCGCACTGTACTGGTCGATGGTGGTCTGGACGTCGGTCAAAGAGATCGTGCCGGTGGTGCCGCCCCCGGTGGCGATATAGCCCAGCACCTTGGTGCGGGGGTGCGCGGTTTTGAGCGCGCCGATGGCGGTGACGAGCGCGCTGTCCGGTGTGTAGGTGCCAGTGGGGATGATGCCGCTGACAGCGTTGTCGGGCTTCACGATGACGTTGATCTGAACGTCTGGATAGCTTTGGGCTGCGGTGGTGAGCGCGGTCCAAACGGCGGCGTTGGTGCTGGCGCTGAAATAAGCGGGCACCAGCACTTGCAGCTTGTCCGGGGCGGGGCGCACGTAGGCAGCAAAATTTTCAAGGACCGTATTGGTCGCCGTGGCCTTGGCCGTGATGGACATGGCGCCTGTCGTGGCGGCCAGAGGCACACTCAGCGTGGTCGAGGCAATCCCACCCCTCGGTTGGACTGATACGGGGCTGGTTGTGCCCTGGGTGGCCGAAAAAACGACCGTAACGTCGTCTGCATTGCCGCCATCCTTGGTGGCTTGCACAGACAAAGTGTTCGAGGTGGACCCCTGGTCGAACACGTTGGCATGGATGTCGTTCAGGAAGCGCAGGCTGACCACTCCGGACGGAGGGGGTTGAACCGGCGGATTTTTTTCGGTACCGCCCCCACAGCCCGCCAGCATGGCAGCGAGAAACAGGGGTGCAGCGGCAAGGCGGTAGGGGGAGTGAACGTGATGGTGCATACAGTCTCCATGGAATTTTCAGGTGCCATTGTGCCGGGTTGTTGTTGCAGCGGGGCGGTGCCAAGCCTTGGTTCTGGCCTGAAAAAAGTGCTCTGTTGCACCGATCGCAGCAGGCCCGAATCGCTACGATGGCGTGCATGCCTTCACCCATTTGCCGTATTTCAGCGCTGCTCGCAGCGGTGTTATTGGTTGGCTGCAGTACCTTGGATGTGCCGCGTGCTGACAACTACCCTGCCACCGGCCAGAAGAAGGCGCGCGCTGTTCACCACTGGAGCGTGCTTGCCGATGACGTGGCTTCGCGCGTCGCGGAAAAAATCGTTGCTTGGCCTGCGGGGGAATACCCCATTTATGTCAAGGCGGCGAACAGCTCCAGCTTCGATCAGGGTTTTTTGAGTCTTTTGCGCGTGCGCTTGTTGGATCGAGGCGTGGTTTTGTCTGTGGTGCCTACAGACGTTGAGTTGGAGGTGCAGACGCAACTGGTACAGCATGAAGCGACCGGGCCCCGTAATTCACCCATTCCCCTGCCTTGGACCATGCTGGCTTCGGGCGTAGGTGTGTGGCGCGACTGGGATGTGCATTACTCCGATCGGACGTTACTGCCCGGTGTGGCAACCGTGATCGGGGTGGGTGTCGGCTTGGCCTTGGATTTGGCGCAGCGCCATACCCAAGGCGATGCGGCGGGCGGACCCACGCGCACCGAAGTGCTCATTACCACCACGCTCAAGTCCCACGACCGCTATCTGGCCGGTTCTGCAGACATGTATTACATCGAGCGTGCCGATGCCGTGTTGTACCAACCTCCGACCCCTGTGGCGCCGCTGTCTCCCGTTAAAACCTGGAAAGTGGTGACGCCATGATGCGCCGCATGCGATGGGGTGTTCTGTGCGCTGCGGTGCTGGCAACTTCGGGGTGCGCGCAGTATTACTATGGCGAGCGCGGTGGCGTTCTGCAGCGCACGGATGTGCTCAAGACCAACTACGATGCAGCCGATCGCCTGCTCCAGAACGCGCCGCTGGATCCACGGCGCAGCGTGCTGGTTTCCACGATCGTGAATGTGGACCGGCTCCATGAGTCGTCCCGTCTGGGGCGGCTTTTCTCGGAGCAGATTGCCGGTCGCCTCGTGCAGCGCGGTGTACCCGTCACCGAAGTGCGCCTGCGTGAGCAACTGGCGCTGCAGCCGGCACATGGAGAATTGCTGCTCTCACGCGAGTTGCGCGAGGTCAGCCAGGCGCATGATGCCCAGGCCGTGGTGGTAGGCACCTATGCGGTGTCTGGAGCCATGGTGTACGTGAGCCTCAAACTTGTTAACCCGCTGGGCAACCAAGTGGTGGCAGCGAGTGACTATGCGCTGCCGATGGATGACAACATCCGTGGGTTGTTGCAGGGGCGTTGACTGATGCTTTAAATATGATAGCTGTTGGTGCTTTATACATAAGCGCTACAGGCATATTTTATGGATATTTTGGAGCTTGCTCTTATCAGTGCAACATCAGCGCGCCGGCACTCTTGCTTTTGCCGGCCCGGGCCGGTGGGTTGCACAGGCCGCAGGTGAAGTGGCGGTTCTCGTACAGCTCGGTCACAAACTGGCCACTGCATTGAGCGCATTTGGTGCGGGTCAGCATGCCGGCGTCGACAAACTTCACCAGGCGCCATGCGCGCGTGAATGACAGCAAGGGCTCGACTTGTGCGGCAACAATTTGCTCGTTGTACAGGCGGTAGGCCTTGGTCAGCAGTTCCACCGAGTCCAGATCCACGCCTTTGGAGAGGTACTCGTAGATGTTGAGGAACAGCGAGCTGTGGATGTTCTCCTGCCAGGTGAGAAACCAATCGGTGGAAAACGGCAGCTGTCCCTTGGAGGGAGACTTGCCTGCGATTTCCTTGTACAGACGGATCAGGCGCTCGTACGACAGCGTGGTCTCCGACTCCAGTACCTGCATGCGTGCGCCCATCTCGATCAGCATGGCTGCGCGTTCGATCTGCCGGGATTCATTGAGCACGCTCTTGGCGGCGGGCTTGGCGGCTTTTGGGGGGGTGTCGGTGGTGGCGGTCATGGCGTTTCCTGGTCGTGGGGGTGGCAGCGTGGTCTGTACAGGAGCGGGGGTGCTCAGAGCACCTCGGAGACCCGGCTGGCCATCAGGATGTTGGCGTGCAGCGTGTTCGTGGCCTCGTTGCCTACCTTCGAGGCGGAATGGTTGGTCAACAGGCTCCACACCAGGTTGTCGTCCACCCGGAAGCTGCAAAGAAGGGTGTTTCTGGAGGCCAGTTTCATCACTTGCGCGGCGGACAGGGATGACAAAATATCGGCGGCGTCTTCGTTCAGGCCCAGACGGAAAACTGCTTCCGCCTTGTCCTGGCGGATCAGGGTCTGCGCCAGCATCAGGTAGGTGAGGTTGGCTTCGCGGATTTCGGCGAGCAGTTGTTCGTTGGTCATGGGGGCATCCTTTCCATTCCCGGATCGTTGGCTACTTGCCGCATGCAAGTTTTCGCGATCCGTTGAAATGGATTGTGAATTCGCCCCAATCAAAAATTAAGTCGGGGTTTGGCTGTGCTGTGCGTCTGGTTTCGCGGCCTGCCTTGTAGGAATTTGCCTTACAAGGGGCGGGCCAATCAACGCTGTCACGCCTGTGATGAGGCCTGCTGCCCGTGCAGCCAATCCGCTGCCTATCCGCGCTCGACCGGGCGGGCAGGGTCGCTGCACCATTCGCTCCAGCTGCCTGCAAAGAGCGTGGTTTTTCCGAGCCCTGCCCGTTCCATGGCCAGCACATTCGGGTTGGCGGTGACGCCGCTGCCGCAGTGGTGCACTACGCTGGCAGGGTCGCGCCCCGCCAGCAGCGCCAGGAATTCGGCGCGCAGCACTTCCGGGCTTTTGAAGCAGCCGTCTGGGCCAAAGTTGTCGCTAAAAGGGCGGTTGAGTGCCCCCGGAATATGGCCAGCCACGGGGTCCAGGGGTTCCACTTCTCCGCGGTAGCGTGGTGTGGCGCGGGCGTCGATGATGGTTTGATTGGGCTGCCCCAGGCCTTGCAGCACGTCGCCCACGGTGGCTAGCGTGCGCAGAGGCGCCGCTACGCGGAAAAGTGACTGGAAATGCGCCGGTTCGCTGCCGTGCGACAGTGGTCCGTTCGCCGCCTTCCAGGCCTGCAGCCCGCCATCGAGCACGGCCACGTTGGCATGGCCCAGCCATTGCAGCATCCACCACAAGCGTCCGCAATAACTGCTGGCGTTGCGGTCGTACACCACGGCCTGCATATCGTTGGAAAACCCCACGCTGCTGAGCCAGGCCGCAAACTTTTCGCGGCTGGGCAAGGGGTGGCGACCGCCCGATGCGGGTGTGTCGGCATCTGTGGCAATGATGGTGCCGCTAGCGCCTGGCGCGCCATGGCGGGCTGAGAGTGCGTTGTCAAGGTGGGCATAGACGGCACCAGGGATGTGTTCGGCAAGATACTGCTGCTCGCCCGCACCAGGGGCAGCCAGATCAAAGCTGCAGTCGAACACCATCAGCGGTGTGCCGCTGGCCGTCAGAGCTTGCAGTTCAGGAACGGAGATCAGCGTGGTGTAGTGCATGGACATGAACGTGTGAAAGAAGGTGCAGACGTCATTGTGGTCTCGCTGATGGAGCCTTCCGCCGATTCAGTGTTCTTCGGCCGGTGCGCCGGGTGCTGCGCGGGCCCGCAGCACGGTGGCGACAATGCCGCTGCCCACGATGAGCGCCATGCCCACCCAGCCCAGCAGGGTGATGATGTCGTCAAACAGCAGCACACTGAAAAGAGATGCGAAAACAATGCCCGAATACTGCAGGTTGGCCACGACCAGCGTGGCGCGCTGGGTGTGCGCGCTGGCATAGGCGCGTGTCATGCACAGTTGCCCGCCGGCGGCCAGCACCCCAATGGGCAATAGCCATAGTCCAGGCCAGCCAGGCCATGGCGAGGTGCCCGTGACCAGCAGGGCCGCGCCGCCGGCCACGGCAGAGCCCACGGCAAAATAAAACACGGTGCGCGTTTCGGGCTCCCCCATGCGCGAGAGCGCGACCACCTGCATGTAGGCAAAGGCGGCCGACAGGCCTGAGAGCAAGCCCACCAGGCCAGCGAAAACCTGCTCCTGGCTTTGATCGATGCTGGGCCGCAGCATCATGACCACTCCGGCAAAACCGGCCAGCACCGTGAGGATCAGCGGCCCCTGCAGGGCAGGCCGGGGCGTTGCAGCCGTGGGGCGCCAGGCCAGCAGCGTGCCGCCCACCAGAAAGGCGGCGATCCACACGCTGCTCATGTAGTTCAAGGTAATGGCCGTGGCCAGCGGCAGGTGGGCAATGGCATAAAACCAGGCCCCTAGCGAAGTCACGCCTACCAGGCTGCGCCAGGCGTGCATGCCAGGGTAGCGGGTGGCGAGCGTGATGCCTTGTGAGCGCGCCAGCAATGCCAGGATCGCCATGCCGATAAACCCCCGGTAACACACCAGTTCGGCAGGGTTGAAATACTCCGATGCCAGCTTCACGCACACCCCCATGCTGGCAAACATGAAGGCGGCCAGAACCATCCAGAGGGCTTGCATAGGTGCGGGGGGGTTTCAAATAAAAATAGCTGCCAGCGCTTATTGGGCAAGCGCTGGCAGCTATTGTAATGAGAGTGTGGTGCGCTGGCTGTCAGCCCTTGGGGACAGCGTCGCCCAGGGCGCGTCGGTACCACTCGTGGAAGTGCTGCATGCCGTCTTCCATGGGGCTCTGGTAGGGGCCGACCTCGTTGTCGCCACGCTCGAACAGTGCCTTGCGCCCCGCGTCCATGCGCTCGCCGATCTCGTCGTCCTCGATGCAGGTTTCCATGTAGGCCGCTTGCTGGGCTTCCACGAATTCGCGCTCGAAGGCGGTGATTTCTTCGGGGTAATAGAACTCCACCATGTTCAGCGTCTTGTGGGCACTGAGGGGGTGCAGCGTGGAGACAGTGAGCACATGCGGGTACCACTCCACCATGATGTGCGGGTAGTAGGTCAGCCAGATGGCACCGCGCTCGGGCAGCTTGCCTTGGCGGTATTTGAGCAGCACCTCGTGCCACTTCTTGTAGACGGCAGAGCCGGGTTGGCCAAACGTAGAGGCCACGCCCACTGTCTGCACCGAGTATTCCTTCTGGAATTCCCACTTCAGGTCGTCGCAGGTGACGAAGTTGCCCAACCCGGGGTGGAAGGGGCCGACGTGGTAGTCCTCCAGATAGACCTCGATGAAGGTCTTCCAGTTGTAGTTGCACTCGTGCAGTTCGATACGGTCGAGGGTGTAGCCCTCAAAGGACAAGTCGTTGCGTGGGCCCATGCTGGCCAGGTCGGCCTCGATGTCACGGCCGTTGTCCTCGAACAAAAGGCCGTTCCATTCGCGCAGTTTGTAGTTGCTCAGGTTCAGGCAGGGGTCGTGCGCGAAATGGGGCGCGCCCAGCAGCTCTCCGCTGGGGCTGTAGGTCCAGCGGTGCACAGGGCAGACGATGTTGCCGCCAGCGCTGCCTTTTTGGTGCTGCTGCAGCGAGCCGCGCCCCTGCAGCATGATGGCCTGGCGGTGGCGGCAGACGTTGGAGATGAGTTCCACCTCGCCCTGGGCGTTGCGCACCAGGGCGCGGCCCCCGAGCTCCTGGGGCAGGGCATGGTAGTCGCCCACGTTGGGGACACTCAGGCTATGCCCCACGTAACGGGGGCCGCGCTGGAAGAGCGTTGCCATCTCGCGCTGGAACAGCGCCTCGTCAAAGTAGCTTGAAACTGGTAGTTGGCTTGCGGCCTGCTGCAGTCGAAGACTTAAATCAGACATGGGTGACCTGACCTAAAGACTCCCCACAGGGAGATGCGCTCGAGGCGCGGAGAGAAAAAAATAAACCGGCAGGGCGCCGGTCTGTAGGGAATGGGATTATAGGACGTGGGGTTATTGCAGCGGCCCATTCCCGCAGCGGCCATGCGTGTATTGGACTGTGGGCCGACTTCGGTAGGGCACATAGGTTTTGGGGCTGCCTTGGGCGCGGGGATGCGCACAGCGGTATCAGCCTAAAATCGCCTGTTTTGCTTTCCGCCCCGCTGCCCATGCCCAAACCCAAAAATGCCGACCCGGCCAGCTACGAAGCTGCGCTGGAAGAACTGGAGCAACTGGTGGTGCGTATTGAATCGGGCCAGATGCCGCTGGACCAGCTGCTGGCAGGTTACCAGCGCGGCGCCACGCTGTTGGCGTTCTGCCGCGACCGGCTGGAGGCCGTGCAGGAGCAGGTGCGCGTCCTCGACGGTGGCACGTTGCAACCCTGGACACAGGAATGAGCGGCATGGATCAGGCGTCTTTGCAAGTTTGGAGCAGCGCCCATTTGGCGCGGGTGGAGCAGGCGCTGGAGCGCTGGGTCGGGGGAGATGCCCCGGCGGGCCTGGGGCAAGCCATGCGTTACGCCGTGCTCGATGGCGGCAAGCGGCTGCGTCCCCTGCTGGTGATGGCGGCCCGCGAGGCCGTGGCCGATGGCAGCGATGCGCAGCATGCTGCGGTTTATCAGGAAGCGGCCTTGCGCGCGGCCTGTGCCACCGAACTGATCCATGCTTATTCGCTGGTGCACGACGACATGCCCTGCATGGACAATGATGTGCTGCGCCGTGGCAAGCCCACGGTGCATGTGCAGTTTGGCCAGGCACAGGCCTTGCTGGCGGGCGACGCATTGCAGGCGCTGGCTTTTGAATTGCTGACACCCGAAGATGTCGGAATACCCGCGACGGTGCAGGCGCGGCTGTGCCGTTTGCTGGCGCATGCGGCGGGTTCCTCCGGGATGGCGGGCGGTCAGGCGATCGACTTGGCCAGTGTGGGTGTGGTGCTGGACGAGGCCCGCCTGCGCGAGATGCACCGCCTCAAGACCGGCGCCTTGCTGCAGGCCAGCGTGATGATGGGCGCAGCCTGTGGGCAAGCCAGCACCGCCGCCTTGCAAGGGCTATCGGCCTACGGGGCTGCTTTAGGGCTGGCGTTCCAGGTGGTCGACGATATTCTGGACGTTACGCAGGATTCCGCTACGCTAGGCAAGACAGCGGGCAAGGATGCCGCGCAGGACAAACCGACCTATGTCTCTCTGCTGGGGCTCGATCGCGCGAAAGCGCAGGCCAAGGAGCTGCTTGATCAGGCCCATTCCGCGCTGGCACAAACAGCACTGCCCGACACCCGTGCTTTGGCGGCTCTGGCCGATATGGTTGTGAGCCGCTCACACTGATGCCGTTCCACGAAAAAAGCTACCAGCGCTTGTCTGCTAAGCGCTGGCAGCTATTAAAGTAATAGTAATGTCAACGACCCCCTATCCCCTGCTCACGAGTGTGAACGACCCTGCCGAGCTGCGCCGCCTCTCGCGCGGCGAGCTCAAGGTGCTGTCCGCGGAGTTGCGTGCCTTCGTGATTGACAGTGTTGCCAAGACGGGGGGGCACTTGAGCTCCAACCTGGGCACGGTGGAGCTGACCGTGGCGCTGCACCATGTGTTCAATACCCCTTACGACCGTCTGGTGTGGGATGTGGGCCACCAAACCTATCCGCACAAGATTCTGACGGGCCGACGCGACCGCATGCACACGCTGCGCCAACTGGGTGGTATTTCGGGGTTTCCGCAGCGCGCCGAGAGCGCTTACGACACCTTTGGTACGGCGCATTCCAGTACCAGCATCTCGGCTGCGCTGGGCATGGCCCTGGCAGCCCGTCAAAAGGGCGAAGACCGGCGTGCGGTGGCGATCATCGGTGATGGCGCCATGACGGCCGGTATGGCCTTCGAGGCGCTGAACAACGCGGGCGTGCAGGATTGCAACCTGCTCGTCATCCTCAACGACAACGACATGAGCATCAGCCCGCCCGTGGGCGCGCTCAACCGCTACCTCGCCCAGCTCATGAGCGGCCAGTTCTACGCGGCGGCCAAGAACGTGGGCAAGAGCGTGCTCAAGAATGCGCCGCCGCTGCTGGAATTGGCCAAGCGCCTGGAGCAGCAGGCCAAAGGCATGGTGGTGCCTGCCACTTTGTTCGAGAAGTTCGGCTTCAACTACATCGGCCCCATTGACGGCCATGATCTGGATTCGCTCATTCCCACGCTGGAGAACATCAAGGGCCTGCAGGGCCCGCAGTTTCTGCATGTGGTCACGAAAAAAGGCCAGGGTTACAAGCTGGCCGAGGCCGACCCCGTGGCCTACCACGGCCCCGGCAAATTTGACCCCTCTGTGGGGCTGACGGCGCCCGTCACCCCTCCAAAACAAACGTTCACCCAGGTGTTTGGCCAATGGCTGTGCGACATGGCCGACCAGGACGAGCGGCTGGTGGGCATCACACCCGCCATGCGCGAAGGCTCGGGCATGGTCGAATTCCACAAACGTTTTCCCGATCGCTACTACGACGTGGGTATTGCCGAGCAGCATGCCGTGACCTTTGCGGCGGGCATGGCCTGCGAGGGTGTCAAACCCGTGGTGGCCATTTACTCCACCTTCCTGCAGCGCGGCTATGACCAGATGATCCACGACGTGGCGCTACAAAACCTGCCCGTGGTGTTCGCCCTCGACCGTGCGGGCCTGGTGGGCGCCGATGGTGCCACGCATGCCGGCGCTTACGACATTCCTTTCGTGCGCTGCATCCCCAATATGGCCATGGCCTGCCCTGCAGACGAGCGTGAATGCCGCCAACTGCTCAGCACCGCTTTCGCACAGAACCATCCTGTGGCCGTGCGCTACCCGCGCGGTGCGGGGGCGGGTGTCGAGCCCTTGCCCGGTTTGGATGCGCTGCCTTATGGCAAGGGCGAGATTCGGCGCATGCGAGAAGGGCGTGCCGATCGCACTGGCACGCGCATTGCCATCCTGGCTTTTGGCACGCTGCTGTACCCGGCGTTGCAGGCCGCACAGGCCTTGGATGCTACCGTGGTCAACATGCGCTGGGCAAAACCGCTGGACGTGGATTTGCTGCTGGAAGTGGCGGCCAGCCACGACGTGTTGGTGACGGTGGAAGAGGGCGCTCTCATGGGCGGTGCAGGCAGCGCTGTTCTGGAAGCCCTGGCTGCAGCAGGAGTGCTGCGCCCGGTGTTGCAGCTGGGTCTGCCCGATGTCTTCATTGAGCATGGTGATCCGGCGCGCCTCCTGGCGTTGCAGGGTTTGGATGCGCAAGGTATCGAGGCTTCGGTGCGCGCGCGCTTTGACGCTCCGTCGTCCGCTATCGGCCAGCGCGCCGCCTGAGAGTTTTCTCCTGCGCCACCGCAGGAAACAGGCTCGCACATTCACCTGGAATTTTGCAGAACACGCCGTGTGCGTGTTCTGCATCTGCGCGCGTTCGGCGGTCGCTGCATGAACCATCGTCATTCCATTTCTAAACCATCCGTGCCGTTGTTGCTTGGCTTAGGGCAATGCTGAAAAAGTCCCTCACGCGCTGTGCATCCGTACCTCGGGCGGTCTGCGGCGTTGCAAATCCTCGCCATAGCTGCGGCTATAGCTGCGGTTTGCGCCTTGCATCCCATCCCGATGCACGGCGCGCATCATCGCGGTGACTTATTCAGCATCGCCTTAGCCGTGCTACAGCACTGTCTGCGGCTTCGCGCCTGGACACGAATGATTTGGAAACAGAATCAGTGCATGCTTGCAGAACCCTGAAGGCCGACAATTTTCGCGGGAAAACCCGCACGGACGATGCAAAGCACATTTTTACAATCCCCCGAGGGCTGCTAAAGTGGCCGTGCCGCGCGGCGGATTCGCCACGTGTTCGGCATTCTTGCAACCCCGTTTATCAAGAGGTTTTCATGCATCGTCGCTCACTCATCAAACATGCTGGCATTGCTGGCGTACTGGCCGCAGGGGTCGCTCCTGCTGTGCATGCCCAGGCCGCAGTGCGCTGGCGCCTGGCATCGAGCTTTCCCAAGTCGCTCGATACCATTTTCGGTAGCGCCGAAATGTTCGCCAAAACTGTCAAGGCACTGTCTGGTGGCAAGTTTGACGTGTCCGTGCACGCCGCTGGCGAACTGATGCCCGCGTTTGGCGTGGTCGACGCGCTGCAAAACGGTACGGTGGAAATGGCGCAGACCGCACCTTACTATTTCACTGGCAAGGACTCCATTTTCGCCTTCGGCTGTGCCGTTCCATTCGGCCTGACGGCTCGCCAGATGGACGCATGGATGGAGCACGGCAATGGCCGCAAGTACATGGACGAGTTCTATGCCAAGTACAACATCAAGAGCCGCAGCGCAGGCAATACCGGCACGCAAATGGGCGGCTGGTACCGCAAGGAAATCAACACCGTTGAAGACCTCAAGGGTTTGAAGATGCGTATGGGGGGTGGCCTGTTTGGTGAATCCATGCAAAAACTGGGCGTGGTGCCACAGAACATGCCTGCGGGCGATGTGTACCAGGCGCTCGAAAAAGGCACGCTCGATGCCTGTGAATTTGTCGGCCCCTACGACGATGAAAAGCTGGGCTTCAACAAGGTCGCGCCTTACTACTACTACCCCGGCTGGTGGGAAGGAGGCGCCGAGCTGGAGTTCTTCATCAACGCCAAGGCCTACGCCGCGCTGACGCCCGAATTCCAGGCCATGGTGGATGCCGCCACAGCGGTGGCAGCCCGCGACATGACGTCCAAGTACGACGCCTACAACCCTATCGCGCTCAAGAAGCTCGTGGGCGCCAAGACGCAGCTCAAGGCGTTCTCCAAGGAACTCATGGATGCCGGCTACAAGTCCTCGATGGAAGTGTTTGCCGAGCACGAAGCCAAGTCTGCCGAATTCAAGAAGATCCACCAGGACATGCGCGCCTTCCAGCGCGACCAGATCCTGTGGGGTCGTTTCTCGGAATTCCGCTTTGACAGCTACATGGCTACGGTCAAGCTGTAAACCGTTACCGTCTTGTTGCGATCGCGCGATCAATGCAGCGATCGCCCAAGTGCCGGAGATTTCGGCCCGCAGAAGTGTGGGCCGGGCTTCGGCTTTTTTTTGGGGCGCCACAAGCGCCGCCAGCACCTTTTCTTAATCCACAGGAGACTTGTAATGGATCGTCGTTCCCTTATCAAAAATGCCGGCCTTGCCGGGGTGCTTGCGGCAGGTGTCGCGCCAGCGGTGCATGCACAAGCTGCAGTGCGCTGGCGTCTGGCATCGAGTTTTCCTAAATCGCTGGACACCATCTTTGGCTCGGCCGAGGTGTTTGCCAAGGCCGTCAAGGAAATGTCGGGTGGCAAGTTTGAAGTGTCGGTCCATGCAGCGGGCGAGTTGATGCCTGCCTTTGGTGTGGTCGATGGCGTGCAGAGTGGCACGGTGGAGATGGCGCACACAGCGCCTTACTATTTTTTCGGCAAGAACGAGGCCTTTGCCATTGGTGGTGCCATTCCGTTCGGCATGAATTCGCGCCAACTGACCGCCTGGGTTGTGGATGGCAACGGCCACAAGCTCATGCGCGATTTTTATGCGCAATACAACATTGTTAACTTTGTCGGCGGCAACACGGGTGCGCAAATGGGGGGCTGGTTCCGCAAGGAAATCAAGTCGCCCGCTGATATCAAGGGGCTCAAGTTCCGTGTCGGCGGTTTTGCCGGCAAGGTCATCGAGCGCATGGGCGGCGTGCCGCAGAACATTCCGGGCGGAGAAATTTACCAGGCTCTGGAAAAGGGCACGATTGACGCCGCCGAATGGATCGGACCCTACGATGACCAGAAGCTGGGCATCAACAAAGTGGCGCCCTTCTATTACTACCCCGGTTGGTGGGAAGGCAGTCTGAATCTGGAGTTCTACATCAACGACAAGGCATTCAACGGCCTGTCGAGTGAGAACAAGGCTATTGTCCAGGCCGCCGCGCACGAAGCGCACGTGACCACACAGGCGCGTTACGACGCACGCAATCCAGGTGCCCTCAAGCAGTTGGTGGCGGCCAAAGCCAAGGTGCTGCCGTTCCCGCAGTCGGTCATGGACGCTTCGTACAAAGCCGCCAAGGAAGTTTTTGCCGAGCTCAATGAAAAAAATCCGGACTGGAAGAAGATCCACGCCGACTACCTGAACTTCCAGCGCGATCAGGTGCTGTGGTTCCGCTTTGCCGAAGGTACCTTCGACAGCTTCATGCAGCGCCAGAAGCTCTAAGGCAATGCTGAACAAGTCCCTCACGCGCTGCGCATCCGTACCTCGGGCGGTCTGCGGCGTTGCAAATCCTCGCCATAGCTGCGGCTATGGCTGCGGTTTGCGCCTTGCATCCCATCCCGATGCACGGCGCGCATCATCGCGGTGACTTATTCAGCATCGCCCTAAGCACGGAACGAGCCGGGAGTAATCCTGGCTTGATCGCGCCAGCCCGCTTAGCACCTGCAGGCCAACGCCTGGTATGGAAGCTGACGGGCTGGTTTTTTGCTTTGCGGAAAGGGCTTTTGCATTACGCCCGCAACGGGTTGTTCTGCCATGGCGTTCGCCTGCGTCGCGAGAGCCGCCTGCTCCCCCCATTCATCGGCCCAGGGCGGCCTGATCACGGCACTGGCTGTTATGGCCAGGCCGTGTTCGGGTTGGATTATTTGAGATCGTCTGCCAGCACGCGCACGATGCTCGACGCGTTGGCCGAGGTTTCGGGTGCGCCCGCGGCATTCAGAACGGACACCGTGGTAGCTTCGCCCTGGCTGCGTACAACGATGCGGTATTTGAGTGGCGGAACGGTTTTCTCGGAGCTGAACAGCTTGCCCAGGAAGCCCTTTTCTTTCTTGTCGTCCTTGGGTGCTACATAACGCACGAAATACACGCCTTGGCTGCGATCACGGTCTTCCACCGTAAAGCCGGTCCGGTCCAGGGCCAGGCCGACACGGCGCCAGGCGCGGTCAAAGCCCTCGTCAATCTGCACCACAGGGATATCGCCCACGGTCGCCACGCGCGCGGCGGGCGGGCGCTGTGCGGAGGCGGTCGCTACGGCTGCCGCTTGCTCCTTGCTCACGCCCAGCTTGACCATCATGCGGCGCAGGAATTCTGTTTCCAGCTCCGGATCGGCCGCACGCGGCTGCCACACGGTGGAATCCTTGGTGGCGCTGTTGAAGACTTCCACCATGCCGCGGTGGCTGACATAGATTTCGGTGCTGCCATCGGCAGCGCGTTCCATGCGTGTGCGGAACTTGTCGCGCTCACCCGTGGAGTAGAGCGAATCGAGCACCTTGCCCAGCGTGCTGCGGATGATGTCTTGCGGAATCTTGGCGCGGTTTTCAGCCCAGTCGGTTTCCATGATGCCGAGCTTGGACTGGTCCAGCGCGAGCGTGAAACCGTTTTCCAGCCAGAACTCGCGTACCGGTTCCCAGAGCTTGTCGGCCGGGCGATTGATGACCAGCCAGCGCTGGTCGCCGTTGCGCTCGATGCGTACATCCCCCATTTGCGCCAGCGCTGTCTGCGGGCCGGAGGGCTGCGTTGCCTGACCCGCCTGCAGCGCATTGGCCGAAACCACGCCGCCAGGCACGGCGTAGCGGGTTTCTCGCGAGAGCTGCGTCAGATCGGGCGGAACCTCCAGCGAAGAGCCCTTGCTGGCGCTCTTGTAGTCGATTTTCTCGCCTTCCAGCACCGAGCAGGCGGACAAGGCAATGGTCAGGCCCAGCAGGCCCAGTCGTGCAGTTTGGTTCACGCGGAAATCCTCTTGAGTATCGGGGGGGGCTGGTTACAGCAGACGTGCGGAGCGCAGTGCGCCTTCGACCACGGCCTCGTTGCCCTGGCTCAGTGGCGTCATGGGCAGGCGCATGGTGCCGCCGCACAGGCCCATGCGGGCCATGGCCCACTTGACGGGGATGGGGTTGGCTTCGACGAACAGGTGCTTGTGCACGGGCATCAGCTGGAACTGGATTTCCATGGCGCGGCGGGCATTGCCTGCAATGGCAGCCACACACAGTTCGTGCATCAGGCGCGGCGCTACGTTGGCCGTTACGCTGATGTTGCCGTGGCCGCCGCAGAGCATCAGGGCCACAGCGGTCGGATCGTCGCCCGAATACACGGCAAAGTTCTTCGGCAGGTCGCGGATCAGCCACTGCGCGCGCTCGATGTTGCCCGTGGCTTCCTTGATGGCGATGATGCCGGGCACCTGCGCCAGCCGCAGCACGGTGTCGTGCTGCATATCGGCGACCGAGCGGCCGGGCACGTTGTAGAGCACGATGGGCAGGTCGCCCGTGGCCTCGGCAATGGCCTTGAAGTGCTGGTACTGGCCCTCTTGGGTGGGCTTGTTGTAGTAAGGCACTACCTGGAGCTGGCTGTCGGCGCCCACGCCCTTGGCAAAGCGGGCCAGCTCGATGGCCTCTTTGGTAGAGTTCGCGCCGCACCCGGCCATGACCGGTACGCGGCCCGCCGCCTGTTCGACGCTGACGCGGATGATCTCGCAGTGCTCTTGGACGTCCACCGTGGGCGATTCGCCCGTGGTACCCACCACGCCGATGCAGTCGGTGCCTTCTGCAATATGCCAGTCGATCAGTTTGCGCAGGGCAGGGTAGTCCACGCTGCCGTCCTCGTGCATGGGGGTGACGAGGGCGACGATGCTGCCGGTAAGGGGGACGGTGGAAGAGGTCATGTCCGCAGTGGTAAACGGTAAAAGAGCATTCTAACTAGGAGTGCGCGCGCAGCGGATGGCATGCCGGTGAAACGCCGCTCGGTGGCATACGCACGGCGGCAATACGTTGCACGAAGCGTGCGGGGGTGTCGAGAAATCCGTTTTCGTAGGCCACCACCTGCAGACTGGCGCAGGCCGTGAGCAGTTCCCCGGGTTGCAGCAAAAAGTCTGCCCGCGCGGGGCGGCCCACGGTTTCGTTGCCGCAGGCAAAGGTTTCGTACAGCAGCACCCCGCCCGGGGCCAGGCTCTGCACCAGCATGGGCAGCAGCGGGCGCCAGAGGTAGTTGGTGACCACGACCGCGCCGAACAGGCGCCCGGGCAGCGGCCAGGGGCCGCTTTCAAGGTCGGCGGCAATCGCCTCCCCCACGGCGGCTGCCGCGTCAATGGCTTGCGGGTTGCAGTCAATGCCTGTCACCGGATGGCCCAGGGCCTGGAACCAGCGCAGGTGGCGGCCCTGGCCGCACGCCACATCGAGCATGGGCGCCTGCGGCGGCACCAGGTGTGACCAGCGCCGCACCCATTCAGAAGCGTTGTCCAGCGCAACGGGTGGGGAATAGGTTGCTTTCATATTCATAGCTGGTTGCGCTTGCTGCATAAGTGCTAGGAGTCTGTCGGGCTTGGAGCGTCGAAAGCGAGAATCGGCCCCAGCGAGGACAGTTTTTGCCGGATTTGCAGCCCCATAGCTCGGCTATGGGGTAAAAAGACGGTGAAAAATGGACCGCTGCGGTCGATTCGCAGCCGACGATTGCCAAGTCCGACAGCCTCCTAGAGGCCAATTTGTCTAAAAACAGGCCCACACCTGGTCGGCGAGCATCACCATGAATTCCGGCTGGCTATAGAGCGCAAACACCGCCAGCAGTGCCACCACGGCCAGCGCCCAGGCCATCCAGCGGCGGTGCTTGCGCTGTGCAGATGTAGGGGTGTTGGGGGTGATCGACATGGTCAGGCCGGTTGTGGTGCGCCGCGCTCAAGGGGCTGTTCGCGAATCGGCAGGTTCACCAGCCCGGCCAATAGCCCCAAGCCAATGGCGATCTGCCAGACGATGTCGTAGCTGCCCGTGCGGTCGTACAGATAACCCCCCAGCCACACGCCCATGAAGCTGCCGATCTGGTGGCTGAAGAACACCAGCCCGCCCAGCATGGAGAGGTGCTGCACACCAAAAATCTGCGCAATCGTGGCGTTGGTCGGCGGCACCGTGGACAACCACAGTGCACCCATGATCGCAGAGAACACATACACCGACGTGGGCGACAGCGGCACCCACAGGAAAATGGTGATGACCACGGCGCGGGAAAAATAGATGAAGGCCAGGATATGGCGGCGCGGCATGCGCTGGCCGAGCGTGCCCGCGATATAGGTGCCAAACACGTTGAACAGCCCGATCAGCGCCAGTGAAAAACTGGCCACCTGGGGGGACAGGCCGTGGTCCTTGAGGTAGCTGGGCATGTGCACGCCAATGAACACCACCTGGAAGCCGCAGACAAAATAGCCCGCTGTCAGCAGCAAAAAGCTGGGGTTGCGCACCGCTTCGGTCAGCGCCTCGCCAATACTTTGCTGGCGATGTGCAGGTGCCGCGCCCTGAAAGCCCGGTTCCCGCAGCCCATAGGCCAGCGGCGCGATCAGTAAAACCATCAACGCGAGCGCCAGCAGCGCCGTTTGCCAGCCCAGGTTGGCAATCAGAAGGCCCTCCACAGGCACCATGAGGAACTGGCCGAACGATCCCGCCGCCGCCGCCACGCCCATGGCCCACGAGCGCTTCTCGGGGGCAATCTGCCGCCCCAGCACGCCATAAATCACGGCATAGGTGGTGCCCGCCTGTGCCGCGCCAATCAGCACGCCCGTGGTCAGGGCAAACAGCGTCTGGGTGGGCGAGAGGGCCATGCCCGCCAGGCCCAAGGCATACAGTACGGCACCGCCCACGAGCACGCGAAAGGCGCCAAAACGGTCGGCCACCATGCCGACAAAGATGCCGATCAACCCCCAGGACAGGTTCTGGATGGCGATGGCCAGTGCAAAAGACTGGCGTGTCCAGCCCATCTCCTGCGTGATGGGCTGCAGCCATAGACCAAAGCCGTGGCGAATGCCCATGGACAGCGTGACAATGGCTGCGCCGCACGCCAGCACCTGGAACATGGACAATTTTTGGGAATTCGTATGCATACGCATAAATGTAGCGATTTTGTCCAAAATGCGCCGGAACACGGGTGACCGGTACGCGGCAAAAACCATGGGCTGCAGATCTTTCGCCTGTGTATTCATCCAGCTGTTTGCGCAGCAGCACACTACAATCCGCCCCCATGGCAGCCAAACCCTCTCCCGTTTCCTCCAATAGCGAATACTCCGAAGGCTCGATCCGCGTGCTCAAGGGCCTGGAGCCCGTCAAGCAGCGGCCGGGCATGTACACCCGCACCGACAACCCCTTGCACGTCATCCAGGAAGTGCTGGACAACGCCGCCGACGAAGCGCTGGCCGGCTACGGCAAGAAGATCAAGGTCACCTTGCACGCCGATGGCTCGGTGAGCGTCGAAGACGATGGCCGAGGCATCCCGTTTGGCCTGCACCCGGAAGAAAACGCGCCGGTGATCGAGCTGGTCTTCACGCGCCTGCACGCGGGCGGCAAGTTCGACAAAGGCAAGGGCGGCGCCTACAGCTTCTCGGGCGGCCTGCATGGTGTGGGTGTGAGCGTGACCAACGCGCTCTCCACCCGGCTCGAAGCGACGAGCTACCGCGAAGGCCAGGTCGCGCGCCTCGTGTTCTCGGCCGGTGATGTGATCGAGCCGCTGACCACGCAGCCCAAGGGCGAAGGCGACCGCAAGCAGGGCACCACGGTGCGTGCCTGGCCCGACGCCAAATATTTTGAGTCCAGCCACCTGCCCATGAACGAGCTCACGCACTTGCTGCGCAGCAAGGCGGTGCTGATGCCGGGCGTGAGCGTTTCGCTGGTCAACGAAAAAACCCGTGACACCCAGACCTGGCAATACAAGGGCGGCCTGCGCGACTATCTGCAGCAGACCCTGAACGGCGAACCGGTGATCCCGCTGTTCGAGGGCGAAGGTTTTGCCGATGGCGGGCACGAGAGTTTTGCCGAAGGCGAGGGCGCGGCCTGGTGCGTGGCGTTCACCGAAGACGGCCAGCCGGTGCGCGAGAGCTATGTCAACCTCATCCCCACCAGCGCGGGCGGCACGCACGAGAGCGGCCTGCGTGATGGTCTGTTCACCGCCGTCAAAAGCTTCATCGAGCTGCACAGCCTGTTGCCCAAGGGCGTCAAGCTGCTGCCCGAAGACGTGTTCGCCCGCGCCAGCTACGTGCTCTCGGCCAAGGTGCTGGACCCGCAGTTCCAGGGCCAGATCAAGGAGCGGTTGAACTCGCGCGACGCGGTGCGGCTGGTGTCGAGCTTTGTGCGCCCGGCGCTCGAGCTGTGGCTGAACCAGCATGTCGAATATGGCAAGAAACTCGCCGAACTGGCCATCAAGGCCGCGCAAACGCGGCAGAAGGCCGGCCAGAAGGTCGAAAAGCGCAAAGGCTCTGGCGTGGCCGTGTTGCCCGGCAAGCTGACCGATTGCGAAAGCCGCGACCTCGCGCACAACGAAGTGTTTCTGGTTGAGGGCGACTCGGCGGGCGGCAGCGCCAAGATGGGGCGCGACAAGGAAAGCCAGGCCATCCTGCCGCTGCGCGGCAAGGTGCTTAACACCTGGGAGGTCGAGCGCGACCGGCTGTTTGCCAACAACGAAATCCACGACATTTCGGTCGCCATTGGCGTGGACCCGCACGGCCCCAACGACACGCCCGACCTGTCGGGCCTGCGCTACGGCAAGGTCTGCATCCTGTCAGACGCCGATGTGGACGGCTCGCACATCCAGGTGCTGCTGCTCACGCTGTTTTTCCGGCACTTTCCTAAACTCATCGAAACCGGCCACATCTACGTGGCACGCCCGCCGCTGTTTCGTGTGGACGTGCCCGCGCGCGGCAAAAAACCGGCGGCCAAGCAGTACGCGCTGGACGACGGCGAGCTGCAAGCCATCCTCGACAAGGCCGAAAAAGACGGCGTGGCGCGCGACAAGTGCCAGATCAGCCGCTTCAAAGGCTTGGGTGAAATGAACGCCGAGCAGCTGTGGGACACCACGCTCAACCCCGACACCCGTCGCCTGCTGCCGGTGCAGCTGGGCAGCATGGACTTTGCCGCCACCGAAGGCCTCATCACCAAGCTCATGGGCAAGGGCGAGGCGGGGTCGCGGCGCGAGTTGATGGAGCTGCACGGTGACAGCGTCGAGATCGATGTTTAAGGCAATGCTGAACAAGTCCCTCACGCGCCGCGCATCCGTGCCTCGGGCGGTCTGCTGCGTTGCAAATCCTCGCCATAGCGATGGCTATGACGGCGGTTTGCGCCTTGCATCCCATCCCGAAGCACGGCGCGCGCCATCGCAGTGATTTATTTAGTATCGCCAAAATTCAAGCAAAATTGGCCTCTAGCGCTTATACATCAAGCGCTAGTAGCTATGAAAAAGATAGTGATTGACCTATGAGTGAGCAACCCGGCCTTGCCTTTTCCGCGTCCGAGACCCCCGACGAACCGGGCCTGGGCAGCTACGCCCAACGTGCCTACCTCGAATACGCGCTCTCTGTCGTCAAGGGCCGCGCGCTGCCCGACGTGTGCGACGGCCTCAAGCCCGTGCAGCGGCGCATTCTGTATGCGATGGACCGCATGGGCCTGTCGTACAGCGGCCCCACGCGCAGCAGCGCGCCCAAACCGGTCAAAAGTGCCCGCGTGGTGGGCGATGTGCTGGGGCGTTTTCACCCGCACGGCGACCAGTCGGCGTACGACGCGCTGGTGCGCATGGCGCAGGATTTTTCCCAGCGCTACCCGCTGATCGACGGCCAGGGCAACTTTGGCAGCCGTGACGGCGATGGCGCTGCCGCCATGCGCTACACCGAGGCACGGCTGTCGCGCATCACCAGCCTGCTGCTCGATGAAATCGACGAGGGCACGGTCGATTTCATGCCCAACTACGACGGCAGCACGGAGGAACCGCGCCAGCTGCCCGCGCGCCTGCCGTTTGCCTTGCTGAACGGCGCCAGCGGCATTGCCGTGGGTCTGGCCACCGAAATCCCCAGCCACAACCTGCGCGAGATTGCCGACGCCTGCGTGGCGCTGATCAAGACGCCAACGCTGAGCCAGGACGAGTTGCTGGCGCTGGTGCCCGGTCCCGATTACCCGGGGGGCGGCCAGATCATCAGCAGTGCGGGCGACATCGCCGACGCCTACCGCACGGGCCGTGGCAGCCTCAAGGTGCGCGCCCGCTGGAAGATCGAAGACATGGCGCGTGGCCAGTGGCAACTGGTCGTGAACGAGTTGCCGCCGGGTGTGAGCACGCAGCGGGTGCTCGAAGAAATCGAAGAAATCACCAACCCCAAGATCAAGGCCGGCAAAAAGGCCCTGAGCCAGGACCAGGTCCTGCTCAAGGCCAGCATCCTGGCCGTGCTCGACGTGGTGCGCGATGAGTCGAGCAAGGACGCGCCCGTGCGCCTGGTGTTCGAGCCCAAGACGAGCAAGACGCCGCAGCAAGAGCTGATCACCGCGCTGCTGGCGCACACCAGCCTGGAGACCTCGGCGCCCATCAACCTGACCATGGTGGGGCTCGATGGCCGGCCGGTGCAAAAGTCGCTGCGGCAGATGCTCGAAGAGTGGATCACCTTCCGCCAGACCACTATCACGCGGCGCAGCCAGCACCGGTTGGACAAGGTGCTCGACCGCATCCATATCCTTGAAGGGCGGCAGACCGTGCTGCTCAACATCGACGAAGTGATCGCCATCATCCGCGCGGCCGAAGAGCCCAAGGCCGCGCTGATTGCACGCTTCAACCTGAGCGACCGGCAGGCCGAGGATATTCTTGAAATTCGCCTGCGCCAGCTCGCGCGGCTCGAAGCTATCAAGATCGAGCAAGAGCTGAAAGAACTGCGCGACAGCCAGGGCAAGCTCGAAGACATTCTGAACAACCCGGGCACGCTGCGCCGCACCATGGTCAAGGAGATCGAGGCGGATGCCAAAACCTTTGCCGACCCGCGCCGCACCCTGATCCAGGCCGAGAAAAAGGCGGTGGCCGAAGTCAAGGTGGTGGACGAGCCCGTCACGGTGGTCGTGTCGCAAAAAGGCTGGGTGCGTGCGCGCAACGGCCATGGGCACGAGGCGGCCAGCTTTGCTTTCAAGGCGGGCGACGGCTTGTATGGCACGTTTGAATGCCGCACGGTCGATACCTTGCTCGCCTTTGGCAGCAATGGGCGTATCTATTCGGTAGCCGTGTCGCTGCTGCCCGGTGCGCGCGGTGATGGTCAACCGGTGACCACGCTCATTGAGCTGGAAGCGGGCACGCAGGTGCAGCATTATTTTGCGGGCCCGGCCAACGCCACGCTTTTGTTGTCCAGTTCGGGCGGCTATGGTTTTCTGGCGGCGGTGGAGAACATGGTGTCACGCCAGAAGGGGGGCAAGGCGTTTCTCACGCTGGGCGAAGGCGAGACCGTGTGCGCGCCTTCGCACGCCGCAGGCTCCAGCGGGGGCCAGGTGTTGGCCCCGGCCACGCATGTGGCCTGTGCCTCCACGGGCGGGCGCATTCTCACGTTCGAGATCACCGAGCTGAAAACCATGGCCAACGGCGGCCGTGGCCTGATGCTGATCGACCTGGAAGACAAGGACCAGCTCGCGGGCGCGGCGGCCTATACCCGCAGCATTCGCCTCGACGGCGTGGGCCGGGGCGGGAAACAGCGCGATGAAACGCTGGAGATCCGCTCGCTCAACAACGCCCGCGCCGCACGGGGACGCAAGGGCAAGGCTGCGGACCTTGGATTCAAGCCGGCCACTGTGACGCGGATAGAGTAGCTCTCAAGCTACAGGGAGTCGCGCATGTTCCTGTGTGCGCATGCTGGTTTTGTGCTTCAACAGAAAACAGTGCAATATCGCTGTAACAAGCAAAAATTGTTTCAATGCAAGAAGGGAGACTCCGATGTTTCAGCAATTGAAAATGGGCCACAAGTTGTGGCTAGCCGTCACGGTCATTGTGGTGTTGCTGGTGGCCGTCGTTGGGTTTTCGGGCTATCGGTCGGCCAAGACACGTGCCGACGCCGACGTGATCTTGCAAGCAACCGTCCAGCGGCATGATGCGGTCGTGCAATGGGCGGGCCTGACGGAAACCAACGCGGTGCGCACCCTGGCGTTGGTGCTCAGTGATGACCCCGCGATGCAGGCCGAGTTCAAGGATGCCATGGCTGCTACTTCGGCCAAGATCAGCGAGGTGCAAAAGTCGCTGGAGGCGCTGGCGCTGTCAGATCGTGAAAAAGCGCAGATGGACACGATTGCCGCAGCCCGCAAAAATATGGTGGCGCAGCGCGACCAGGCGCGCAAACTCAAGGCCGATGGCCAGGGCGACCAGGCCGAAACCTTTGTGCGCCAGACCTATAACCCGGCCTCGGCGGCCTATCTGCAAACCCTGCGGGACTTCGTGCAGCTGGAAAAGCAGATCATGCAGGAAACCCGCGATGAGTTGGGCCGTGCCGGTATGGATACCGTCAAAATGGCTGGGGCGGCCGTGGGAGCCTTGCTGCTGGCGATCATCATTGGGGCCTACTACCTGATTCGCAGCATTGTGCAGCCGCTGCAGCAGGCGACAACCTTGGCGGGGCGCATTGCTGAGGGGGATCTGAGCCAGCGTGAAACGATCACGCGGGCAGACGAATTCGGCGAACTGCTGCACTCGCTCTACGCCATGAGCGATTCTCTCGGACGCATGGTGCACCAGGTGCGCCAGAGCACCGACAGCATTGCCACGGCCAGCGCCCAGATTGCGGCGGGCAACCATGACCTGTCGGCGCGCACCGAGCAGACGTCCAGCAACCTGCAGGAAACAGCGGCCGCCATGGAGGAGTTCACCAGCACCATCCAGCAAAGCGCCAGCAGTGCGCAGCAGGCCAGCAGCCTGGCGGCGGGAGCCAGTGGTGTGGCGCGGCGTGGTGGCGAGGTGGTGACCCAGGTGGTCTCCACCATGGAGGCCATCCAGCACAGCAGCCAAAAAATATCCGACATCATTGGCGTGATCGACGGCATTGCCTTCCAGACCAACATCCTGGCGCTCAACGCGGCCGTGGAGGCTGCCCGCGCGGGCGAGCAGGGCCGGGGCTTTGCCGTGGTGGCCAGCGAGGTGCGCAGCCTGGCCGGGCGCAGCGCCGAAGCGGCCAAGGAAATCAAACAGCTCATCAACACCTCGGTCGAGAAGGTCGAAGCCGGCTCGCGCCTGGTACAGGACGCGGGTACCACCATGCAGGACATCGTGCAGTCGGTGCAGCGCGTGAACGACATGATTGGCGAAATCACCGCTGCGTCCACCGAGCAAAGTGCGGGCGTTTCCCAGGTGAACCAGGCCGTGGGTAACCTCGATCAGATGACGCAGCAGAACGCCGCGTTGGTGGAAGAGAGTGCGGCCGCAGCCCAAAGCCTGCGCGAGCAGGCTGAGCAGCTGGCCCAGGTGGTATCGATCTTCAAGGTCAATACTTCGGGTCTGCCACCCGCACAACCCGTGCGGCGCAGTGCACCGGTGGCAGCACCTGCCCCGGCGCGCGGCGTGCCTGCGCCCGCCAAACCGGCTCCGCTGCGTACCCCGGCGGCCAAGGCACCTGCTGTGCGTCTGGCCTCAGCGAAGGCGTCGCCTGCAGCCCACAAACCGGCTGCGCAGCCCCCGGCAGCACCACCGCGGGCCCAAGCTGCTGCCAGTGACGACGACTGGGAATCCTTTTGAACGTGAGAGGGGCGGCGGTGGATGCTGCCCCTGAACCTGACCGGCTCTGACGATCAGGCCAGTTCGGCGATCAGTTCTATCTCCACGCAGGCGCCCATGGGGATCTGCGCCACGCCGAAGGCGCTGCGCGCATGCACACCGGCTTCGCCAAACACCTGGCCCAGCAGTTCGCTGGCGCCATTGGTCACCAGGTGCTGCTCGGTGTAGTCGCCTGTGGAGTTCACCAGGCTCATCACCTTCACGATGCGCTTGACGCGGTTCAGGTCGCCGCCCGCTGCCGCTTGCAGCGTGCCCATCAGGTCGATGGCGACAGCGCGGGCAGCCGCCTTGCCTTCTTCGGTCGTGATGTTCTTGCCAAGCTGTGCAACCCAGGGCTTGCCGTCCTTGCGGGCAATGTGGCCGCTCAGGAAGACGAGGTTGCCGGTCTGCACATAGGGCACATAGGCCGCCGCCGGTACGCTGACGGGGGGCAGGGTGATGTTCAGGGCGGAAAGCTGGTCGTAAACGCTCATGGTGTTCCTTGAAGAAAATAGATTCCGGCATTGCGGGAGCGGGGCGCTCCACCACGCAGACGGATTTTTGCGTGCAGGGCCGGGCCAAGGGTTGGCATGTTACACAGCCCCGTGCTTGCTGCGCAGACCCAGGAGCCTGTCGGGCTTGGAAATCGTCGGCTGCAAATCGGCCGCAGCGGTCCATTTTTTACCGTCTTTTTGCCCCATAGCCGGGCTATGGGGCTGCAAATCCGGCAAAAACTGTCCTCGCTGGGGCCAATTCTCGCTTTCGACGCCCCAAGCCCGACAGACTCCCAGGTGGCGTTGACCGCCATTTTCAGAACACAGGGCCTGCCGTAGCATGCGTCCATGCCATCGCTTTCTGATCGCCCGCTCCTGTCCGACACCGCAGCGCCGCATGCCGCTGCACGGCACAGTGATGGGGGTGCGTCGGCGCTGCTGGGCGCCGTGCTGGGGGCCGCCCTGCAAATGCAGCAGGCAGCGCTATGGCCTGGCTGGCTGTATGGCGTGCTGCTGTGTCTTGCAGGCATCAGCGCCGTGGTGCTGTGGCGCTGGGCGCCGCAGCGCGGCCCGGTGTGGGGGCGGGCGCTGGCCTGGGCCGGGCTGGCGGCCCTGCTGGTCGGGGCGCTGACAGGACTGCGCGCTGCGCATTTCGCCGCGCAATCTTTGCTGCCATCGCTGGAGGGCCAGGACATCCAGGTGACCGGTATCGTGGCCACCATGCCGCAGCTGGGCGATGCAGCGCTGCGGCTGCGCCTGGAGGTGGAGTCCGCACACCAGAACGGGCAGCCGGTGCGCCTGCCCACGCTGATCGACTTGGCCTGGTACCGGGGCTTATGGCAGGAGACTCCGGATCTGGCTACATTGCAGCGCCAGCCGCTGCCCATGCGCCCTGGTGAGCGCTGGCAGATGATGGTGCGCCTGAAGGCCCCGCACGGGGCGCGCAACCCGCACGGGTTTGATTACGAACTCTGGCTGTGGGAGCAAGGCGTGCAGGCTACGGGCTATGTGCGTGCAGGGCCACGGGATGCGCCGCCCCAGCGCATCGGGGAAACCTGGCGGCACCCGGTCGAGCGCCTGCGCCAGACGGCACGCGACGCCATCACCACGCGCCTGGCGCCCGACCGCACGGATGTGCAGGCGGTGCGTGTTGCCGGTGTGGTGGCGGCGCTGGTCACGGGCGACCAGCGGGCCATCGACCGCGGCGACTGGGATGTTTTCCGCGCCACGTCCGTAGCGCACCTCATGAGTATTTCTGGATTGCATATCACGCTGTTTGCCTGGCTGGCCGCTGCGGCTGTGCAGTGGCTCTGGCGCCGTTCACCGCGCCTGTGCCTTGCCGTGCCAGCGCCTTCGGCCGCGCTGGTCTGTGGCGTTCTGCTGGCGGCGTTGTATGCCCTGTTCAGTGGCTGGGGGCTGCCGGCACAGCGCACCGTGCTGATGCTGACCACGGTGGCGCTGCTGCGCCTGTCGGGGCGGCGCTGGCCCTGGCCGCAGGTGTGGTTGCTGGCCTGCGCGGTGGTGGTGGTGCCCGATCCGTGGGCTTTGCTGCAAGCGGGGTTTTGGCTCAGCTTTGTGGCGGTGGCTGTTTTGTTTGCTACTGATAGTAGAGCTGTTAGCGCTTATCCAGCGGGCGTTAGAGGCAGATTTAATGCTTTATTGCGTGAACAATGGATCGTCACGCTGGCGCTTACGCCCTTGGGGTTGCTGCTGTTTGGGCAGGTGTCGCTGGTGGGGCTGGTGGCCAATCTGTTGGCGATTCCCTGGGTGACCCTGGTGGTGACGCCGCTGGCATTGGCGGGTGTGCTGTGGGCACCGCTGTGGCAGTGGGCGGGTGCGGCAGTGCTGCCGCTGGTGGCCGTGCTGCAATGGTTGGCGGCCTGGCCCTGGGCCTCGCTGTGGCTACCGGCGGCGCCTTTGTGGGCGGGCGTGGCAGGGGTAGCCGGCGGTGTGCTGCTGGCCTTGCGGCTGCCGTGGCCGGTGCGTGCATTGGGCGTTCCGTTATTGGTGCCGGTGTTGCTGTGGCAGTCGCCGCGCCCGGTGCCAGGGCAGTTTGAGGTGCTGGCAGCCGATGTCGGCCAGGGCAATGCCGTGCTGGTACGTACCGCCACGCACAGCCTGCTGTACGACACTGGCCCGCGCTTTGGGGTAGACAGCGATGCCGGTGGCCGCGTGCTGGTGCCGCTGCTGCGGGCGCTGGGCGTGCGCCTCGACATGCTCATGCTCAGTCACCGCGACAGCGACCATACTGGCGGGGCAGCGGCCGTCATGGCCCAGCAGCCCCAGGCCGTGCTGACGGGCTCCATTGCCGGGGATGAAACGCTGCGCGCGCTGGGGCCTGCTGCGCCCTGCCTGGCAGGCCAGCGCTGGACCTGGGATCACGTGGCATTCGAAGTGCTGCACCCCTTGCCGGGTGCGACCGAGGGGGCTCCGGGCCAGCGCGCCGTACGCCCCAATACCCTCAGCTGTGTGCTGCGCATCACGTCGGCCAACGGAACCGCAGCGCTGCTGGCTGGGGACATCGAAAGCGCACAAGAACAGGCCCTGGTGGCGCGCGCAGCACCCTTGAAGGCCAACCTGCTGTTGTTGCCCCACCATGGCAGCAAAACCTCGTCCAGTGCCGTCTTTCTGTCTGCGGTGCAGCCACGCACCGCGTTGGTGCAGGCGGCCTATCGCAGCCGCTTCGGCCACCCTGCGCCTGAAGTCTTGCAGCGCCTGCAGGCACAGGGTATCGATGCTGTGGTCTCGCCGCATTGCGGGGCTGCTACATGGCATTCGGCCCAGCCGGGGCTGGCGCGCTGTGAGCGGGACGAACATCCCCGCTACTGGCAGCACCGCGTTCCCTGATGGGCACAGAGCTGGTGTACAACTTGCTATCCTGACCCCAGGAGGCCTGCGATGCAGAAATTTGACGAGATGTACGCCCTGTTGCCCTTTGATGGCAGTGATGTGCGCGCCCATTACAAGCGCTATGGCCACTGGCTTGCGCGCCAGGCGCCCGAAACCATGGAGGCGCGCCGTGCCGAGGCCGAGATGATTTTTCGCCGCGTGGGCATCACCTTTGCGGTGTATGGCGACAAGGACGAAGGTGGGGCGGGCAACGAGCGCCTGATCCCGTTTGACCTCGTGCCGCGCATCATTCCAGCGCAGGAGTGGGCGCACCTGGAGCGCGGGCTGGTGCAGCGCGTGGCTGCGCTCAACCATTTCATTCGCGACGTGTACCACGGCCAGGACATCCTGCGCGCCGGTATTGTGCCGACCGATCTGGTGCTGCACAACGCCCAGTACCGCCCCGAAATGGTCGGACTGCAGGTTCCCCGGGATATCTACGCGCATATCGCCGGCATCGACATCGTGCGCGCCGCCAACGCGCAGGGCGAAGGCGTGTACTACGTGCTGGAAGACAACCTGCGCGTGCCCTCGGGCGTGTCGTACATGCTGGAAAACCGCAAGATGATGATGCGGCTCTTCCCCGACCTGTTTGGCATGCACCCGGTGGCGCCCGTGGCGCATTACCCCGACCTGTTGCTCGACACCCTGCGCGCCAGTGCCCCCGCAGGTGCGTCTGAGCCCACCGTGGTGGTGCTGACCCCCGGCATGCTCAACAGCGCCTATTTCGAGCATGCCTTTCTGGCACAGCAAATGGGGGTGGAGCTGGTGGAAGGGCAGGACCTGGTGGTGCGCGACAAGTTCGTCTACATGCGCACCACGCGCGGCCTGCAGCGGGTGGACGTGATCTACCGCCGCGTGGACGACGATTTTTTAGACCCCCAGGTGTTTTGCTCCCGCAGCACACTGGGCTGCGCCGGGTTGATGGAGGTTTACCGCGCAGGCAACGTGGCGATCTGCAATGCCGTGGGTACGGGCGTGGCCGACGACAAATCGGTCTACCCTTATGTGCCCGAGATGATCCGCTTCTACCTGGGCGAGGAACCCCTGCTGGCCAATGTGCCTACGTGGCTGTGCCGCAAACCGGACGATCTGCGCTACGTGCTCGACCACCTGCCGGAGCTGGTGGTCAAGGAGGTGCACGGTGCGGGAGGTTACGGCATGCTCATCGGTCCGGCGGCAACGCGCGCCGAGATCGAGGATTTTCGCCGCGCTCTGGTGGCCGACCCGGCCCGCTATATCGCGCAGCCCACGCTCAGCCTGTCGAGCTGCCCGACCTTTGTGGACAGTGGTCTCGCGCCGCGCCACATCGACCTGCGGCCCTTCGTGCTGTCGGGCGAAAAAGTGCAGATGGTGGCCGGGGGGCTGACGCGGGTGGCGCTCAAGGAGGGCTCGCTGGTCGTCAATTCGTCGCAAGGGGGCGGCACCAAGGACACCTGGGTGCTGCAGGAAGAAGGGAGCACGCCATGCTGAGCCGCACCGCTGACCATCTGTTCTGGATGTCGAGATACACCGAGCGGGCGGTTCTGTTTACACCAGTAAACAGGGGGGACGCTAACAACTGTGCGAAGCACTTGTTATGCGTTCACCAAAAGACCGTCGCAGGCGGGCTTTCACTAAAACACGGCCGACGCGCGCAGCGCGTGCGGGGTTTTCTGCCCGAGGAGGTTGCATGCTGAGTCGTACCGCTGACCACCTGTTCTGGATGTCGAGATACACCGAGCGGGCAGAAAACACTGCCCGGATGTTGAACGTGGGCTACGAGACTGCACTGCTGCCGCAGTCCGCCGCACGCGCCCAGGCGGGCTGGCTGGGCATGCTCTCGATCAGTGAATTGATCCCCGCCTACACGGCACGCCACGGGACGGTCACGCGCGAAGGCGTGCTGGACTTCATGGTGCGCGACGGCGGCAATTCATCGTCCATCCTCTCGTGCCTGCGCGGCGCACGCGAGAATGCGCGCGCCGTGCGCGGTGCGCTCACCACCGAGGTCTGGGAAACGCAAAACCAGACCTGGCTGGAGTTGAACCGCTTGCTGGCCAGCGGCGCCTTCGAGCGCGACCCGGGCCAGTTCTTTGAGTGGGTGAAGTACCGCTCGCACCTCTCGCGCGGTGTTACCTTGGGCACCATGCTGCAGGATGAGGCCTTCCACTTTCTGCACCTGGGCACTTTTCTGGAGCGGGCCGACAACACGGCGCGCCTGCTCGATGTGAAGTTCCACGCCGTGGCCAACGATTTTCATGGCGCCGCCAGCGGGCGTGAGCCGGAGGCCGATTTCTACCACTGGAGCTCCATTCTGCGCAGCGTGTCTGCCTTCGAGGTCTATCGCAAGGTGTACCGCGATGTGATCACGCCTGAGCGCGTGGCCGAGCTGCTGATATTGCGGCGCGACATGCCGCGTTCCTTGCATGCCAGCCTGCGCGAGGTGGTGGACAGCCTCGCCCTGGTGTCCAACGAACATTCGCACCACACCGAGCGGCGCGCCGGGCGGCTGCTGGCCGACCTGCAGTACGGCAGCATCGATGACATCCTGGCGACGGGCCTGCACGCCTTTCTGACCCAGTTTCTGGACCGTGTAAGCGATCTGGGCGATGGCATCAGCCGTGACTTCCTGGCGACCCCGGGCGGGTAATCCCGTTTCTAAACCATCCGTGTCGTTGTTGCTTCGCCTTGCCGTGCTACAGCACTGATCGTAGGCTTTGCTCCTAGACACCAATGATTTGGATACGGAATAAGGCGCTCTTCAGCGCCCGCTGGCGGCGCTGCGCTTTTGCTCGCGCAGCATGAACAGGTAAAGGCTCTCGACCTTCTCGCGCGCCCAAGGCGTCTTGCGCAAGAACTTGAGGCTGGAGCCCACGCTGGGGTCCACCTGGAAGCAGCGCACGGGGATCTGCTGGCCCAGGCCCTCCCAGCCAAAGTATTCGGCTAGTGCTGTCACCATGGCCTCCAGCGTCACGCCGTGCAAGGGGTTGCGCGGCTGCTGCGGGCGCGGCGGAGCGCTTGTCGGTGTCGCAGGGGTTGCGTGGCTGTCGTCGGCGGGGGGGGGCTCGGTGGCATTCATGGGTGCAAGGATAAGGCGTTGAGCGGAGCCAGGGTCGGGCATAAAAAACGGGCCGAAGCCCGTTGGAAGCACTGGCCTGCGTGGGCAGGGCGCAAGCTTATTCGTTCTCGCCCATCTGCGACTGCAGGTAGTTGGGCAGGCCCACCTTGTCGATCAGGGCAATCTGGGTTTCGAGGAAGTCGATGTGCTCCTCGGTGTCGTTCAGAATTTTTTGCAGCAGGTCGCGCGATACATAGTCTTTGACGGTCTCGCAATGCGCCATGCCCGCCTTGACCGTGGCCTGGGCTCCTTGTTCGGCGCGCAGGTCGCAAGCCAGGATTTCTGCCACATCCTCGCCGATCTGCAGCTTGCCCAGGTCCTGCAGATTGGGCAGGCCATCGAGCATGAAGATGCGGTCCATCAGCAGGTCGGCGTGCTTCATCTCGCCAATCGACTCTTCGTATTCTTTCTTGGCCAGCTTGTCGAAGCCCCAGTGCTTGAGCATGCGAAAGTGCAGAAAGTACTGGTTGATGGCGGTCAGTTCGTTTTTGAGCTGGGCCTGCAGATGGCCAATGACTTGGGGATCGCCTTGCATGGGTGACTCCTGAAAGGTTCAAAAAAAGGAGGGCAGCGGCCTGCCGTGAATTTGCAAGCCTACTCCACTGGGCGCCGTAGGGGAGTAGCACAGCCAAAACCATGGGGGCATTGCATTGAATAGCTAAAAACGATTGATGTCATTCAATCAATTGATTGGAATTATTCGCAAAACCGGCCCATACTCTCTCCTGTGTTCACATTCCATCCATGAAAGGTAGCAACCATGTCCCTGATCAACACCCAAGTCCAGCCCTTCAAGACCGAAGCCTTTCACAACGGCAAATTCGTCACCGTGACCGAAGAAAGCCTCAAGGGCAAGTGGTCTGTGGTGATCTTCATGCCCGCCGCTTTCACCTTCAACTGCCCCACTGAAGTGGAAGACGCCGCCGAACACTACGCCGAGTTCCAGAAGGCCGGCACCGAGGTGTACATCGTGACCACCGATACGCATTTCTCGCACAAGGTCTGGCATGAGACCTCTCCTGCGGTCGGCAAGGCCCAATTCCCGCTGGTGGGCGACCCCACGCACCAGCTGACCCGTGCCTTTGACGTGCACATCGAAGAAGAAGGCCTGGCACTGCGCGGCACCTTCATCATCAACCCCGATGGCATCATCAAGACCATGGAAGTGCATTCCAACGAAATTGCCCGCGACGTGAAGGAAACCTTGCGCAAGCTCAAGGCTGCCCAGTACACCGCAGCGCATCCTGGCGAAGTGTGCCCCGCCAAGTGGAACGAAGGCGCCAAGACCATCGCTCCATCGCTGGACCTGGTCGGTAAGATCTAAGCGGACTCCCTCCGCGCTTCAGTTGAACTGAACAAGACGCCCGGGTGCCTGGCGCCCGGGCTTTTTTACGCCCAAAAATCGAATATTTCAGGAGTTTTGCCATGCTCGACGACACCCTCAAGACCCAGTTGAAAGCGTACCTGGAGCGTCTGCAGCGCCCGGTGGAACTGGTGGCCACGCTGGACGACAGCGCCACGTCGAACGAGCTGCGCGAGCTGCTGGAAGACATCCGCGCCCAGTCGGACAAGATCACCGTGGTCGAGAAGAACGACCCGGGCGTGCGCAAGCCCTCGTTCCTCATCACCAACCCCGGCGTGGACAGCGGCGTGCGCTTTGCCGGCGTGCCCCTGGGCCATGAATTCACCTCCCTGGTGCTGGCGTTGCTGCATGTGGGCGGCCACCCTTCCAAGGAAGCGGCTGAACTGCTGGAGCAGATCAAGGGGCTCGACGGGGATTTCCACTTCGAGACGTATTACTCGCTCTCGTGCCACAACTGCCCTGACGTGGTGCAGGCGCTCAACCTCATGAGCGCGCTCAACCCGCGCATCACCCACACCGCCATCGACGGCGGCCTGTTCCAGAGCGAGATTGCCGAGCGCGAAATCATGGGCGTGCCCACGGTTTTTCTCAACGGCGAGCGTTTCGCCCAGGGCCGCATGGAGCTGGCCGAGATCGTCGGCAAGATCGACAAGGGCGCTGCTGCCAAGGACGCCGCCAAGCTCAACGCCAAGGAAGCTTTCGACGTGCTCATCGTCGGCGGTGGCCCCGCTGGCGCAGCCGCTGCCGTGTATGCGGCGCGCAAGGGCATCCGTACCGGCGTGGCGGCCGAGCGCTTTGGCGGCCAGGTGCTCGACACGGTCGATATTGAAAACTACATCTCCATCCAGAAGACCGAAGGCCCGCAGTTTGCCGCCGCGCTGGAGCGCCATGTGCGCGACTACGAGGTGGACATCATGAATCTGCAAGCGGCCAAGCAACTGACGCCTGCCACCACCGAAGGCGGCCTGATCGAGGTGCAGCTCGAAAGCGGCGCCACGCTGCGCAGCCGCACCGTGATCCTGTCCACCGGCGCGCGCTGGCGCAACATGAACGTGCCCGGCGAGGACCAATACCGCACCAAGGGCGTCACCTACTGCCCGCACTGCGATGGCCCGCTGTTCAAGGGCAAGCGCGTGGCGGTGATCGGCGGCGGCAACTCCGGCATCGAGGCCGCCATCGACCTGGCGGGCGTGGTGGCGCATGTCACCGTGCTTGAATTCGCGCCGGAACTCAAGGCCGACGCCGTGCTGCAGCGCAAGTTGCGCAGCATGCCCAACGTCAACATCATCCTGAATGCCCAGACCACCGAGGTCAACGGCGACGGTCATAAAGTCAACGGCATCACCTACAAGGACCGTATGAGCGGCGAGGTGCGGCAGATCGCGCTGGAAGGCATTTTTGTGCAGATCGGCCTGCTGCCCAACACCGACTGGCTCAAGGGCACGGTCGAATTGTCGAAGTTCGGCGAAATCGTGATCGATGCCCATGGCCGCACCAACGTCCCCGGCGTGTTTGCTGCCGGTGACTGCACTACGGTGCCGTACAAACAGATCGTGATTGCCGCAGGGGCAGGTGCCACCGCCGCGCTGAGCGCGTTTGACCACCTGATCCGGACCTCGGCTCCTGCGTGAGACCCTGGGGCCTGTCTCCCTCTCCCACAAGGGAACAGGGGGATTTCAAGGAAAATGAGGCTCTAGCGCTTATGTAGAAAGCGCGGATAGCTATCAAAAATAAAGCGTTTGTGCTGTTGCAGCACAAACGCTTTTTCGTTCAGCTTTTTGACAGAGATGGAACATACGAGCAAACTAGTCATCTAACTGGTTTGTTTGGAGTTTGATATGCACACATGGCCCGTTCAGGATGCGAAAGCACGGTTCAGCGAGTTTCTGGATGCCTGCCTCACGGAGGGGCCGCAGTTGGTGACCCGGCGCGGCGCCGAGGCGGCCGTGCTGGTACCCGTGGCCGAGTGGCGGCGCTTGCAGTCGGCTGCACGCCCGTCGCTGAAACAACTGTTGCTGTCTGAGCAGGCCCGCACCGACCTGATCGTGCCCGCCCGGGGCCAGGCCCAGCGCCGGAAACCAGAGGACCTCCTGTGACGCCCGCGTACCTGTTGGACACGAACGTGGTGTCGGAGCTGCGCAAACAGCGCCCGCATGGTGCCGTGCTGGCTTGGTTGGAAGGGGTGGACGTTGCCCAGTTGTACGTGTCCGCCGTTACCTTGGGCGAGATACAGGCGGGCATTGAACTCACACGCGAACAAAACCCCGCCAAAGCCGCTGAAATCGAAGTGTGGCTGGAGCTGCTGGCTGGGGCCTACAACGTTTTGCCCATGGATGCAGCCACCTTTCGGGCCTGGGCGCGGCTGATGCACCGCAAGTCCGATGCGCTCTACGAAGACGCCATGATCGCCGCCACGGCCCAGGTGCATGGGCTGACAGTGGCGACAAGAAATGTGGCCGACTTTCATGCGTTGGGTTTGGAGGTCTGCAATCCCTTTGCGCCGAAGCAGGCGCCTCAATCCGCAGGACAATAGTCCCATGAAGATCCAATGGAAATCCGCATTCACAGCGGGTGCGCTGCTGGTGGTGGGCGCTGCGCTGGTGGCCGCCTGGGCACCCTGGCGCGCCGATGGCACGCAGGCCGCTCTGGTGGGCGGCAATGGCCGCATCGAGGCGACGGAAATCGCCGTGGCCAGCAAACAGCCTGGCCGCTTGCGCGAACTGCTGGTGTCCGAGGGCGATTTCGTCAAGGCGGGGCAGGTGCTGGCCCGCTTGCAGCTCGACGGTTTGCAGGCGCAGCGCGATGAGGCGCTGGCCCGGCTGCAGCAGGCGCGCCAGGCGGTGGCCACCAGCCAGGTGCAGGTGGCGCAGGCGCTGGGCAACCACCAGGCAGTGCTGGCGCAGGTGGTGCAGCGTGAAACCGATTTGCAGATGGCCCAGCGCCGACTGCCGCGTACCGAGCAACTCGCCCGCGACGGCTTTCTGTCCGACCAGGCGCTTGACGACGACCGGGGGAAGGTGCACAACCTGCAGGCCGCCCTGAGCGCCGCCCAGGCCCAGGCCCGCGCGGCCCAGGCCGGGGTGGATGCCGCACGCACCCAGGTTCCAGCCGCCCAGTCCAATGTGCAGGCCATGGAGGCGACGCTGCAGCGCATTGATGTGGATCTGGCGGAGAGCGAGCTCAAGGCCCCGCGCGATGGCCGTGTGCAGTTTCTCATTGCACACCCTGGTGAAATCGTGGCGGGGGGCGCCAGGGTGCTGAGCCTTGTCGACCTGTCGGATGTGTACATGACCTTCTTCCTGCCGGAGACCGTGGCAGGCCGGGTGGCATTGGGCAGCGAGGTGCGCATCGTGCTCGATGCCGCGCCGCAGTTCGTGATTCCGGCGCGCGTGTCCTTTGTGGCCAGCACGGCCCAGTTCACCCCCAAGACCGTGGAAACCGCCAGCGAGCGGCAAAAACTCATGTTCCGCGTGCGTGCGCAGATCGACCGCGAACTGCTGCTGCGCCACATCGAGCAGGTCAAGACCGGGCTGCCCGGCATGGCCTGGATCCGCACCGACCCGCAGGCCGCGTGGCCCGAGCACCTGGCCATCAAAGGGCAGCCGTGAACGACGCGGGCTTGGCGCCCGTGGCGCGGCTGGCGGGTGTGGGGCTGCGTTACCGGCAGGTACAGGCCCTGGCCGATATCGACCTGGACGTGCCGACAGGCTGCATGGTGGGCGTGATCGGCCCTGACGGGGTGGGCAAGTCCAGCCTGCTGGCGCTGATGGCGGGGGCACGCGTGGTGCAGCAGGGGCGGGTGCAGGTGCTGGGGGGCGATATGGCGCGTGCTGGCCACCGGCGCCGCGTTTGCCCGCGCATTGCCTACATGCCCCAGGGCCTGGGCAAAAACCTGTACCCCACGCTCTCGGTCGAAGAGAACCTGCAGTTTTTTGCGCGCCTGTTCGGCCATGGCGCGCGGGAGCGTCGCCGGCGCATCGACCAGCTCACCCGCGCCACCGGCTTGCAG
>NZ_BAAGQN010000010.1:120652-173685 GCF_054783455.1 Simplicispira piscis
CTGCTGATTCTCGATGAGCCCACCACCGGCGTCGATCCGCTGGCCCGCGCGCAGTTCTGGGACCTGATCGAGGGCATCCGCCAGCAGCGCCCCGGCATGAGCGTGGTGGTGGCCACCGCCTACATGGACGAGGCGCAGCGCTTTGACTGGCTCGTCGCGATGGACGAGGGACGCATCCTGGCGCAGGGCACGCCCGGCGGCCTGCTGGAGCGCACGGGCGCCGCGGATCTGGAAGCCGCCTTCATTGGCCTGCTGCCCGAGGAGCGGCGGCGCGGGCACCGGGCGGTCGACATTCCGCCCTTGACCGACGCCCAGGCGCAGGAGGTGGCCATCGAGGCGCAGGGCCTGACCATGCGGTTTGGCGATTTCACCGCAGTCGATGCAGTCAGCCTGCGCATCCGCCGGGGCGAGATTTTTGGTTTTTTGGGGTCGAACGGCTGCGGCAAGACCACCACCATGAAGATGCTCACGGGCCTGCTGCCCGCCACCGAGGGCAGTGCGCTGCTGTTCGGCCATGCGGTGGACCCCAAGGACATCGCCACGCGCCAGCGCGTGGGCTACATGTCGCAGGGTTTCTCTCTCTATGGCGAACTGACGGTGGAGCAGAACCTGCTGCTGCACGCGCGCCTGTTCCATGTGCCCGAGGCGCAAGTCGCGGGCCGCGCCGCCGAGATGGCGCAGCGCTTTGGCCTGCAGGACTCTCTGGATCTGTTGCCCGAGAAACTGCCGCTCGGCCACCGCCAGCGCCTCTCGCTCGCCGTCGCCATGGTGCACAAGCCCGAGCTGCTGATCCTCGACGAACCGACCTCGGGCGTCGACCCGATCGCGCGCGACAACTTCTGGCGCCTCATGATCGAGCTCTCGCGCCGCGATGGGGTGACCATCTTCATCTCGACCCATTTCATGAACGAGGCGGCGCGCTGCGACCGTATTTCGCTCATGCACGCGGGCCGGGTGCTTGCCAGCGATACGCCGCAGGCCATTGTGGCGGCGCACGCAGCGCAGACGCTGGAACAGGCCTTTATCGATTGCCTGGTGCAGGCCGGCGGCGGCGCGGCGGACGCGCCCGAAGCCGCGCAGGACCCGCGCGCCACCACCGCTGCGCCGCCCCGCGAGCCCGCCTGGCGGCGCAGCCTGCGGCGCCTCTACAGCTATGCCTGGCGCGAGTCGCTGGAGTTGCAGCGCGACCCGGTGCGCGGCGCGCTGGCGCTGCTGGGCTCGTTGCTGCTGATGTTTGTGATGGGCTACGGCATCAGCATGGATGTCGAAGACCTGCGCTTTGCCGTACTCGACCGCGACCAGACCGCGCTGAGCCGCGACTATGCGCTGCAGCTTGCGGGCTCGCGCTACTTCAGCGAGCAGCCGCCTTTGCGGGACGATGCCGACATGGACCAGCGCCTGCGCAGCGGCAAAATTTCGCTGGCGCTGGAAATCCCCAGCGGCTTTGCCCGCCATGCGGAGCGCGGCGAGCAGGCCGAGATCGCCGCCTGGATCGATGGTGCCATGCCGCAGCGCGCGGAAACCGTGGCCGGCTATGTGCAGGGCATGCACCAGTACTGGCTGGTGCAGACGATTGCAGCGCGCACCGGCGCAGCGCCCGTGGGCAACGTGAACGTGGAAACTCGGTTTCGTTACAACCCCGACGTCAAGAGCCTGCCGGCCATGGTGCCAGCGGTCATCCCCATCCTGCTGCTCATGCTGCCGGCCATGTTGACCGCGCTGGCCGTGGTGCGCGAGAAGGAGCTGGGCTCGATCATCAATCTCTACGTCACACCGACCACGCGCACCGAGTTTCTGCTGGGCAAGCAGTTGCCCTATCTCGCGCTGTCCATGCTCAATTTCGCCATGATGCTGCTGCTGGCCGTGACCGTGTTTGGCGTGCCTGTCACCGGCAGCCTGGCCACGCTCACACTGGCGACGCTGCTGTTTGCCATCAGCGCCACCGGGCTGGGCTTGCTGGCGTCTGCCCTGGTGCGCAGCCAGTTGGCGGCCATGTTCTTCACCATGATCGGCACCATGCTGCCTGCCATCCAGTTCGGCGGCCTGATCAACCCGGTGTCGTCGCTGGAGGGTGCGGGGCGCTGGATCGGCGAGATTTATCCGGCCAGCCACATGTTCACCATCAGCCGGGGGGTGTTCAACAAGGCGCTGGGGTTTCACGACCTGGCCGCCTCGTTCTGGCCGCTGACCGTGGCGCCGGTGGTGATTTTGGGCGTGGCGGTGCTGCTGCTGCGCAAGCAGGAAAAGTGAGCATGCGCCGCCTGCTGCACCACCTGACCAACATCCGCCTGCTGGGCGTCAAGGAGCTATGGAGCCTGTGGCGCGACCCGATGATGTTGATCCTGATTGTCTACACCTTCACCGTGGCGATCTACACCGCGGGAACGGCCATGCCTGAAACGCTGCACCACACGCCGATGGCCATCGTGGACGAGGACGATTCGGCCCTGTCGGCGCGTATTTTCAGTGCGTTTTACCCGCCTGCGTTCAATGCGCCGGTGCGCATCACCAATGCCCAGGTCGATCCGGCGCTGGATGCAGGCCATTACACGCTGGTGCTGGTCATTCCGCCGAACCTGCAGCGCGATGTGCTGGCCGGGCGCTCGCCCACTGTGCAGCTCAATGTGGATGCCACGCGCATGAGCCAGGCGTTTGCAGGCAGTGGCCTGGCCCAGCAGATCGTGGCGGGCGAGGTGGGTGAGTTCGTGCAGCGCAACCGGGGCACGCAGGCTCCCCCGGTAGAGCTGGTGACGCGCATGCGCTTTAACCCCACGCTCTCGAATGTGTGGTTTGGTTCTCTGATGGAACTGGTCTCGCAGGTCACCATGCTCTCGATCATTCTGACCGGCGCGGCGCTGATTCGCGAGCGCGAGCATGGCACCGTCGAGCACCTCTTGGTCATGCCGGTGACGCCCACCGAAATCATGCTGGCCAAGGTGTGGGCCATGGGGTTGGTGGTGGTGGTGGCAACGCTGCTGTCCCTGCACGGCGTTGTGCTGGGGCTGCTGCGGGTGCCGGTGGAGGGCTCGCTGTGGCTGTTCTTTGCTGGCGTGGTGCTGCACCTGTTTGCCACCACGTCGCTGGGCATCTTCATGGCGACGCTGGCACGCAACATGCCGCAGTTCGGCCTGCTGGTCATGCTGGTGATGCTGCCGCTGCAAATGCTCTCGGGCGGCATGACGCCGCGCGAGAGCATGCCCGAGTGGGTGCAAGCGGTGATGTCGCTCGCACCCACCACGCATTTCACCGAACTGGGCCAGGCCATTTTGTTTCGCGGGGCGGGCCTGGCGGTGGTGTGGCCATCCTTCGTGGCGCTGCTGCTGATTGGCGCAGTGATGTTTGCCCTGTCGCTGCGCCGTTTCCGCCAGGCGATTGCACAGATGGGCTGAGGTTGGCCTGGCCGGTGGGCGTTGGAAAATTTAAGTAAAAATGGTCGCTAAGGCAATGGATACGGGCGCTGGCAGCTATCAATTCAGTAGTTGAGGCGGTCGGGGTGCAGTTCTTGCAGGATGGTGGTGGCGATCTCTTCGATGGATTTGGTGGTGGTGGACTGCCAGCGAATGCCCGAGCGGCGCATCATGGACTCCGCTTCCTGCACCTCCATGCGGCAGTTCTCCAGGCTGGCGTAGCGCGACCCGAGGCGGCGTTCGCTGCGAATCTCGGACAGTCGCTCGGCGCTGATCGTCAGGCCGAAGATTTTTTTGCGGTGTGGCACCAAAGCCGGGGGGAGTTGGCGGCGGTCGAAGTCTTCGGGGATGAGCGGGTAGTTGGCGGCCTTCAGCCCATGCTGCATGGCCAGGTACAGGCTGGTGGGGGTTTTGCCGCTGCGGCTGACGCCGACCAGGATCACGTCGGCATCTTCCAGGTTCTTGTGGCTCTGGCCGTCGTCGTGCGCCAGGCTGTAGTTGATGGCTTCGATGCGGTCGTGGTATTCCTTGCTGCGGCTGATGTCCGAGAAGCGCCCCACGCGGTGGTGCGACTTGACGCCCAGCTCCACCTCCAGCGGGTGCACAAAGGTGCCAAACATGTCCAGCAGCTTGCCCTTGCAGCCTTCCTGGATCACTTTGAGCACCTCCATGTTCACCAGGGTGGTGAAAACAATGCTCTTGCGCCCTTCGATCTCGGCCGTGTGATTGATCTGGCGCACGGCTTGGTGCGCCTTGTCCACGGTGTCGATAAAGGGCAGGCGCACCCGGCGCGGCACCAATTCGAACTGGGCCAGGATGGCGTTGCCAAAGGTTTCGGCGGTGATGCCGGTGCCGTCAGAGACAAAAAACACGGTGCGCGAATGCATGAGGGGCCTTTTTAGAAGCGTCAGCCCTTTGCCAGAAGCGCGGGCCTACAATTGTGAACATTATCCGAATTCTCACCATGCGCGCCGTCGGTCTACAACCACAACGACAAAGCCGAGCCCCGCGCCTGGACGCTCGCCCATTGCTCCTCCAGGGCGTGGGCGCAGACCCGGTTTCAACTTCTGGAGCTTTCCCATGTCTGCATTGTTCAACGCGACCGCCTTGGTCGTACCGTTTGAAAACCTGAGAATGACCGACGTCGAGTCGGTGGGCGGCAAAAACGCCTCCCTCGGCGAGATGATCTCGCAGCTGCCGCAGGGCGTGCGTGTGCCTACCGGTTTTGCCACCACGGCCCATGCGTTTCGCCAGTTTCTGGCGCATGACGGCCTGGCCGATCGCATCAGCCAGAAGCTCGCCAGCCTCGATACCGAGGATGTGCGCGCGCTGGCCCAGGTGGGCGCAGAGATCCGCGCCATGGTCGAGGCCCAGCCTTTTCCGGCCGATCTGGAGCAGGCCATTCGGGACGAGTTTGCCCGCTTCTCTGCCGACAACCCCCACGCCAGTTTCGCCGTGCGTTCGTCCGCCACGGCCGAAGATCTGCCCGACGCCTCGTTTGCGGGCCAGCAGGAAACCTTTTTGAATGTGCATGGCATCGAAGAGGTGCTGCACAAGATGAAAGAGGTGTTTGCCAGCCTCTACAACGACCGCGCCATCAGCTACCGCGTGCACAAGGGTTTTGCGCACGATGTGGTGGCGCTGTCGGCGGGCGTGCAGCGCATGGTGCGCTCCGACCTGGGCGCGGCAGGGGTCATGTTCACCATCGACACCGAATCGGGCTTTGAGGACGTGGTTTTCATCACCAGCAGCTACGGCCTGGGCGAGACAGTGGTGCAAGGCGCTGTGAACCCGGATGAGTTTTATGTGCACAAGCCCATGCTCAAAGCGGGCAAGCAGGCCGTGATCCGGCGCAACCTGGGCTCCAAGCTGATCCAGATGGTGTTCACCACGCCCGAAGAAAAAGCCGAAGGCGCGCTCAAAGGCAAGCTCATCAAAACCACCGACGTGCCGGCCGAGCAGCGCAACCGCTATTCGCTCACCGACGCCGACGTGCAGCAACTGGCGCACTACGCGCTGGTCATCGAGCAGCACTACGGCCGCCCGATGGACATCGAATGGGGCAAGGACGGCGAAGACGGCCTGCTCTACATCCTGCAGGCGCGCCCCGAAACCGTGAAGAGCCAGGTCCAGGGCCAGGCCGAACTGCGCTACAAGCTCAAGGGCACGGGCCCGGTGCTCGCCGAAGGCCGCGCCATTGGCCAGAAAATCGGCACCGGTCCGGTGCGCCTGGTGCACAACATTTCCGAGATGGACAAGGTGCAGCCCGGTGACGTGCTCGTGACCGACATGACCGACCCGAACTGGGAGCCGGTGATGAAGCGCGCCAGCGCCATCGTCACCAACCGGGGCGGGCGCACCTGCCACGCCGCCATCATTGCGCGCGAGCTGGGCATTCCGGCCGTGGTGGGCTGCGGCAACGCCACCGACAAGCTGGTGGACGGCACCCTGGTCACCGTGAGCTGCGCCGAGGGCGATACCGGCCACATCTACGACGGCCTGCTGGAGACCGAAGTCACCGAGGTACAGCGCGGCACCATGCCGTCCATTGCCACCAAGATCATGATGAACGTGGGCAACCCGCAGTTGGCGTTTGACTTTTGCCAGTTGCCCAACGAAGGCGTGGGCCTGGCGCGGCTCGAGTTCATCATCAACAACAACATTGGCGTGCACCCCAAGGCCATTCTTGATTATCCGAACATCGATTCGGACCTGAAGAAAGCCGTGGAATCCGTGGCGCGCGGCCACGCCAGCCCCCGTGCCTTCTATGTGGACAAAGTGGCCGAGGGCGTGGCCACCATTGCCGCGGCCTTCTGGCCCAAGCCGGTCATCGTGCGCCTGTCGGACTTCAAGAGCAACGAGTACCGCAAGCTTATCGGCGGCAGCCGCTACGAGCCAGAGGAAGAGAACCCCATGCTGGGCTTCCGCGGCGCGGCGCGTTATGTGAGCGTGGAGTTTGGCGAGGCCTTCGCCATGGAATGCGAGGCCTTGAAGCGCGTGCGCAACGACATGGGCCTGACCAACGTGCAGGTCATGGTGCCCTTTGTGCGCACGCTGGGCCAGGCCGAGCGGGTCACGCAACTGCTGGCGCAGCATGGCTTGAAACGCGGTGAGAACGAGCTCAAGCTCATCATGATGTGCGAGATCCCGAGCAACGCCATCCTGGCCGAGCAGTTCCTCGCCTTCTTCGACGGTTTCTCCATCGGCTCGAACGACCTGACCCAGCTTACCCTGGGCCTGGACCGTGATTCGGGCCTGGAGCTGCTGGCACGCGACTTCGATGAACGCGACCCCGCTGTCGAGGCCTTGATCCACATGGCCATCAAGGCTTGCCTTGCCCAGGGCAAATACATCGGCATTTGCGGCCAGGGCCCCAGCGACCACCCCGACTTTGCCCAGTGGCTGGCCAAGGAGGGCATCACGTCCATCTCGCTCAACCCCGACAGCGTGATTGCCACCTGGCAGCAGCTGGCGCGCTGAGCCAGGCCAGACCCCCTGCGCACGGTGCCCGCAGCAAACCCCATGATGCAGCCGCCACCACCTTCCCACGAGGCTGAGCTGGCGGGCCCGTTCCCGCCCGATCTGCACGATGTGCGGCATCTGCAGCTCAAAGGGGGGTTGCTGCTGCTGTGGGTGCTGGTGTCGTTTGTGGCCATGTACTTTGCGCGCGACCTGGAGACCATCGTGGTGGGCGGCTGGCCTTTGGGCTTCTGGATCGCGGCACAGGGCGCCGTGCTGGTGTTCATGGCCATTGTCGTGGTCTATTGCTGGGCCATGAACCGCTTTGAGCGACAGGACGCGGCCCAGGCCGATCTGCCGTCGGCATCTCCGCCACCACCACCCCGTCATGGCTGAAAACGGCGCGGCGGACGGCGACAAGGCCTATCTCTGGCGGCTGCACCGCATCCTCGGTGCTTACGTGCTCGGGGTTCTGGGATTTTTGGCGCTCATGACCTGGGCCGAAAGTCGGGGCCTGTCGCGCCACTGGATCGGGCCCATCTTCCTGTTCCTCTCCGTCATGGTGTACGCCGGTATAGGGGTTTATGGCCGCACCACCGACGCCGAGGAATACTACGTGGCCGGGCGGCGCATTCCGCCCATGTACAACGGCATGGCGGCCGCTGCCGACTGGATGAGCGCGGCTTCGTTCATCAGCCTCTCGGGGGCCTTGTACCTGCAGGGCTTTTCGGGCACGCCGGGCCACGCCGGGGGGCTGGCCTACCTGCTGGGCTGGACGGGCGGGTTTTGTCTGGTGGCGATTCTGGTGGCGCCCCACCTGCGGGCCATGGGGCTGTACACCGTGCCTGATTTTTTCCAGGTGCGCTTTGGCGGGCGCTGGCCCCGGGTGATTGCCGCGCTGGCCGCCGTGGTGTGTTCGTTCACTTATGTGGTGGCGCAAATCTACGGCGTGGGCCTGATTGCTTCGCGCCTGACCGGGGTGCAGTTCGAGATCGGCATCATGCTCGGCCTGGGCGGGGTGCTGCTCTGCTCCTTTCTGGGGGGCATGCGTGCCATTACCTGGACACAAGTGGCGCAGTATGTGGTGCTGCTGCTGGCTTTTCTGATTCCAGTGTCGTGGCTGGCCTACAAGCAGCTGGGCAACCCCGTGGCGCCCCTGGTCTATGGCACGCAGATCAGCAAGATCGCCGATATGGAGGCCCAACTGCTGGCATCGCCTGCCGAATACGAGGTGGTGGCTGCGTACCTGGCGCGGGCGCGTGATTACGAAGCACGCCTGGAGAACGTTGAGGCCGCACTGGAAGACGAACGCATCGCCATCCGCGAAAAAATCCGCGTACTGCGCGCCAAGAATGCTGATGTCGGCCTGATCGTTGCCGCCAGCCGCGAACTGGCGGCCCTGCCACGCGACGCCACGGCGGCGCGTGAGCGCTGGACAAAGCTGATGCAGGAGAACTACGAGCGTGCGCAGCCCCTGGGCGGTCTGCCGCGGCACAGCCATGCGTATGCGGGCTACCCCGACGGCACGCCGGAGGAGCAGATAGCATTCACCGATTCGCGGCGCAATTTTTTGGCGCTCATGTTCTGCCTGATGGTGGGCACTGCCGGGCTGCCGCATCTGCTCATGCGTTACTACACTTCGCCCACGGTGGCGGGGGCACGTGCCTCGGTGGCCTGGTCGCTGTTCTTCATTGCCTTGCTGTACCTCAGTGCCCCGGCCCTTGCCGTTCTGGTCAAGTTTGAAGTCATGAACAACCTGGTGGGCAGCCATTTCGACGCCTTGCCGAACTGGATAGCGCAGTGGGCGCGGGTCGATGCCTCGCTGCTGTCGATTGAAGACATGAATGGCGATGGCCTTGTGCAGTTTGGCGAAATCCACCTGGGCGCCGACCTCATCATGCTGGCCACGCCGGAGCTGGGCGGTTTGCCTTATGTGGTGTCGGGCCTGGTGGCAGCCGGGGGGCTGGCGGCTGCCTTGTCCACCGCCGATGGCCTGTTGCTCACCATCAGCAATGCGCTGGTGCGCGACCTGTACTTTCAGGCCAAGCCGCGCAACGCCTCGCCCGAGCAGCGCGTGATACTGACCAAGTTCACGCTGCTGGCCGTGGCGCTGGCGGCAGCGTTTGTGGCCGCACTCAAGCCGTCGGACATTTTGCCGCTGGTGTCGGCCTCGTTCTCGCTGGCGGCATCGGCGTTTGTGCCGGTGATGGTGCTGGGTATCTTCTGGCGCGGCACCACGCGCCAGGGCGCTGTGGCCGGGATGCTGTGTGGTCTTGGGTTGGCTGCGTACTACATGCTCTCGCACGTGCCCAGCCTGCGCGCCACCCTGCCGCACGGGTTGCTGGCCGATGGCCTGTGGTTTGGCATTCAGCCCATTTCAGCGGGGGTGTTTGGTGTGCCGGCAGGGCTGGTGTCGGCCGTGCTGGTGAGCTGGCTGACCCGGCCACCACCACTGCGGCCCCCGGTGCGCTTAGAGATGTAGGCGACAGGCCCAGGCGATGGGCCTGCCGTTGTGCGGTACCCGCAGCCCTTGAAGCCGGCGTGGCCGAAGTCAGTGACCGCCGCGCAAGGGCCGCCAGCAATCCTCGGTACGGGCGCTGGCGGTGTCCCCCTTCCCGCATCGCGCAGCGAGGCGAGAGAAGGGGAAGGCGCGAAGCGCCGCAGGGGGGTATTTAGTTCAGCGCCCGGTTTTGAGCAATTCCACGTCAAACTTCAGCGTCGCATTGGGGGGAATCACGCCGCCCGCGCCGCGTGCGCCGTAGCCCAGTGCTGCCGGGATGATCAGGGTGCGCTGGCCACCAATCTTCATACCCTGCACGCCTTCATCCCAGCCTTTGATGACCATGCCCGCGCCCAGGCCGAACACGAAGGGGTCGTTGCGGTCGCGGCTGGAGTCAAACTTGGCGCCTTGCACGCCGTCGTTGTACAGCCAGCCGGTGTAGTGCACTGTGACCTGTTGGCCCTTGGCCGCCTCGGCGCCTTCGCCCACGGTGGTGTCTTCGTATTGCAGGCCGGAGGCAGTGGTGGTGAATGCCATGGTGATTTCCTTTTATAAGCTATAAAAATAATAGCTTCCAGCGCTTGATGGTATTGCGTTGGAGGCCAATTTCTTTCAAATTCCCTGGTGAGCAGGGCAGGGGAGAGCGTTTGCCTTATTCCGTTTCCAAATCATTCGTCTCTAGGCGCGAAGCCGCAGGCAGTGCTGTCGCACGACAAGGCGCAGCAACAACGACACGGGTGATTTAGAAATGGAATTATTTTTTGGCGCGGTTGGCCGCCCAGCGGTTGGCAAATGCCTGCACGTCGCTCAGCCGCTTCAGCAGGTCGCTGCCCGAAGCGGTGACGGCATAGCCATCGCTGCCATGGTCGATCAGGCCGGCTTCGCGCAGCTCCTTGATGCGGGTGTTGAGCGTGTTGGGTGTGATGCCACCCACGCTGTCTTGCAGCAGCCGGAAGGTTTGCGGATGGCCATCGCGCAGCGCCCACAGCACGCGCAGGGCGTACCGGCACTCAAGCCGCTCGAACAATTGGAAAATGGCGACGTTTTCTTTGGAGCTCATGAGGCTTCTCCTAGCGCATGAAGGGATGGGTGGCGGTGCGGTGCCTTGTGGCGGGGCGCGTGGGGCACTATAGCGCCGAACCGTATTTGCTACAAGTTTAATAGCTCCAAACGCATGCCAGCGGCGCATGCATGGGAGAAAGCTGCACAAGCCATACAAGTGTTGCAACTCTGCCACGAATTGCTCTGGCATCATCCCGGTGCCCGCCACGGCGGGCTGTATCGGCCTGCGCTTGAGCGGCAGGTGCTTTTGAAGGAATTTTCATGACAGCTTCACACAGCGCCACTGCAGCAACGCCCAGCCCGGCGCTGCCGCTGAGCGGCCTGCGCGTGGTCGAGTTCTCGCACATGGTCATGGGCCCTACCTGCGGCATGGTGCTGGGTGACCTGGGGGCCGAGGTCATCAAGGTCGAGCCCATCGAGGGCGACCGCACGCGCCACCTGCTGGGGGCCGGGGCAGGGTTTTTTCCACTCTTCAACCGCAACAAGAAAAGCATTGCCATCGACCTGCGCCACCCGCAGGGCATGGCCGTGGCGCAAAAGCTGGCCGCGTCGGCCGATGTGGTGCTGCAGAACTTCAAGCCCGGGTCTCTCGCCAAGTATGGGCTGGACTACGTCGCACTCAGCGCAGTGAATCCGCGCCTTATCTATGTCAACCACACCGGTTTCTTGCCAGGCCCCTACGAGCACCGCACCGCGCTGGATGAGGTGGTGCAAATGATGGGCGGCCTGGCCTACATGACCGGCCGCCCGGGCGACCCGCTGCGCGCAGGCTCCAGCGTGAACGACATCATGGGCGGCATGTTTGGCGCCATCGGTGCCATGGCTGCACTCATGCAGCGCGGCATTACCGGGCGCGGGCAGGAGGTGGATTCGGCCCTGTTCGAGAACAATGTCTTCCTCGTTGGCCAGCACATGCTGCAGTACGCCGTCACCGGCCAGCCCGCCGCGCCCATGCCCGAGCGCATTTCGTCCTGGGGCCTGTACGATGTGTTCAGTGTGAAGGATGGCGAGCAGATCTTTCTGGCCGCGGTGAGCGATGCGCAGTGGAACACCTTCTGCGATGCGCTGGGCTTTGCCGACCTCAAGGCCGACCCGCAGCTGGCCACCAACAACGACCGCGTGCGCCAGCGTGCCACCCTGCTGCCGGAGCTGCGCCGCCGCCTGGCCGGGCGCACCGCGGCCGAGCTGTCTGACCTGTTCGAACGCAACGGCCTGCCGTATGCACCCATCGTGCGGCCCGAGCAGCTCTACGACGACCCGCACCTCAACGCCACGGGCGGCCTGGCCGACATCACCCTGCCCGACGGCGAGTGCGCCGGGCAGACGGCGCGCACCACGCTGTTCCCGCTGCGCATGGACGGCCAGCGCCTGGGCGTGCGGCTACAGCCGCCGGTGCTGGGGCAGCACACCGCGCAAATACTCGGGGTGCTGGGGTTGTCCGACGGCGAAATCCAGGGGTTGCGCAGCACGGGCGCAGTGCACTGAAGCGCTTTGACCAGGCGCATACGGAGCCCACGGGATGTGCACCTAAAATGGCCGGTTGGGCAAGGGGGCCAAAACGATTACTGGAAGTAGTCGTTTTTCAAACATAAATCTGGAAAGCATTTCACTTGATAGCAACACTTCAAATGACCACCACCCTGATGGGGTTTGGCTTGGCCATTGTCATTCTGGTGCTTGTCCGGCGTGACCACCTGTATTTGTCGCATGGACTTTTATGGGTGGCGATTGCGTTGTTTGCCGCCGTTTTGGGCGTTTGGCCTGGGCTGATCGATCGCCTGGCTGCCATTGCGGGAATCAGCTATTCCCCCGCTTTTTTGCTTTTAATGGCCGTGATCGTGCTGCTGGTTAAGGTGCTCCACACAGACATCGTGAACACCCGAATGGAGCGCGATATTCGCAGGCTAAACCAACGCTTGGCTCTGTATGAAGCTGAAATGCGCACTTTAGTGGTATCTGACAAACATGAGTAATCAACTTGTTCCCGTGATTTTGTGCGGTGGGTCTGGCACCCGCATGTGGCCGCTTTCGCGTGAAACCTATCCCAAGCAATTTTTGGCATTGGCGGGCCAGGACACCATGTTGCAAGATACCGCCCTGCGGCTGCAAGGGCTGTCTGGCAAGGTGCCCCAGGCCCCCAGCCCAATTTTGGTGTGCAACGCCGAACACCGCTTTCTGGCTGCCAGCCAGTTGAACGCGGTAGGCATCCATGACGCACGGATACTGCTGGAGCCCGTGGGCCGCAACACGGCGCCCGCTTTGACCCTGGCGACCTTGCAGGCCAGCGCGGACCAGGCAGACCCGGTGCTGTTGGTCATGCCTGCCGATCACGTCATCCCTGACCGGCCCGCATTGCATGCCGCAGTAGAAAAAGCCTACAACCTGGCCGCCAAGGGCGCCATGGTGACCTTCGGCATCGTGGCTGACCGGCCTGAAACAGGCTATGGGTACATCCAGCGCGGAGCCGCCACGGACGAAGGCGGCTATTCCATCGCCAGCTTTGCCGAAAAGCCCGACGCCGACACCGCCCAGGCGTACGTCGATGCGGGCAGCTACTACTGGAACAGTGGCCTGTTCATGGTGCGTGCCAGCACCTGGCTGAAAGCCCTTGAACAATGCCGCCCCGACATTCTGCAGGCCTGTTCTGCCGCCATGCAACAGGCCGAGCGCGATATGGATTTTGTGCGCCCCGAGGCCACCGCCTTTGCTGCATGCCCTTCGGATTCGATCGACTACGCTGTGATGGAACGACTGCCTGCGCGCCCCGAGATAGGCGTGCCCGCGTGCGTTATCCCCCTGCAGGCAGGCTGGTCTGATTTGGGTGCCTGGGACGCGTTGTGGCAGATTCTTGAACAAGACGCCCAGCAGAACGCAACCGTGGGCGACGCCATGGTTCACAACTCTACCGGCTCATTGCTGTTCTCCACCAGCCGCCTGGTCGCGGGGGTGGGGCTGGAGAATATCGTGGTCGTTGAAACGCCCGATGCCGTGCTGGTGGCCGACAAACGCCAGACCCAGGACGTCAAGCACGTGGTGGCTGCGCTAAAAAAGCAAGGCCATGTGCTGGCCAACAACCACCGCAAAGCCCACCGCCCCTGGGGCTGGTACGACAGCATCGACAGCGGCGAGCGCTTTCAGGTCAAGCGCATCGTGGTCAACCCCGGCGCCAGCCTGAGCCTGCAAATGCACCATCACCGCGCTGAGCACTGGGTTGTGGTGAAAGGAACGGCCGAGGTCACCAACGGTGAAAAAGTCTTTTTGCTGGGCGAGAACGAATCCACGTTTATCCCGCTGGGCCATGTGCACCGCTTGACCAACCCCGGCAAAGTGCCGCTGGAGATCATTGAAGTGCAATCGGGCAGCTACCTGGGCGAAGACGACATCGTGCGCTTTGAAGACACCTATGGCCGCGCTGCAAACGCCGCGATAGAAAAGGCTGCGTAACCCCATGCCTGGCTTACCCATGCTCAAGGCCTTATGGGCCTACCGCAGCTTTGTCTGGAGCAGCGTGCTGCGCGAATTTCAGGGCAAATACCGTGAATCGCTGTTGGGCGCGTTCTGGTCTGTGGCCAACCCCCTGGCCATGATCGTCATCTACACCGTGGTGTTTGGCCAGCTCATGCGCCCCCAGCTTGCCGGGCATGAGCAAACGCCGTTCGCCTTCAGCATTTACCTGTGCTCCGGTGTCATCACCTGGGGCCTGTTTGCAGAAATGCTGGGGCGCCTGAACAGCGTTTTCCTGGAACACGGCAACCTGATCAAAAAATCCAACTTTCCGCGCATTTGCCTGCCGGCCATTGTGTCGGTGTCAGCGCTGGTCAACTTTGGCATTGTGTTTGGCTTGTACTTGGCCTTTTTGGCGCTGATTGGCCACTGGCCGGGCTGGCTACTGCTGGCCGTGGTGCCGCTGCTGGCCCTGCAAGTGCTGTTTACCTTGGGGTTGGGCATTTTTTTGGGCACGCTCAACGTGTTTTTTAGGGATGTGGGCCAATTCACGGGCATCGTGGTGCAGTTTTGGTTTTGGCTCACGCCCATCGTGTATGTGTTTGACTCAATGCCAGCCGCCGCGCGCAACGTATTGCAATACAACCCCTTGCAGCCCCTGATGGTGGCCTACCAAGGCATTTTTTTGAACCAGCGCCTGCCCGACTTCGCCAGCCTGGCGCCGCTTGCCGTGCTCACGGCCTTTTTTCTGATTTTGGGCGCACGCTTCTTTCTGTCGCGCGTGGGCGAACTGGTGGATGAACTCTGATGGGCAAGCTTGTTGTTTCTAATGTCAGTAAGGCCTACAAGCGCTACCCCGGCAAATGGGCCCGTGTGCGCGAATGGTTGACTGGCAAGCCCTGCCACGACAAAACCTGGGTGCTGAGCGACATCAACTTCACCATCAACCCCGGTGAGGCCGTCGGCATCATCGGCGTCAACGGTGCGGGCAAAAGCACCCTGCTCAAAATCATCACCGGCACCACACAGCCTACCAGCGGCAGCGTGCACATCGAGGGCCGCGTGGCCGCGCTGCTGGAGCTGGGCATGGGTTTTCACCCTGACTTTACCGGGCGGCAAAACGTCTTTATCGCCGGGCAGTTGTTGGGGCTGCGCGGGGATGAAATTGCCGCCTGCATGCCCGCCATCGAGGCGTTTTCGGAAATTGGCGACTACATCGACCGCTCTGTGCGCACGTACTCCAGCGGCATGCAGATGCGGCTTGCCTTCGGCGTCGCCACGGCGGTGCGACCCGATGTGCTTATCGTGGACGAGGCCTTATCGGTAGGGGATACCTATTTCCAGCATAAATGCATGCAGCGGATCAGGAGCTTTCAGGTTGAAGGCACAACCCTGTTATTTGTTTCGCATTCGCCTGATACTGTGCGAATGCTTTGTCAGCGCGGAATCATGTTGGAGCATGGACGGGTCGTAAGGATTGGCGATGCGGCAAGCGTGATGGATTATTACCGGGCCAGCCAGGTTCAGCGCATGGATTCTACGGCTGAATTTCTTTCAGAGATATCAGAGGAAACGCCGGTAGCGGAAGGACGTGATTCCAAAATTGTTCTTGCGAACAAATCTCATGGAGCTGTTTTTGCAGAAATAACTGGCACAAATAATTATATTCGATCTGGTGATGAAATTCAAATATCTATATCAGTAGTATTTAATTCGAATTATAGCGATCCGCATATTGGATTTGGCATTAGAACAAAAATGGGTGTAACCGTCTATGAAACCAATACTTATACGTTGGGCTTTCAGACTAGGCCGGTTGTGCCAGATGAGAAATTGACTATTTGTTTTTCATTTGTATGTGTGATGGCTCCAGGAACGTATGAATTGGTTGTTGGTGTGGCTAATGGTGGCTATGCGGATGGAAATTTCGAGAATTCATTATTTTTCGATCAATCATTTATGATATTTGAAGTTGCGATGGGTGATGTTGCTGGATGGGGTGGGCTGTGTAATTTGCAACCAAAGATTGCTATTGTATGATAAACAAGATTTTAGATTATTATAGAAATGCAGATTACGATTTTCGCAATTTTGCTTTCGAAGCTGATCCGTTAAAAAGTCGTTTTAATGAATGGGTTGATTATTATCGCATGAAATGGGCGATATCGAAAGCAATTGAAGCCCGATCCATCTTGGAAATCGGAGTGCGGTACGGCTATTCGGCCCATGCATTTCTAAGTGGCTCGCCGCAAGCAGAATATATTGGTGTCGATGCCGATGAGCCATCTTTCGGTGGAGACATTGGCGCTGTAGATTGGGCAAGAGAAGCGCTTCAAAAAGAAGGCTTCTCCGTAGACGTTATTAAAAGTAATACCCAGAAGTGGTCGCGCCTCCCCGATGGTTGCTACGATCTTGTCCATGTGGATGGACAGCAGGATGGTGATGGCACCTATCATGATCTCGATATGGCCATCATGCAATCAAAATATATTTTGGTGGATGGATACCATTGGACTCGGCAGAATTTTTTGGCTGTCAACGAGTGGCTTTGGAATAACAGGGCTGCAGTAGAATTTTCAATAAATATTCCCGGCTACGCGGGCGATCTTTTAATTCGCTCAAAAATACAATCCGTGGCATCATCAAGCGATCGGCAAGGCAGCGAATATTTAATTGGAGCCTATACATCTGATTACTATTTGCAAGACTGTGGTGGATATGAACTCTGGCATGACAGCCGCGGGGCGCAACTAGATAGTCGTTTGCAGGCTGTTGCAGATGCTGCAAGCGCGATCGGCGTACCTCGCAAGGTTGTTGATCTGGGGGCGGGACGGGGTGAATTAGCGACATATTTTGCGAAAAATGGGTCGTATGTCACTGCTATTGATTATTCGGTTGATGCAGAGAAACTGATTGGAGAGACAATCGGCACGAATGAAGATGCTCGGAAGCGCGTTACTATTGTGCGAGGGAGTGTTACCGATATTGGTGTTTATTCTGATGAATATGATCTGGCAGTCGCCGCTGATATCGTTGAACATCTGGCGCCTGATGAACTCGATAAAATGTATGAGATCGTCAGCAAAAAATTAAAGCCCACCTTAGGTAGTCTCGTTGTTCATACTGCTCCGAACAAGTGGAATTATCAATACCAACACCCTAGAGAGCAAAAGGCAGCAATTGCTGCTGGATTTTGGTTGCCACGTATCAGGCGAAGTTGGTACGAGCGTTTAATGCATATCAATGAGCAGAATCCCCGACATCTGAGAAAACAGCTTTCTCGATTTTTCCCATACATACATCTTTGGCTCTCAGATGATCAGAATATGGGAGGTAGTTTGGTTCGCCCCTACACCATTGAGGATTGTCGACAGGCAAAGAGTATTTTTGCAATCGCATCTCATCGCCCAATAGATGTTGAAGCCATTGCATCCGTTTTTTGTATGAATATTTTTACTGATAATGAAAAAAATGCTGTAAGATTTGATATTGTAAATAGTCCAAGAGAAGCGCGAGTGGGCCAATTTTTTGATGTGACAGTAAAAGTGATTAACAAATCTCGAAGGCGCATTACAAGCCTGCCGCCACACCCTTATCATCTCAGCTATCATTGGAGAGATATGCACGAAGGCGTAGTGCAGTGGGAGGGGCATCGAACGCTCTTTGCTCCAGCTCTTTTGCCGGGTGCAGAAGGTCTGTATAAGGTGAAAGTGCAGGCGCCTGCTGAAGCAGGCATCTACCGATTAGAGGTGGCCGCGGTTCAAGAGGCTGTTCGATGGCATGAGCCAATTAGCCTAATTGGTGAGGATTTAATGATTTGTGTCACTGATGGCGAATCATTGGTGGAAGATAAATGAATCAGAACTTCTATAGCGCGTTTGAAGATCGCTATCGTGGATCGCGCGAATTGATACGTGGGCGCCTCACGGTGTATTTACCCTTTATAAAGCCACTGCTTGAACTGTATCAACCTACTACCGCTCTAGATCTTGGCTGTGGCAGGGGAGAATGGCTTGAACTCCTGCAAGACAATAATTTTCAGCCCCACGGTGTTGATCTCGATGACTGGATGTTCGCCGAATGCACTGAGCGTGGGTTGCCGATTATACATGGCGATGCCATTGCCTATTTAAATTCTCTGGGCGACGATTCACAATGCATTGTGTCTGGTTTTCACATTGCCGAGCATATTGCGTTTGACGATCTTGAAAAATTGATTATTCAATCCCTTCGGGTGCTCAAACCGGGCGGTTTGCTCATTCTAGAAACCCCCAATCCAGAAAACGTGGTGGTCGGTACCAATAGTTTTTATCTCGACCCTACGCATCAGCGGCCCATTCCGCCTCAACTTTTATCATTTTTGGCTGAATATCAGGGCTTCGTTCGTGTTCACACCGTCCGCTTGCAAGAGCAACGTGAACTCCATGAGCGCAGTGACATCGGCTTGATGGACGTACTTGGCGGGGTCAGCCCCGACTATTCGGTGGTAGCGCAGAAGGCAGCGGCCCCTGCAATTTTGGCCAAATTTGATGTGCCCTTTGCAACCCACTATGGCATAGAGCTTTACGAGCTTGCAGTACGCTACGACGGCATGCTGGACCGGCGAATGAGTGCTATAGATCAGAGGCTTGCCAATGTAGAAGCCCAGGCGGGTGGAATGACCGAGGCATTGGGGCGAACCACAGCCCTGCAGGACCGGCTTGTTAAGACGGCGACTCAGTTGGCACGCGCACAGGCTGAGGTTGAACAATTGCAAGGAGGGGCTGCGCGCACTGTGCAGCACGTCGAGGTGGCCGAAACCCGCGAACAGGAGCAGCGCGTTGGAACCCTTGAAGCGCAGTTGAAACAACACCAGGCCCGAATTGACGAACTCGGGGGTAGCTTGCACCGCTGGCGGCAACAAGCCTGTGTATTGGAAGCTGAGCGCAATGCCCTGCGTCAAAGCGCGTCATGGCGCATTACCGCGCCTCTGAGGCTCGCGGCTGGCTTGGTGCAGCGCCCGGCCCACACCGTGCGCAGCGGCGCTAATGCGGTCATCCGTCGAACTATCGTCATCTCTGAGCGTCCACTGTCAGGCCTGATGGCTGCTGTTTTGCGGAGGCCGCAGCTCAGTCACCGTATCAATCAATGGCTGCTGCGCTACCCCGCCTTGTACCAACAGTTGCTCGACGTTGCCCGTCGTGGGGGCGTCGTCATGGCTGCGCCAGCGCATTCGCCGCAAATAGTGCAGGCGCAGATTCGACGTTTCGAGCAACTCCGTTCGGTACGCATCATGCACACCCTCTCCCAACTTTCCAACCACGATAACGACGATAACGACGATTCCGTGATTTTCCTGAGAGTGAGTAATGATGTCAGCTAAAAGTATCGCTATCGTCATCCTGACCTGGAATGGCCTGGAGCTGACCCGCCGCTGCCTAACCAGCTTGCAACTAGCAACTCTGCCTGCGAATGTGCACGTGATCGTCGTCGATAACGGTAGCCATGATGGCACGCCAGATTACGTCCGAGGCCTGTCCGGTGTGACATTGATCGAGAACGGAAAGAATCTTGGCTATGCGAAGGCCGTTAACATAGGCATACGAGCAGCAGCATCGGATGCCGACATTGTTCTTCTGAACAACGACGTTGAGCTGATCGAGCCGGACTGGCTGGGCCGCTTGGCCACTACGGCCAACACCGATCCAAAGTTGGGGGTCGTGGGTGTGAAGATCGTGCGCGATGACGGCACACTGCAGCACTGCGGTGCTTATCTGCCCATAGACACCATGTGGGGCCAGCAACTGGCCGGCGGCGAGGTGGATATCGGTCAGTATCCAGGTCTACACGAATGTGAAAGCGTTGTTTTCGCCTGCGCATACATCAAGCGAGCGACGATTGAAGCAGTTGGCCTGCTCTCAGAAGATTTTTTCGCTTATTTCGAGGACACTGACTACTGCATGCGCACCTCGCTGGCGGGTTTGAAGATCGGGATGTGTGGCGATATCCGTGTGAAGCACTCGGAAAATTCCAGCACCAAGGTCAACAAGGTCAGTCACAACGACATCTTCCTCACCAGCCAAGAAACCTTTCGTAGCAAGTGGGGGAAGCACTTGGCCGAGACCCGCTACACGCAAACCCTTGACTGGCACTCCATCATCAACTTTCCCTCCGGGTACGCTGGCTCCTCGCGTGCCTTCGTCGAATCGTTCGACCGTATCGGCATATCGGTGCGCTACAAGTACGTGTACGGGCCCGGTACGGTGTTTCCGGTTGTGGAGCCCGAGCACTCTGACTCGTATCTGGTCAATATGGTCTGGGCTCGCCAGTTCGGCAAGTCTCCGGTGCAGGTGGTGTACGCGCAGGGCGACGTGTTCCAGAAAAATACCGGTAAATACAAGGTCGGCTTCACCATGCTGGAAGTGGATGGGTTGCCTGCAGAGTGGGTGCGCCAGGCCAACCTGATGGACGAGGTGTGGGTGCCGTCCTCATTCAATGAGCGAACTTTCCGCGATTCTGGCGTGACGGTGCCGATCCATGTGGTTCCGCTTGGCGTGGATCCTGCGTATTTCTCGCCCAGGATCCGCAGCCAGAAGGCGGGGGGCGAGTTCACCTTTTTATCTGTCTTCGAATGGGGCTCTCGAAAAGCCCCTGATATTCTCCTGCGCGCCTTCTCAGACGAATTCAGTATCAAAGAACCCGTGCGGTTGCTGTGTAAAGTAAACAATTTCGATCCCGGCGTGAGTATCCGAGCGGAGATTGCGCAAATGGGTTTGCGCAAAGATGGCGGCCGTATTGTGATTGCGGAAAACCAGATCCTTCAGCAATACGAGTTGGGAGTGTTGTACCGCTCGGCTGACTGTTTTGTACTCCCTACGCGCGGCGAAGGTTGGGGTATGCCGATTTTGGAGGCCATGGCCTGCGGTCTCCCGGTCATCGCTACGAACTGGAGTTCACAAACTGACTTTATGACTGAAGAGAATTCCTTACCTCTGCAAATAGATGGACTGATCCCGGCGATCGCGAAGTGCCCATATTACGAGGGTTTCCATTGGGCTCAGCCTTCGTACGAGCACCTTCGCACCCTCTTGCGCTGGGTCTACGAAAACCAGGATCAGGCGCGCGCGATTGGCGAGCGTGGAGCGCAGGACGCTGCACAACATTGGACTTGGGCCCATGCAGCACGTTGCATGTCCGAACTGATCAAAGTGGCATAAAGATGACAGATCATTTAGTTGCTGTGCGTCAATGTGGTTGGAACTATCGAGCCACGCAAAGGCTATTTACAAACCATCGATGCTTTCACTGCACTATGGGCCCAAGGGTTAGATGCAAATCTGGTCATTTTCGGAAAAGAGGGCTGGAAGGGCTTACCTGACGCCATGTGCAGCGATATCCCCCAAACTGTCGAAAAACTGCGCGCTCACCCCGAGTTGAATAATCACCCTTTCTGGCTTGAAGGCATCAGCGACGAATACGTCGAAAAGGTTATACCGCCAGCTATGGCTAAGGCTTTGGATTGCCGCTGATTGAAGCAGCTCAGCACAAATTGCCCAATCGTCGCGCGAGATATTCAAGTGTTTCGAGAAGTGGCTGGGCAACATGCCTACTACTTCAACGCAGCGCAACCCGATGAATTGGCTCAAGCTCTGCCCGATTGGCTGACTTTGTTTCGAGCAGAAAAGCATCCTCGTTCGGATGATATGCCGTGGCTTACCTGGCAAAAGAGTACGGCGCAGGTGATGCAGCTATACTTTACTTATAGTGAGACAATTAAGGTGCACCTGTAGCAAAGGCCCTTGCTCCGTTCAGATTATTATTGCGCCATTCATATTAAATGCTTGAGCAATCAAATAATAACTCTTTGCGCGAATATTTTCACAAATAGATTATGAATATAAATTCAAATAATAAGAAAAAAATCGTGACGCTCTTGTGGCAAAGTTTTCTTGTCGTGCTATTTTTGGAAGTGGTTGTATTAAAGCTATGGCAAGCAGATTTACGTGTTCCTTTTAATTACTGGGGCGATACATTGTGGTTTGTTGTTCCGATTAAAGGAATGATTGATAATGGTTGGGTTTACTATGTGCCGCAACTTTCTGCGCCTTTTGGTTTGAGTGCTGCAGCATTCCCATCTATGACTAATTTCGATTGGTTATTAATGAAGGGTATTTCATTATTTGTTTCTGATGCTGGCGCAGTGCTTAATATATTTTGGTTGCTTAGTGTCGTGTTAACTGCATGGTCTGCAATCATCGCTCTTCATCTGTTTGGTATAAAAAAATGGCTTGCACTGGCTGCATCGATAATTTATGCGTTCCTTCCTTTTGCGTTTTTGAGGAATGTTGCGCATATTTCGTTGGTCTATTACACGGTACCTCTGTTGGCTTTGTTGGCGATCAATATTGCGAAGGGAGGCGATCACCCGCAAGCCAGATTAATACGTATATTGGGTTATGGAGCGGCGGTCGCTCAAGGGTTTAATTACATTTATTTTAGTTTTTTTGCGATTGTACTGTTTTTCTTTTCAGGAACTCTTGGGGCCATTCGAAATAAATCAAAAAACTCAATAAAGGAGGCGGCTGTCGCTGTGGCATTAATTTCATTGGCTGCAGCAATCAATTTGGCGCCCTCTTTTATCAGCTGGTCTCAGTATGGGAAGCCACCCGACATGGGTTACAAATCTGCAGCCGAGGCAGAAGTATACGGCCTAAAGCTGCGAAAATTGCTTGTACCTAATGAGGCCAATCAAATGCCAATTATAAGTCACTGGGCGAGGAGTGACAGAAATTCAAATTTTCCTAATGAGAATGAGAATATTACAGCGCGTCTTGGACCTATGGCTGGGATTGGTTTTTTGTTTTTACTCGCGGTGTCAGTCGGTATGGGTGGAAAGTATGGCAATAGTAGGGGTGAAGATGTAAAAATTGTGGCGTCGCTGAGTTTATTTACTTTTCTTTTTACGACTGTTGGTGGATTCGGGGCGATTTTCAATCAAATCTTACCAGATATTAGAGGGTATAACAGATTTTCTGTATTTTTAGCATTTTTTTCTCTCGTGGGATTGGTGTTGATAATTCAAGAATTAATTCCAAAAATTCGAACTGAAATATCTAAAAATATTTGTATTGGAATTTTCGGTAGTTTAATTATTTTTAGTCTCTATGATCAAGTGCTTGATGCGCGCCATTTGATAGATAGACGTGAAGCAGATCTAAGTTCCGCAACGCAGGAAAGAGAGTTGGTCAGAAGTATTGAAGCTAAATATCAAAAGGGAACTTCTGTATTTCAGCTGCCGATTACTGGATTCCCCCCGGATCCTGGAATGAAGCGCATGTTGCCTTACGATCATGCTAAACCATTTTTATGGTCAAGCGGTCTGATGTGGAGTTGGCCTTCCTTTTCCCGGCAGCATCGGAGTTGGCTGGGCCAATTAAATGGATTGGAAGGTGAAGCTCTTGCTGAATCACTTGTCTTGTCGAAATTTGATTTAATTTGGATTGACCGTTTTGGATACGAAGATAATGGTGATAAGATTATTTCATCATTACTTCTGACTGGTGCCACCGAGGTCGCAGCCGGAGCTAGCCAACGGTATACAGTCTTGAGCTTGTTCCCCATCGAAAAAAAATTAAAGATGCAGTTAGGCGAGGTGGCGTTTGAGAAGCAGAGTGAAAAAATTCTTAATGCACCTAGATTTAATTGAAGTAAAAGTTTTCACGGTCCATAGCATAACTCTGAGGGAAGAATATTTCGATGGTATCGCTCAAATAGTGAAATTGTGATTGCCAACGCACATAATGCCCCTTGGATCGGTACCTTATCTTTTTATGTTGCTTCTGGAACCCAAGGTGAAGTTGTGTTTTCTTCTGGATCGCTCAGTAAAATTGCAAAGTTAGGGCCAGTGCCGGTGCTCATAGATTTCCCGGTGACAGTTGCACCATCAGGTAAAAAAATAGTAAATTTTTCGACTACAGCTGCAAAGATGTCGCTTCCACCCGGCGAAACTCGCGTTCTTTGTTTTTATATAATGGATTCGGGCTTGAAATCAATTTCAAATTAATAACGTAACCAAGGAGTGGAAAGTGAATTTGGCAGGTAAAAAAGTTTTGGTAACGGGTGCTGATGGTTTTATTGGTAGCCATTTGTGCGAGAAGTTGCTCAATCATGGATGCGATTTGAGAGCATTTGTGTATTACAACTCATCCAATAGTTGGGGTTGGCTCGATACGCTTCCGCAAGAGAAGATACGTGGGCTGGATGTATTTGCGGGTGACATCCGTGACCCGAATGGTGTCGCCACCGCTATGGAAGGGTGTGACGTAGTATTCCACCTTGCTGCACTAATAGCCATTCCGTTCTCTTACCATTCTCCGGATTCCTACGTTGATACAAATATCAAAGGCACCTTGAATGTCCTTCAAGCCGCCCGGCGGTTAGGTACTGAGCGGGTTCTAATTACATCTACCTCAGAGGTTTATGGCACCGCACAATACGCCCCTATTGACGAGCGGCATCCATTTCAGGGGCAATCTCCGTATAGTGCGACAAAAATCGGCGCAGACCGACTGGCAGAGTCGTTCTATCGATCTTTTGAAACGCCCGTTACTATTGTCAGACCTTTCAATACCTATGGACCGCGACAATCGGCACGTGCCGTGATACCGACGGTGATCACACAATTGTTGTCTGGTGAAACAAGTTTGCGTCTGGGTAGCCTCAGCCCAACGCGCGACTTTAACTACGTTAAGGACACTGTCGATGGTTTCATCGCATTGGCTGAATGTGATTCGGCTATTGGGGAAGAGGTGAACATTGCCACAGGCATAGAACATACCATCGGCGATGTAGCAGCCTTTCTGATCTCGGAGTTGAACCCAGCTGCTTCAGTGGTTACGGAGGAGCAGAGACTTCGGCCCGATGCTTCTGAAGTATTTCGCCTGATAGGTGATAATAAAAAGATCACAACATTGACCCCTTGGCGACCTGCCCATGATTTGAATACAGGTTTGAAAGAGACGATCGAATGGTTCAAAAAACCGGACAATTTATCTCGATACAAAGCATGGCTTTACAATTTGTGAATGGAGTATGTTATGAGAGCAATTATCCTCGCCGGAGGTAAAGGCACACGCCTGCGCCCATACACGACCTTAATTCCGAAGCCGTTGGTTCCGCTAGGCGGAAGGTACTCAATCCTGGAAGTGATAATTTTGCAGCTGCGTGTAGCAGGGTTCACTCATATCACACTTGCCGTAAATCATCTCTCACAGTTGATCATGGCTTACTTTGGTGATGGTTCACGTCTTGGTGTTCGAATCGACTATTCGCTCGAAGAGGGTGAGCTGAGTACGATTGGCCCCTTGACGTTGATTGAAGATCTTCCCGAATCGTTTCTCGTTATGAACGGGGATATCCTCTGTGATCTCGATTATCAGTCATTTTTTAATGCTCACGTTACAGCCGAAAGTCAGATTTCTGTTTCTGCATTTCGGCGGAATGTAAAAATTGACTTTGGCGTGCTCGGCTACGATTCTTCAGGTCGACTCGAGAGTTTCAAGGAAAAGCCAGAATACGATTTTGATGTAAGTATGGGCATCTATTGTATTAACCGTTCCGTTATCCAGAATTTACCACGCGGCCAGAAGTATGGGTTCGACAATCTGATGATTGATAGTTTAGCCCAGGGTCAACGCGTTGATATCAGACCATTTTCTGGCTATTGGTTGGATATAGGCCGTCCAGACGACTACGAGTATGCCGATGCGAACTTTGAACAATTGGCTTCTCGATTAGGTATCCAATGAAACGTACCGTGTTGGTGACAGGATCAACTGGGGCGTTGGGCCGGGCACTTATTGATCATCTGCGAGTAGATTCAGAGCAATTTGATGTTATTGCACCAGCGCGGACGTCTAGCGATTGGCCGCTAGACCTGCTTGTCCCTAATCGCATTGTAGAAACTATTGAATGCACAAAACCGGACCTGATCATCCATCTTGCAGCGACGTTTTTAGACAACTTCGACGAGGCATACGCAGTGAACGTATTGGCTGCGAGATCCATGCTGCAAGTCATTGAGCGTCTAAATCTACGCGCGCGTGTTGTTCTCATCGGTTCGGCCGCCGAGTATGGACTAGTGACGCCTGACGAGAACCCGATCCGTGAATCTCAACTACTGCGGCCAGTGTCGACCTATGGCCTAACCAAAGCTTGGCAAACTGAGCTTGGCTATCTTTATGCCAGTCGAGGCGTAGATGTTGTGGTGGCACGTGTGTTCAACCTTCTTGGCCCGAACTTGTCTGAGCGGCTATTTGTAGGTCGGTTGCATAAGCAGATCGCTGAAATTCATAGGGGCTCACGTACACGCATCGAAGTTGGGCCACTGTCTGCAGTGAGAGATTATATTTCTATTGATGATGCGATAACGCAATTGATGGCTATCGCGGAAATTGGTGAAGCTGGAAATGTTTATCATGTCGCAAGTGGAATTCCTATCACGATGCGTCAATTGCTCTTGCGAGAATTGGCATCCTATAGTCTGCAAGATGCGATAGTCGTCGAAGGTGCGGGGCTAACAAACCGGCGCGGATACGATGTGCCAGCAATATATGCAGATATTTCAAAAACAAAAGCGCTAGTGTTTAATTGGAATGCCGATGTCGAAAATTAAATTAACCGTCCTCGCGCCAGTTTACAACGAGGAGGAAGTCATTGGTGCTTTCCATGCACGCCTAAGCATGGTGCTTGATTCATTATTGAATGTAGATGCCAAAATTCTTTATGTAGTCGATCGTTGTTCTGATAATACTATTAATGTATTGCGTGCAATTGTCAGAAGCGATTTGCGGACAAAAGTCATAACGCTTTCCTCAAGATTTGGGCATCAAATGTCTCTTGTTGCGGGGATTGACAAATCTTTGGAATCCGACGTTGTGATAATGATGGATAGCGACCTGCAGCATCCACCGGAATTGATTCCTGAATTAATGGATAAATTTCGACTTGGATTTGAAGTGGTATATACTGTCCGACGTTCAACTGAAGAAATAAATCCTTTTCGAGAGTTTGCCGGGAATATTTTCTATAAATTTTTGGCGAGAATTACGAATGTATCCATAAATGCAAACGCAGCGGATTTTCGATTGATTTCTGGACGGGTTGCACGGATTATTTCTACAGACTTCCGTGAGCGCAACATGTTCCTTCGCGGACTTTTTACATGGATTGGATTCAGTCAAACCTCTGTCGACTATGACGCCCACAAGCGTGCCGGAGGTTATTCTAAGTACTCGCTCTCTAAGATGCTACAGCTTGCGATGTCTGGAATTCTTTCGTTCAGCACCAAGCCACTGCAGTTGGGGATTGTTGTTGGGACAGCCTTCTCTTTGTTATCTTTTTTGCTAATGGTATGGGCGGTTATTGAATACTTCATAGACAAATCAATACCTGACGGCTGGACGACTGTTGTGGTTCTCTTGTTGCTGTTTAGTGGAATTCAGTTAACAGTATTGGGTATTATTGGTGCTTACATTGGTGGGATTTATGAAGAGGTGAAAGGCCGTCCGCGTTATATCATTGACGAAGAAATTGTCTATCATGAGCAAACAAAAAGTTGATTTTGATGAGTATACAGATGAATATAATCAGTTGTTGCGAGAGGGGACGGGATTTTTTTCTGAGAGTGAAGCTTATTTCGCCAAATATAAAATTGACATACTGCGCCGTGAGATTCCTGGATCCCCTCGGCGAGTTTTAGAGTATGGTTGTGGTATCGGGCGAAATATTCCTTTTCTGAAGGACGCTTTTCCTGGGGCAGAAATCTCCGGATCTGATATTTCAGATGCAAGTTTAAAAATAGCGCGCGCGGACAATCCAGATATCAATTTTTATATTGATAAAGCTGATTTTTATGTTGATGAGCCATATGATGTTATTTTTATTGCGGGTGTATTCCATCATATACCTGTAGTGGAGCGTGCTGCAGTAATGTCGGCGCTTTACCAGCGCCTTCGTTCTGGTGGGGTAATAGTAATTTTTGAACATAATCCATTTAATCCAGTAACACGGAGGATTGTGAATAATTGCCCATACGACCGTGACGCTGTTTTGCTCCGACCCTCCGAGCTTAAATTGCGATTGGTTAATGCTCTTTTTTCTGTGCAAGGTGGAGCGTATTGCTTGTTTGTACCACCATCGCTTCCGCTGTTATTGCCGCTTGAAAATATGCTTGGATGGCTGCCGCTTGGTGGTCAATATTGGGTTAAAGCAATCCGTGCATAATGAAGCAATTTTTCAGATTTTTGCTTGTCGGGGTTGCTAACACTGCATTTGGATATGCAATAATATTTTTTGTAATGTATTTGATGGGTGCTTCGCCTGAAATTAGCAACTTTGTTGGATATTTGGCTGGACTGCTGCTATCATATGTTCTGAATAGAAATTTCACATTCAAAAGTATTCAAAAAAGAAGTGTTGAGTTTTTGCGTTTTCTTGTGGTTTTTTGTATTGCGTATGCGGCTAATTTTGTGGCATTGCTGTTTTTTATTCGAGTGATATTTGTTAATCCTGGTATTTCGCAAATTCTGGCTGGTGGCGTTTATATTTTTGCTTCCTATCTCTTGAATAAGTACTATGTTTTCGCCCGTCCAAGATGAAGTGTTAGTCTTTCAATAGTAAGCATTGTTTGAAGGCGGTTTGCTTCGTTTTTGGCAATTTTTTACCCTGCTTGGCAAATTTACGAAAAGAATATTTTATTATGAAATCTGCAATTATTACCGGAGTCACAGGCCAAGACGGCGCATATTTGGCGCAGCTTTTACTCGACAAAGGTTATACGGTGTACGGCACATTCCGCCGCACCAGCTCTGTGAATTTTTGGCGGATGGAAGAGCTGGGTATTCAAAATCACCCCAATCTGCATTTGGTTGAATACGATTTGACCGATTTGGGCTCCAGCATTTCACTGGTGCAAAAAGTGCAGCCCGACGAAATCTATAACCTGGCTGCACAAAGCTTTGTGGGCGTCAGCTTTGACCAGCCCAGCACCACGGCGCAGATCACCGGCATCGGCGCACTGCATTTGCTCGAAGCCATTCGTTTGGTTAATCCAAAAATCCGCTTCTACCAAGCCAGCACGTCAGAAATGTTTGGTAAGGTGCAGGCGATTCCGCAGGTGGAAGAAACGCCTTTTTATCCGCGCAGCCCCTATGGCGTGGCCAAGCTGTATGCGCACTGGATGACGGTGAACTACCGCGAGAGCTACGGTATTTTTGGCAGCAGCGGCATTTTGTTCAACCATGAGAGCCCCCTGCGCGGACGCGAGTTTGTCACCCGCAAGATCACCGACAGCGTTGCAAAGATCAAGCTGGGCAAGCTCGATGTGATGGAGCTGGGTAACCTTGATGCGAAACGTGATTGGGGTTTTGCCAAAGAATATGTGGATGCCATGTGGCGCATGTTGCAGGTGGGCGAGCCCGATACATTCGTGGTGGCCACCAACCGCACAGAGACCGTGCGCGACTTTGTGCGCATGGCCTTCAAGGGCGCTGGCATTGCGGTGGACTTCCGGGGTGCTGCGGAACAGGAGACGGCCGTGGACACCGCCACCGGCAAGACGGTGATGCGCATCAACCCCAAGTTTTACCGCCCAGCAGAGGTAGAGCTGCTGATTGGTAACCCCGCCAAGGCCAAGGCCAAGCTGGGCTGGGCACCCACCACTACGCTGGAGCAGCTGTGCCAGATGATGGTGGAGGCAGATTTGCGCCGCAATCAAAACGGTGCATCGTTTTGAACATTCTGCTGACGGGCGCCAACGGCTTTACCGGGCTGCGTTTTGCTGCGCTGGCACGGCAGGCGGGCCACGCCGTCACAGCGCTGCAGGTTGACCTGACGCAGCCCCAGGCGGTAACGGACGCGGTGGCCTTGGCGGTGGCGGCGCTGCCCCAGGCGCAGCCTTGGACGGTGGTGCATTTGGCGGCGCTCAGCTTTGTGGGCCATACGGACGAGCTGGAATTTTATGGCGTCAACGTGCTGGGCACGCTGAACTTGTTGGCAGCGGTGGCGGGGCAGGCCGTGCGCCCATCGTGCGTGCTGGTGGCCAGCAGCGCCAATGTGTATGGCAACTGCCCGCAATCGCCCATTGCCGAATCGCAGGCACCGGCGCCAGTCAACCATTACGCGGCCAGCAAATTGGCCATGGAGCACTTGGCCCGCACTTACGCCGACCGGTTGCCGCTGGTGCTGACCCGGCCCTTCAACTACACCGGGCCAGGCCAGGCGCCGCAGTTTTTGATACCCAAGCTGGTAGACCACTTTGTGCGCCGCGCCCCGGTGGTTGAACTGGGCAACCTGCATGTAGAGCGCGAGTACAACGATGTCGATTTTGTATGCCGCTCGTACCTGCACCTGCTGGCCCATGGTGAGCCGCTGGGGCTCTACAACATTTGCACTGGCATTACCTATACGCTGGATGACGTGATTGCACGGCTACGTCGCTTGGCCGGGTACGACATTGAGGTGCGCGTTAACCCGGCTTTTGTGCGCACCAATGAGATCCAGCGCCTGTGCGGCGACTCGGCCCGCCTGCAGGCAGTGTGGCGCGCAGCAGGCGATGCTTGGCCCACAGCGGCATCGCTGGATGCTACGCTGGCACGCATGTTGGCTGCCGCAGCGGCCTGAGGGGGATGGGAATGGGCTTGCGGCTGATTCTGGCGACTGATGCCATCTTTCCGCCACTGACCGGCATTGGCCGCTATGCCTATGAGTTGGCCACTCGATTGCCGCTGCGCGATGACGTGGAAGAATTGCGTTATCTGGGCATGTGGGCTTGGGGCCGTGTGCCCAGCAGCTTGGGTGCAGGTGGGCCGCCTGTGGCAGCGGCTATTCCTGTGTCTCCGCCATGGCTGGTGCCTGTACGCCGCTATATGGCGACCAAGCATTGGGCGGTGGAGGTGTATGACCGGGTGTCTGAGGTGTTGCGCAGCCAGCTATTGCGCCAGGGGAAGGGGGCGGTGTACCACTCGCCCAACTATTTTCTTCCCGCCTATGACGGGCCCATGGTCGCCACGGTGCACGATTTGTCTATCGTCCGTTTCCCGCAGACGCATCCGGCTGCACGCAGGCGGTATTTCGATTTGGCATTCAGGCGCTCGCTGGATCGCGCCGATGCCCTGATCACTGACTCTGAAACCGTGCGCCAGGAGTTGATTACCGATTATTCTGTGGCGCCGCAGCGGGTGACCGCCATTCATCTGGGGGTGGATGCATCCTTTCGCCCCCATACCCCGGCTGAACTGCTGCCGGTGCTGGCCCGCCATGGCTTGGTGTGCGGGCAATATGTGCTTAGCGTAGGGACGCTGGAGCCGCGCAAGCGGCTGGATCAGCTGATTACCGCTTATGTAGGCTTGCCCGCACCGCTGCGGGCACGTTTTCCGCTGGTTTTGACGGGCGCCAGTGGCTGGCTGAACGAGCGTGTGCGGCCACTGATCGAGCGTGGCCAAGCCGAGGGCTGGTTACGGTATCTGGGGTTTGTGCCCCAGGCAGACCTGCCCGCCATTTACGCCGGGGCGCACGCCTTTGCCATGATCTCGATTTATGAAGGTTTTGGCCTGCCCCTGCTGGAGGCCATGGCATCGGGCGTGCCGGTGCTGACCTCTGATCGCTCGTGCATGCCCGAGGTGACCGATGGTGCTGCTCTGCTGGTTGATCCTGATGATGTGGAGGCAATCCGGGCGAAACTGGCGCGTCTGATAGAAGACGCACCATGGCGGGCTGGTGCCACTGATCGCGGCTTGGCACGCGCGGGTGTGCTGACTTGGGAGCGCTGCCTTGCGCAGACCACAGAGGTGTATCGGTCTGTGGCCTGAGCAAGGAGATGCATTCAATCAAGAATCACAATGCAGGAGGGATTCATGATCTCTCTAAAAATAGCATTTATCTGTATAGTCATGAATATATGCGGCATTCTGCTTTTGAATATATAGAATATTGATTATTTTCATTTAAAAATCATTGAAAAATAAAAAACCCAGCAATGCTGGGTTTTTTATGAAAAAAGTAATGAAGTTTATTGAGATATTTTCCAGTCGGTTGAAGCCGTAACAAAGACAGAGCCGCTTCCTATGCTTGCTCCGTTCATAAACCAAATACCTTTTTCTCCTGTTAATGAATTTTCTACCAAAATATCAATCTTGCCATCGTAATTAAAATCTCCAGTTCCGGTAATTTTCCAATTTGCTGGAACTGTAGAAAAAACTTGTCCGCTGGTAATTATAGAGTTGTTCATATACCAGATGCCTCTTTCTCCGGTTGTTGAATTTTCCACCAAAATATCTATTTTTCCATCGTAATTAAAATCCCCAGTTCCGACAATTTTCCAGCTCGTTGAAACTGTAGCGAAAACTTGCCCGCTGACGATTGTAGATTCATTCATATACCAGATGCCTCTTTCTCCGGTTGTTGAGTTTTCCACCAAAATATCTATTTTGCCATCGTAATTAAAATCTCCAGTTCCGACAATTTTCCAGCTCGTTGAAACTGTAGCGAAAACTTGCCCGCTGACGATTGTTGAGCCATTCATGTACCAAATGCCTCTTTCTCCGGTTGTTGAGTTTTCTGCAACAATATCTGATTTTCCATCGGAATTAAAATCACCAACCCCAGTCATTTTCCAATCTGGAGGTGTCGTCACAAATTCCTGCCCGCTGATAATTGAAGGGCCATTCATGTACCAGATACCTTTTGAACCAGTAATAGAGTTTTCAACAAGAATATCTGACTTTCCATCAAAATTAAAATCACCCAGTTTGAATGTGGGCGAAGGGTCTCCTTCAAATATCGCAGACATTGATGCAGACGGAGTTGATATATTCGACAGTCCTCTTGAGGTCTGTGTTCCGTTATAAAGGTTGCTATTAGGTGATGTGGTTTTTCCGAATGCAGAGTTGTTCCCGCTGAAAAAAAGTACGCCGCGGCATCCGCGGGAGGAGTTCGATAATGCAACGAGTGAGCATTGGTTCGTTGCTTCTTCAGCCATGACGCCCTGATGTGCGCCTGGCACATATTTATTTATATCATTGCTACCGGCGGTGCCATTGTTAGAAGAATTACCAATGTTGATATCAATGTGTTGGATTAGTAATCCGCCAGCCCACAAATCACCCAACTGTGACTGCATCCCAAGATCCCACCGGGATGGGATTCTATTCTCTGCAAGAAAATATTCTGTCGTGCTAACGGATGAATTCACAAGCTTAACTGGCGCGGTTTCAGCGGTGAGTGGAGCTGGAAAACTGAGTGCTGTACCGTTGCTTGATGGTACTCTGGGCGATGCCCACCCCAGGTAGGTTCTCGACCAAGCATCCAGCCCTACAGGTGTGTCCCCACTGGATGTGTCGCTGTTGGATTTACCCCAGCTTCCGCCGGCCATGAGAGAGAATACACCAAGCCCCTCGTTGTAGCCCGCTGTGTCATATAAATCTGGAAGCCCGGCCATAGAATGTCCGAGTTCATGTGCGATAACTCCATTGGGGTGGCGCAGGTCTCCGTTGTTTAATTCACCATTAAGCGCCCATTTTGTAAAATTTTTGGAACCAGCCGTAACACCAGAGCCTCCCCATGCATGAGCCCACACATTTGGGGTCTTTGGCGATCCTGAGCGTTCATATCCAGCCAAAATAAAGTAAACGACCAGTTCTGAATTATCAATGGCCCCATTATTATTAGTATCGAAGGCATTGAAATTGACAGAAATTGATGCTTGGTTTAATGCGGCCTGAATCCAAGTTGTTTCCGTAATATATGTGCAGCTGCTCCCGCAATTAGGATGTGCTTGCGGCAACGTAACTTTGACAATCCCGGAGGGGGATCCCACTTGAGTGTGTTCTGCTGGGTAGATTGTTAGCTTGCCAAAAGAATTTTCTTTATAATAATTAACCACTGACTTTGCATTTGTAGTGGTGTCGAAAAGTGTGCTATACCAATCGTTTGGTGTAGTTGCGAGTGTACGATTAGAAAACTCTACCAGAATAACAAGTAGCTTGCGTGTGCCAGATGCAGGATAAGGTGTCCATGGCCCGCTGACGGGTCCTTGGGTGCTCGTACTTGGTCGCAGGCTATTTCGATCATCTGCGTTTTGCCGTTCAATATCGGTGCGACGTGGCGGACGGAGACTTTTTTCAAAAGGGATAGAATTAGGGGCGCCTTGGTTAAGCAGTTCTCGGGCAGGCGCGATGAGAATGCCTGAAGGAACGAGTGATCCATTTGCCGCTCTTTCTGCATATTCAAAATTTCCAGATGCATTTTGAATAACAGTGTAGCCATTGATGGTTTCTGTCCATCCTTGATATTCATCGCCTTTGTTGATTAGTTTTATTGCCCCATCAGGCTGCTCAATAGTTAGAATGTCCGGTGATGCAGGGCCAGCCCAAGTCGAGTTCGCAATTGTCCCTAAAATTAAGCATGTTGATATAATCAAGAGCTTGGTTATGTTGAGTTTCATGGATTCACCATAATTTAATATTGTTAACTGGGCCAGGCGAAGCGGTCTGCTTTTCGCGGAACGAATGCGTATGCATCAGCTGGTCAATATTTGAAAAATCAATAGCTGGTATGGGTGTGGCAACGGATTGCTGCCATGCCTGTCACCTCCATTTTGGCTTTGCTGGAAATGTGATTTTTAATGATTATGTTTTGATAGATAAAATGCAATTGCAAAAGAATTGATCTTATAAAGGAGGCAAGCAATATTAATCGTGGGTTTGAGTAAAATGTAGTGCCTGCATCGACTGGGACGACGGGCTGAAAAATACTTCCCGCAAATCTATACGAAATGTATCTGTGAGCAGCCGATGTGACAATAAGGGTAAGTCGTGATTGGCGCAATTGCTCATGCTGGCTATGCGGTGCTCTAACAGTGTGCCCGTATCAGCGGCGCTTCACTACCCGCCAGCGCGCCAGGCACAGCAATGTAGTAGCTGCCATGTACCGCGCTACGCTCAGCCAAGAATGAAAGATGCGCGATGTACCTGCGCTGCGCACATTCATGGAGACGGGTACCTCCTCGATTTGCAGGCCCGCGCGGCGCACCAGCAGCAATGCGCCCAGATCCTGGTAATCAAGCAGCGAGGCTTCGCGAGAGGCCAGCACAGCCATGGCTTTGCGGTTGTAGAGCCGAAAACCCGAAGTCAGGTCCCGCAAATCAAAGCCCGCCAGTTGGCGAAACAAGTGCCAGGCCATTCTGCGGAGTTTGCTGGCGCGTTCAGGGAAGGAGCCGATCACGACGTCTGATTGCGCGCGCGCTGCCAGCAGCGTGGGGATTTCATCCACTTCATGCTGCCCGTCAGCATCCATGGTGATGACGGCTTGGTAGCCATGGCTCAGCCCGTAGCGTATGCCTGCCTGCATGCCACCCCAGGCGCCCACAGGTAAAACGGGTTGCAACACATGGGCGCCGGCGTTGCGGGCAATGGCGCCGGTGCCATCGTCGCTCTGATCATCAATGACTACGATGTCGTTCCAGCCCGCTGATTGCAGGTTGGCGAGCATGGCGCCAATGGTGGCTGCTTCATTCTTGGCAGGAATCACAATCAGTATGCCCTTGTCAGAGGCGGGCGGGTTTGTGCCAGAGGTGGCAATGGCGTATTGATTGGCTACGCGGGTTGCGCAGACTTGAATGCAAAACTGTTCATGTAATGCTTTAAAACCAGACTCGCCAAGCCTTTGTCGCTGCGCGGGGTTTTGCTGTAGTTGGCTAATTGCCATTTTCCAGCTTGGTATGTCTTCGGGCTCGGCCAGCAGGCCGGCGTTTGCCTGCGTTACCACCCATGGCAAACCCGAGCCAGGCAGGTTGGAGCCAATGCATGGGCGAGAGTGGGTCATTGCTTCAAGCAACACCATGCCAAACGCTTCGGTGCGCTCTCTGGAAGCCAGGCAAAAAATGTCGCAACTGCTCAACAACGCATTTTTTTGTTGATCAGTCACATGGCCCAGCAAGCGAATATTTGGCGTGGTGTTGGGCGCGGTGATTGTTTGAATCAACCGCTCCAAGGTCTCCCTGGATTCGCCTTCGCCTGCAATGATCAGCTCTACCCCAGGCATTTCGGCCACCGCCTGAATCAAGGTTTCAAACCCTTTGTAGTAGGCCAATCGTCCAATGGAAAGCAGCCGAAGCGTGCCGCTGCGCCACGGGCTTGTGGTTGTTGAACCAAGGGTATGGGGGGGCAGAAGGTCTGTGTTCAGCCCCAGTGGTACCACGGCACATTTGCTGTGCCAGCGTGCAAGTGGGGCGCTGGCTTGCAGGTATGGCGGAGATGTAACGATGATTCTCTCTGCGCGGTCCAGCACGGCTTGCTCGAAAGGGCGGTACAGCTGGTAGGCTAACCTGACTGCAAACTTAATGCGGGATGCAACCACATCGGATTGCCAGTGAACCACCCACGGTATTTCGCGTGCATCAGCAAGCGTCAATGCCCAAAAAACAGAATTATTGGGCATGTGCAGATGAAGCACTTGGGGTTGGATTTTTTGGATGGCTTGTGCGAGCGCTTTTCTAAACCCTATCGCGATGGGGGCATAAATGAGGGTGGCTTGCACAGGGACACGGATGATCCATTCGGGATCATCGGGCAGTGGGTTGCCATGCACCAGGGCATGGGCATTCATGCCATTTTTTCGTTGCTCGTGAATCAGGTCGGCTAGAAAAACTTCCATCCCCCCCATGTGGGGTGGGAAGAACTTGCCAATGTGCAAAACGGTGAGAGCCATGCTTGGGGTCAGCGCACTTCCATTCCAGCGGAAATCTGGATGCGGATACGCTGATAGATTGAATTTTGAGGATCCAGGGCAATGGCTTGGTCAAGGTCTTTGAGCCCAGCGGTTTTGTTGCCCGCCTTGAAATAGGCCATTGCCCGACCATGGTGCATGGCAGCGCTAGGGTTTGTGGCAATCAGTTGATCGAAAATTGCCAGTGATTCTTTGGTTTTACCTTGGCCACTATAAGACTGTGCTAGGCCATACTGGTATTTTACGGAGCCTGGTTCGGTTTGAAGGAGCAGACGGTAGTCTTCAGCTGCAACGTCGTATTTTTGTATGGTGAGCGCAATATGGGCATGTTTACTGCGAATGTGCTTTTTGAAGTTATTGAGTTCTTCAGGAATTGAATTTTTGTCTGTGCTTTCTAGCGCAGCGGTATAGCTGTTCAGGGCTTCTACCGGTTGGCCCAGTGCCAATTGGGATTCGCCTTTTTGAAAGTGCAGCGAGGTCATTGCATCGAAGCCTTGGGACTCCGCCTCTTGAAGGACTGTCAATGCTTCCTTTGGTTTTTTTTGCTTTTGTAAAATACCACTCATGTTGAAAAGCGCGGTGCCACTCAACGCCCCCAATTTTTGGGCTGTGGCAAAATTATTATATGCCAGGTGGTAGGCACTGTTTCCCGCATGATAAACACCCAAATTGAGAAATGGGCGGTGGCGTCCCACTGCATTTGCCGGTGCATTGGGGTCGATTTTTTCTGCGGCATCGTTCCAGGCTGTGAATTCGCTCTGCAAACTCAGACTGCGTTCAAGGGCCAATCCCCCGAAGGCAAGGGCTAAAACTGTACCGATCGCGTAGATTGTTTTTGGTTTTAATCTGATCAGAGCGATGGCAACCAAACCTGGGAACGCTATGGCCCAGAGATAGCTACGGTATAAAACAAGAGGGTCTTGCACCCATACTGTAGAAAATTCTGTAAAAAACAAAATTAGCGGAAAAAACAGTAAGAGTGCAATCAATCCAAAAACATTTTTGTTTTTGAAGAAATAATAAATGGTCGCAATCAAAAGGGCGATATAAGCAATGGCCCCCAACAGTTGCGGCATATAGGTAAATGACGTGGGGAACGCTGGCCGCAGGTCAACGGACATCCACAAGACATTGGGTAAGAACCACAGCGTGCCATACACAAAGAAGAGCGCAGCTTCATTCAAGATGCTCAGGGGATACATGCGCTCAGTAATACCCGGGCTCATTTTCTCTAGTTGCAACGCATATTGAATAGACTGGTCATCAAACAAGCGGCCTAAAATGTTGCCATAGGTGGCTAGCATTGCGGCCGTAATGGTGCCCAGCAGCGCAAGGCTGATGCCTACCACGATGGCAGTGGTTTTCCAGCCGGGGCGCTTGATGTATATGTAGAGCGGTACCGCCATGGCTGCTGTCATGACGGCATGCTCTTTAGAGAGTACGGCACACAAGTAACTCAGCAATGCCAGTACGTACCAATAAGGTCGCTGGTTGAGCAGGCCACGTACAAAGAACCAGCACGCCAGCACCGCGAACAGTGTCGCCATGACAATGGAGCGCTGGACTAGGTAACCTACGGCGTACACGGCCATGGGGTTGACGGCAAAGAGTGCAATCCCCACCGCCACGGCGGCCTCGCGTGAGGCTACAAACTGCGGGGCTGACTCCAGTGGTTGCGGAAACTTTGCACTGCGTAAAAGGTCGCGCGTCAGCAGATACAGCGCTCCTGCGACGCCTCCGTGCAGCAACAGGTTGACTGCCCGCTGCTTCCACCAGCCTTCGCCGAACATTTGTTGTATCCAGACAAAACTGCCATACGAAAGCAGGCGTTGTTTGAATTCCAACAGGCCACCGTAATTGCCAAATATGGTGTCTTTGAGTCGGAGATCGTCAAAGAGTAATTCGTTGTGCAGGCCCGGTATGTAAATACCGAGCACCACTGCGGCAACGAAAAAAAAGAAAGCGGCCTTGAAAATGCGTGGCTGGATCATCTCTGATGGGCACCGCGCATTTGCCGCGCAGTGCATTAAAGCGAGTCGATGAAGCTGCGAAGTTTATCTGACCGGCTGGGGTGCTTGAGCTTGCGCAGCGCCTTGGCTTCGATTTGGCGGATGCGTTCGCGCGTCACGTCAAACTGCTTGCCCACTTCTTCCAGCGTGTGGTCGGTAGACATCTCGATGCCAAAGCGCATGCGCAGCACCTTGGCTTCACGCGGTGTCAGGCCGTCGAGGATGTCTTTGACCACGTCGCGCAGGCCCGCCTGCATGGCAGCGTCGATGGGAGCGGTGTTGGCGCCGTCCTCGATGAAGTCGCCCAGGTGGCTGTCGTCGTCGTCGCCGATGGGGGTTTCCATCGAGATCGGCTCCTTGGCGATCTTCATGATCTTGCGGATCTTGTCCTCGGGGATTTCCATCTTCTCGGCCAGCACGGAGGCGTCGGGCTCGAAGCCAAACTCTTGCAGGTGCTGGCGCGAGATGCGGTTCATCTTGTTGATGGTTTCGATCATGTGCACCGGGATGCGGATGGTGCGCGCCTGGTCGGCGATCGAGCGCGTGATGGCCTGGCGGATCCACCAGGTGGCGTAGGTCGAGAACTTGTAGCCACGGCGGTATTCGAACTTGTCCACCGCCTTCATCAGGCCGATGTTGCCTTCCTGGATCAGGTCGAGGAATTGCAGGCCACGGTTGGTGTACTTCTTGGCAATCGAGATCACCAGGCGCAGGTTGGCCTCGATCATCTCTTTCTTGGCGTCGCGCGAGGTGGCTTCACCTTCGTTCATGCGCTTGTTGATGCCCTTGAGCTCGGCCAGCGGCACCACCACGCGCGCTTGCAGGTCCATCAGCTTTTGCTGCAGGTCCTGAATGGGTGGAATGTTGCGGCCCATCACCGTGCTCCAGGGCTTGCCAGCGGTTGCCTGCTTTTCGACCCACTTGAGGTTGATCAGGTTGGCTGGGAAGTCCTTGATGAAGGTTTCCTGCGGCATGCCGCACTTGTCCACGATGATGCGGCGCAGTTCACGCTCTTTTTTGCGCACGTCGTCGACCTGGCCGCGCACCATGTCGCACAGCTTTTCGATGGTCTTGGCGGTGAAGCGGATGGTCATCAGCTCGGCGGACAGGGCGCTTTGCGCCTTGACATACGCTGGTGTGCCATAGCCTTCCTTGTCGTAGATCTTGTGGACCTTCTCGAACAGCTCGCGCATCCTGTCGAAACGGCGCAGCGCTTCATTTTTGAGTTCTTCGAGCTTTTTCGTCAGGGCTTTGCTGCCGCCCTTGCCGTCGTCGTCGTCTTCTTCGTCGAACTCGTCAAAGTCTTCCTCGGCCACGTAGTCGTCGGCCTCGTTGGGGTTGGAGAAACCGTCAACGATGGTTGTGATGACAACCTTGCCTTCGCGGATGTCCTCGCCCATGTTGAGGATTTCGGCAATCGTGGCCGGGGATGCGCTGATGGCTTCCATCATGGCCATCAGGCCGCCTTCGATGCGCTTGGCGATTTCGATTTCGCCTTCGCGGGTGAGCAGCTCGACCGTACCCATCTCGCGCATGTACATACGCACGGGGTCGGTCGTGCGGCCAAACTCGCTGTCCACGGTAGACAGGGCGGCTTCGGCGGCTTCTTCGGCTTCTTCTTCGGTGGACGCGGTCTGGGCGGTGTTGGTGACCAGAAGCTGCTCGGCGTCGGGCGTTTGCTCGTACACCGCCACGCCCAGGTCGTTGAGCATCGAAATCACGACTTCCAGCGTTTCCTGGTCCACCAGCTTGTCGGGAAGGTGGTCGGAAATTTCGCCGTGCGTGAGGTAGCCGCGCGTTTTGCCCAGCTTGATCAGGGTCTTGAGGCGCGAACGGCGCTTGGCCATGTCTTCTTCGGACAGCACGGTCTCGTCCAGGCCGAATTCCTTCATCAAGGCGCGTTCTTTCGCCTTGCTGATTTTCATGCGCAGGGGTTTGACCTTTTCGACCGTGGCCGTTGTCTCGGTGCTTTCCTCGACTTCGCCTTCCAGGTCGGATTCGATGTCGGACAGATCGGCGTCGTCGCTATCGACCGATTCAGCGCCGGCCTTGGGTTTGCGTCCGCGCTTGGCCGGGGCTTTGGTCGTGGCGTCACCTGCGGCTTTGGCAGGGCGCCCCGGGCGCTTTTTGGGCGTTTCAGTCGCGTCGGCTTCCACCGCGGTCTTGGCGCGGGTGGTCTTGGTTTCTTCGGTAGCGGTTATCTTGGCGGAAGGCTTGGTCACGGGCACAGTTTTGGCTTTCTTGACCACCGGGGCCACTGCGGCGCTCTTCTTGGCGGGCGTTGCAGTCTTGGTTGGTGGTTTCTTGGCAGTTGCGGAAGCGGCCTTGGCGGCGGTGCCGGGGGTGGACTTGGGCGACTTCGCGGGCTTTTGAGCGGGCATGGACAACCTCAGAATCAAAAAGGAAACAAAGAAAACGCAAGCGCCACGGATTCCGGCGCGGGAGATACGGCAAAGGCAGAGCCTTTGCGGTTCGAGGGGTAAACCCTTAAAGGCAAGATGTCTGGGCGAACATTTGGAGTGCAGTCCTTGCGGTATGTTGGGCGATTGTGCGTGTGTGTCACGGTGGCCCGGCCCGGAGGTGCTGCTGTCGCTCTTGCCGATCAACCCTAAATTATACCAAGAGCAGGAAATTTCAAGACGGGCTGCCCATTTTTGTTTGCAAGGCGTTACGTTTTTGTTCCAGTGTGCGGTAGCGCTCGAGCGCACTCGGGTCTTGGGTTGCCTGCGCGATCAACGTCTTTTGCTGTTCCTTGATGTCGTCGATCAGCATGCGGTCGAGCAGGTCGCGCAGCTCCAGGCGTAATTCCTGCAGGTCACCCTCGGTCTGGGCGTGTGACCCGGTCATCACCTTCTGTGCCAGGTCTTCGCAGGCATGGCCCCGCAGGCTCTCGCGCAGCACGGCCCAGGGCTGGGCGCCCTGGTTGTGGAACTGGTCTTCCAGCCAGGCGAAGAGCAGGCCATGGGGTGCGGGCTGGGCGCATAGCACAGCGTGGTCCTCATGGCCCAGGTGCTCGAGAAAATCCATGTGGGACAGCAGCAGCCGCGCGGCGTGATCGATGCGGCCTGTGGCGGGGCTGCGCGGCATGCGTGGCTGGGGCGGCCAGGGGCTGGCGTTTTTGCGGGGCCCGCGGCTGTTTTTCCAATCGCCGCTCTTGCGTCCGGTGGGCTTTCCATAGCCTGCATCGCTGGGTGCAAACCAGCCTGTATCGGGGGGAGGATGGTCCCAGTGAGGGGCGGCGTCGCTCGCTGGGGCGGCAGGGCGCCGGGTTGCTTCGCGTGCATGGGCTTGTTGCCACAGATCGGACAGGTCGCGCACGTCGAGTTGCGCCAGTTCTGCCAGTTCGCCCAGCAGTTGCCGCTTGAGTGCGCCGTCGGGCAGCAGGCTCCACAAGGGGCGTGCGTTGCTCGCCATGTGGGCTCGCCCTTCGGTGGTGCCCAGGTCGCAGCCCTCGCTGGCGGCATCGACCAGGAAACGGCTCAGGGGCACGGCATCGCCGATCAGGCGGGCGAAGGCGTCACTGCCATGGGCGCGCACAAAGCTGTCCGGGTCGTGCTCGGGGGGCAAGAAAAGAAACTTGATGCTGCGTGTGTCGCTGGCATGGGGCAGGGCGCCGTCGAGTGCCTTGCGGGCGGCGCGGCGGCCCGCATTGTCGCCATCGAAGCTGAACACCACTGCCTCCGTAAAGCGCAGGAGTTTTTGCACATGGTCGGGGGTGCAGGCGGTGCCCAGGGTGGCCACTGTGTTGGGAAAACCCAGCTGTGCCAGCGCCACCACGTCCATGTAGCCCTCGGTCACCAGCGCGTAGCCCTGTTCCCGGATGGCGGTACGCGCCTCGAACAGGCCATACAGTTCGCGCCCCTTGTGGAATACCGGGGTTTCGGGGGAGTTGAGGTATTTGGGCTTGTCGTCGCCCAGCACCCGCCCGCCAAAGCCGATGCATTCGCCTTTGACGTTGCGGATGGGAAACATCACCCGGTCGCGAAAACGGTCGTAGCGCTTGTCGCCGTCGTCCGCGTTGACGATGACGAGCCCGCTTTCTTCGAGCAGCGGGTCGTCGTATTGGGGAAACACGCTGGCCAGGTTGCGCCAGCCTTCGGGTGCATAGCCCAGCCCGTAGCTGCGGGCCACTGCGCCGGAGACTCCGCGCGCCTTGAAATAGGCAATGGCCCGCTGGGATACGCGCAATTGGCCACGGTAGGCCTGGGCGGCCTTCTCCAGCACATCGGTGAGCGTGGCCTGCTTTTGCCGCGCGGCGGCGGCGCGTTCTTTTTCCTGGGGCGATACGTCATCGTCCGGAACCTGTAAACCAACTTGCTGTGCCAAGTCCTGAACGGCCTCGACAAAGCCCATGCCGGCGTGTTCCATGAGAAAACCGATGGCATTCCCGTTCTTGCCGCAACCAAAACAATGGTAGAACTGCTTGGATGGGCTGACGCTGAAAGAAGGGGATTTTTCGCCATGGAAGGGACACAGTCCCATAAAGTTGGCGCCGCCTTTTTTCAGCGGAACGTAGCGGCCGACGATCTCTACCACGTCAACGCGCGCAAGCAGTTCCTGGATGAAAGACTGAGGGATCGTCACCCGGGTATTGTCCGCGTAAACTTGTCGTTGCTTATGGTTACACCCCAAGGACTGTGCATGTCGTTGAACGCGATCCGGATGCGGTGCTGGTGGGTTCTGCCCGTTTGGGTGGCGTTGGTGTGGGCCTTGCTGGCGGGCTCGGTGCAGGCGGCGCCCACCACCTTGCGGGTGCTGACCTGGTCCGGCTATGCCGACCCGGACCTGGTGGCGGTGTTTGAAAAACGCCATGGCGTGCGGGTAGAGGTCACCATTGTGGGGTCGGACGATGTTTTACGCGCCAAACTGGCAGACACCAAGGCGCCGGCCTTTGATGTGGTGGCCGCCAATACGGTCGAGATCGCCCGTTTTGTGGAACTGCAGCAACTGGCGCCCCTGCCCATGGCCGACATTCCCAATGCGGCGCGGCAACTGCCCCGTTTTCGCCAGCTTGATGCCATTGCCGGTATCACGCGGCAAGGGCTGGTGTATGCACTGCCCTATACCTACTCTGAAATGGGGCTGATCTATGACCGCCAGCAGTTGCCAGAGCCCCCCGATTCGGTGGCCGTACTGTGGGATCCGCGCTGGCAAGGGCGCGTGCTCGCCTTTGACGGCAGCAGCCATGCTTTTTCGCTGGCGGCCCTGCACCAGGGAATGTCCCCTTTTCGCGTGGACCCGGCGCAGTGGGGTGCCGTGTCACGGGACCTGGTCGCGCTGCGCCGCAACCTGCTGTCGTTCTACAACCTGCCCGAAGAGTCGCTGGACTTGTTCCGCCGACATGGGGTGGCGGTGATGCATGCCAACTATGGCCAGCAGCAACTCAAGCTGTTCCGGGACGCCGGGCTGGATGTCGGCTATGTGGTGCCCCGCGAGGGAGCGCTGGCATGGCTCGATTGCTGGGCTATTTCCAGCCGCTCCAGGCAGCAGACCCTGGCTGCGCAGTGGATCAACTACATGCTTGAACTGCAGGTGGGCCGTGAACTGACGCGCCGCCAGGGGCTGGCCAATACGCTGGAAGAACCAGAAGCGCTGGCGGGAGACGCTGTGAAGGGGCCCATCCTTTGGCTGGAGCCTGTGGGAGATGCCGAGCGGCGGCAAAGGCTGTGGCAGCGCATTGTCTCGGGCGACCGGCCCGAAAGGTTCTGACGCATGCGCTGGACCATCGGTTTTCGCCTGGGGCTGCTGCTGGCTGGTTTCAGCATCATTGCGGCGTTGTTGGTGGGTTATTTCACCTTTGTGGCAGGCCGCGACGTGCTCAACGACCGGGCTCGCAGCTCTCTGTTGGTGGCCACGCAGATTCTGACGCAACATATGCAGACCGGGTTTGGCAGCGTGGCGCGCGATACGGCCATGCTGGCATCCCTGGTGGCGCAAACCCAGGCCGTCGTTGCGCCGGGCGATGTGCATGCGCAGGTGCTGGAAAGGGACCGGCTTGCCAGCGCCTTCAAGGCCATGCTGGTGGCGCGGCCTTCGTACCTGCAGATCCGATGGATCAGCGCGCAAGACCACGGCCTGGAACTCGTGCGCGTGGAGCGTTCCGGTATGGGGCTGGTGCGCGTCGAGGGCGATGCGCTGCAGGAAAAAGCCCATTTCCCGTTCGTTTTCGAAACGCTGAAGCTCGATGCCAACTCCATTTATATGTCCGAGTTTGGTCTCAACCATGAAGGTGGTGCAGACCAGGGCACGGAGCAGCCCGTGTTCAACATGGCGGCCAATGTCGTGCAGGACGGGCGCGTGCTGGGCGTGGTCGTCATCCGGGTGGCTGCTGGCGGGTTTTTTGCCAACTTCAGCGCAGGCCTTCCGCCGCCCTATGCTTTTTACCTGACCAACCGCTGGGGCGATTTTTTGGCGCATTCCGATCGGCAGCAGACCTATGGGTTTGATCGCGGGCAACGCATTCTGGCGCAGGAAAGCATGCCCGGGATTGGGCAAATTCTTCAGGGAGAAAGCCGCCAGGTGGTGTTGGAGCATTTGGGCAATGATGGCAACCCCCAGGTGCTGGCTTTTGTGCGCATGCCGTTGGGGTTTCAGGAAGATGGCCGGTTTTTGGTCGTGGGTTTGTCGCAGCCCATGGCTGTGATCCAGAGCGACGTGGGTGGGTTGGGGCAGAGCATTCTCAAAGTGCTGCTGGCGCTGTGCCTGGCAGGGGTGCTGCTGGCGGCCTGGGTGTCCCGTGTGGTGACCGGGCCACTGCAGGCGGTGGTGCGGGCGACCCGGGCGTTTTCGCAGGGGCGCGCGCATGGGGAGCTGCCGGTGCGGCGGCACGATGAATTGGGCGACCTGGCCCGCAGTTTCAGCGATATGGAACAGCAGATCAGCCTGCAGATGGCCGAACTCAATGCCAGCCGCGACGCCATGGAGCACCTGGCTTACCACGACCCCTTGACCGGCCTGCCCAACCGCCGCATGTTTGAGCAGCGGCTGACACAGGCGCTGGAGATGTCGCGGCGCAGCACCCGGCCCTGCGTGTTGTTGTTTGTAGACCTGGACGATTTCAAGCCGATCAACGACAACCTGGGCCATGCTGTGGGCGACGCTGTGCTCAAGGCGACGGCGCGGGTGATTCTGGAGGCGGTGCGCCAGGTGGATACCGTGGCCCGACTGGCCGGCGATGAATTTACCGTGCTGTGCGAGAACGTCGATTCTGAAGCCGCCGCCGAGCAGATTGCCCTCAAGCTGCAGCAGGCCTTTGAGCAGCCACTGGATATCCAGGGCACACCCTATGCCGTGCGCGCCAGTGTGGGCCTCAGTTTGTTCCCGCGCGATGCGCAGGATGCCCATACCCTGCTGGCCAGCGCCGACGCTGCCATGTACCGGGTCAAAATGAACCGCCGCAATGGCCTGTCTTAAAGTCACATTTCCTCCTGAGCACTACCCATGACTTCCATCTTTGACCAGAACCTGCCCCGCAATGCGGCCAACTTTGCGCCCCTGTCGCCCCTGGGCTTCATCGAGCGTACGGCCGAGGTGTACCCGGAACGCCTGGCCATCGTGCACGGCAGCTTGCGCCAGACCTGGGCGCAAACCTATGCCCGCTGCCGCCAGCTGGCCAGCGCCCTGCAGCGCAGCGGCATTGGCAAGAACGATACCGTGGCCGTCATGCTGCCCAACACCCCGCCCATGGTGGAGGCGCACTTTGGGGTGCCCATGGCGGGCGCGGTACTCAACGCCATCAATACCCGGCTGGATCCGGAGACCGTCGCCTTCATGCTGGACCACGGCGAGGCCAAGGCCGTGATCGTGGACCCGGAGTTCACCCCCGTCATGGCCAAGGCCCTGGCCCTGCGCCAAAGCACGGCGCCGCTGCTGGTGATCGATGTGGAGGATGCCCTGTATGGCCCAGCCAGCCAAACACTGGGCAGCACCACCTACGAAGCTTTTCTGGCCACGGGGGATGCCCGGTTCGCCTGGGAGTTGCCGGGCGACGAGTGGGATGCCATTGCGCTCAACTACACCAGTGGCACCACGGGCAACCCCAAGGGCGTCGTCTACCACCACCGGGGCGCGGCGGCCAACGCCATCAGCAACGTGCTGGAGTGGGACATGCCCAAGCACGCGGTGTACCTGTGGACGCTGCCCATGTTCCATTGCAACGGCTGGTGCTTTCCGTGGACGGTGGCGGCGCGCGCGGGTGTCAACGTGTGCCTGCGCCGTGTGGATGCGCAGTCGATTTTTGACGCCATGCGCAACCACGGCGTCACGCATTACTGCAGTGCGCCCATCGTGCACGGCCTGCTCGTCAACGCACCCGAGGCCATGAAGACGGGTGTCCCCGCGGGTATCCAGGCCATGGTGGCGGGCGCTGCACCACCGGCTTCCATGATCGAAGGCATGGAGAAGATGGGGTTCGACCTGACCCATGTCTACGGCCTGACCGAGGTATATGGCCCCGCCACGGTGTGCGCCAAGCATGCCGCCTGGGATGCACTGGACATTGGTGAACGCGCCCGGCTCAATGCCCGCCAGGGTGTGCGCTACCACCTGGAGCGCGATGTGCGCGTGCTCAACCCCGAAACCATGCAGCCCGTGCCACAGGACGGCGAAACCATGGGTGAGATCATGTTCAAGGGCAACATCGCCATGAAGGGTTACCTGAAGAACCCGCAGGCGACCGAAGAAGCGTTTGCCGGTGGCTGGTTCCACAGCGGCGACCTGGCCGTGCAATACCCCGATGGCTACATCAAGATCAAGGACCGCAGCAAGGACATCATCATCTCGGGCGGCGAGAACATCTCGTCCATCGAAGTGGAAGACGTGCTTTACCGCCACCCCGACGTGCTCGCCGCTGCCGTGGTGGCGCGGCCCGATGCCAAGTGGGGTGAAACGCCGTGCGCCTTCGTTGAACTGAAATTGGGCGCGCAAACCACGCCGGAAGACATCGTGGCGCACTGCAAGAAACACCTGGCTGGCTTCAAGGTGCCGCGTGCGGTGGTAATGGGCGAGTTGCCCAAGACCAGCACCGGCAAGATCCAGAAGTTTGAATTGCGCAAGCGCGCCGGGTCGGCTGACGCCATTGATGTCTGACCCGCCCTGCACGGCCGTGCTGGGCGTGTAGGGATTTTTTGCTATTTTATTTGTAGCTGCCGGCGCTTAACCATAAAGTGCTGGAGCCTGTTTTTATCAAAATTAATCCCCCATGACCACACCCTCGCGCCGGGGGTCTGCACCGCCCAGCCACAGGGTTTTGCCATGGGCCTGGCCGCGGGTAATGGCCTGCAGGCCGCTGGTCATGTTCATCTCGCGCACCTCGGCGCCGCGCTCGCGCAGCGCCTGCACGGTGGCCGCAGGAAAGCGGTTTTCCTCCAGCAGCGATGGGCCGTTGAGTGACCCAAAGTTGGGCAGGTCGATGGCCTTTTGTGGGGTCAGCCCCCAGTTGAGCACGCCGTACAGGGTCTTGGCCGTGTAGTGGATGATGAGCGCGCCACCCGGGCTGCCCCCGCTCATCAGCACCTGGCCCGTGGCCTTGTCGAGCACCAGCGTGGGCGCCATGGACGAGCGGGGGCGCTTGCCAGGCTGCACGCGGTTGGCAATGGGCTGGCCTTGCGCGTCGGTGGGGGCAAAGCTGAAGTCGGTCAGCTCGTTGTTCAGCAAAAAGCCCCCGCTGCGGGCCGTGTTGGTGGTCACCATCTGCCGGGAGCCAAAGGCGTCTTCGATGGTGGTCGTCATGGCCAGCGCGTTGCCCTGGCTGTCCACAATGCTGATGTGGCTGGTGCCGTATTCGGGCTGCTCGGGCATGGGGGCCTGGCTGGTTTTGAGGGCGCCGGGGGTGCCGGGCTGCGCCACTTTCATGCTTTGCGCGCCTATCAGCGCGGCGCGTTCGGCCAGGTAGGCAGGGTCGAGCAGGCTCATCCAGCTGCCGCCCGGGGGCTGCACAAAGTCGGGGTCGGCCACGTACAGGGCGCGGTCAGCAAAAGCCAGGCGCGAGGCCTCGGTGTACAGGTGCAGCCACTGGTGTGATGGCAGGCCCTGGTCCAGCGGCAGGGTGGCGGCCTGGGTCTGGTTCAGGATGCCCAGGATTTGCCCGATGGCAAGGGCGCCTGAGCTGGGCGGTGGAAAGCCGCAAAGCAGATAGTCGTGGGCGCGGGCGCGGTAGTCGTGGCACAGCGCCTCGCGCTTTTTGGGCTGGTAGCCCGCCAGGTCGGCCAAAGAGAGCTGGCCGGGGTTGCTGGGGTGTTTACGCACTTTATCGACGATGGCCTGGGCCAGCGGCCCTTCGTGCAGCGCGCGGCTGCCTTCGGTGGCAATGTTGTGCAGAACGGCGGCCAGTTCGGGGTTCTTCAGCACATGGCCCACGGGCCAGGGCTTTCCGCTAGCGTCATAGAAATACGCTGCCGCCACGGGGTCCTTCGACAGATATTTTTCATTCGCCAATAGGGTGTGCAGCCGTGGGCTGACCTTGAAACCGCTTTTGGCCAGCACGATGGCGGGCTGGAACAGGGCGGCCCAGGGCATCTTGCCGTGCGCGCGGTGGGCCATTTCCAGCATGCGCAGGGTGCCGGGCACACCGACCGAGCGGCCGCCTACCACGCCATCATGGAAAGCCATGGGCTTGCCGTTGGCATCGAGGAAAAGTTTTTCGTCCGCGCTGGCGGGCGCAGTTTCGCGGCCATCGTAGGCTTCGATCGACTTGCCATCAGAGTGCAGCAGGAAGGCGCCACCGCCAATACCGCTCGATTGGGGTTCCACCAGGGTGAGCACCATCTGCACGGCGATGGCGGCGTCAATGGCCGAGCCACCAGCCTTGAGGACCTGGTAGCCCGCATCGGTCGCCAGCGGGTTGGCGGCCGCAACGGCAAATTGGGCTGTGGCCCAGCCGGGTTTCTCGGTGTAGCCCGAGGCGCCCTCAGGCTGTGCGGGAACGGTGTAGTGCAAAGCGGGGGTGCTGGCGCAGCCCGCCAGCCAGGCAGCGGCGGCCAGCAGGCCGATACGAAACGCGGGGATGCAGTGGGGCATGGCAATCTCCAGAGATCAAGGCGAGGCAGCCATGGTAAACGCCACTGTGGCGCTGTGCCCAACGGGGGATGGCGTTATCCAAAAAGTTCAGTGTTTTTGGCCTCTGAGGCTTTGAGGGTAAGCGCTAAAAGCTATAAAAATAATAGCAATTTTTACGGTTTCATCCGTCTTGTCGAGGCCCGGGCTTGCCGTCTTGCACCACAAAGCGCGCCAGGGTGTGGACGCCGCTGTCCTCGCGCAGTGGGTCGTCCACGCAGCGCAGGGTGGTGGTCCAGCGTGCTGGGGTCAGGTCGGCCAGGCCATAGCCGCGCTGGTCGCAGCGTGCCAGCAGAACATGGGGGTTGTGGCGGGCCACGGCATCGACTTTCTGTTGCGTGGTGCCCGAGCGTGAAGAAATGGAGGTGCCGCAGAACTCGCTGGCCAGTGTGGGCCCGTCTGGCCGGTCGGGGTGGGCGGGAACGCGGCAGACGTAGTTCTGGTGGATGTCGCCCCCCAGCAGCACGGTATTGCGCGGTGCATGGCGCTCTATGGCGTGCAGCAGGCGCTGGCGTGCGGCGGGGTAGCCGTCCCAGGTGTCGGTTGAGTGCAGTCCCGACGGGTAGTGGCGCGGGGAGAAGAGGGTAGTTTGCGCCAGCACGCTCCAGCGCGCCTGGGTGTGTGCGTCGTACGCCAGGCCCTGGTCCAGCCACTTCTCTTGGGTGGCGCCCAGCATGCTGCGGGACGGGTCTTGCAGGGCGGCGCAGTCGTCCGGGCGCACGGCACCCGCGCCGCTCGACCGGGGGCGTCGGCAGGCTTGCAGGTCGCGGTACTGGCGGGTGTCGAGCAAGTGGATGTGGGCCAGCTGGCCCCAGTCCAGGCGGCGGTGCAGCGCAAAACCGCGGGCAGTCAGGCTGGATGCGCGCAGCGGCATGTGCTCGTAAAAAGCCTGCCAGGCCGCACTGCGCAAGGCCAGGAAGGCGGCGGGATCCCCTTTGCCTGCGCTGCCCGCGTAGTCGTTTTGTATTTCGTGGTCGTCCCAGGTCACGGCCCAGGGGCAGCTGGCATGGGCGGCCTGCAGGTGCGGGTCGCTTTTGTGCAGGGCATGGCGGTCGCGAAAGTCGGCCAGCGTGGTGGCGTGGCGCAGGCTGTGTACGCGCGCCAGGCCTGTGGTGTCGCGGGGCGATGCGTATTCGTAGATGTAGTCGCCCAGGAAGAGCACCAGGTCGGGTGTGTCGGTGCACAGGTGCCGCCAGGCGGCATAGTGGCCGTCTTCCCAGCGCTGGCAAGACGCAAAGGCCAGGCGCAGGTGCCTGGGCATGGCTCCAGGCAAGGGGGCGGTGCGTGTGCGGCCGGTGCGGCTGATGGCATCGCCCAGCATGAAGCGGTAGTAATACCAGCGGTCGGGTTCCAGGCCGGTCAGCTCGACATGCACGCTGTGTCCCAGCGCAGCCAATGCGGGGGCTGTGCCGTGGCGCACGATGCGGCGGAACGCTTCGTCATTGGCCACTTCCCAGCGCACGGTGAGGGTATCGGCCAGGCTGGCGGGGGTGTTGGAGATGCTGGGCAGCAGGCGCGTCCAGAGCACTACGCCCTGGGGCGCAGGCTCGCCACTGGCCACGCCCAGGCCAAAGGGGTTGTGCCGCAGTGTGCTGCCAGCCCATGCCCAGCGGGGCAGGGCGGCCATGGCAGCGGCGTTGCGGGCCAGGTGCAGGAACTGGCGGCGCTGGTGCATGTTGGGGAAGCTGTGCAAGCGTGCCCGCAGCGGTGTCAGGCAGGCATCACGCGGTTTTTGCCGGAGCGCTTGGCAAGGTACATGCCCTGGTCAGCACGGTGGATGGCTTCGGCCGCGGTTTCGGTGCTGGTCAGCTGGGCCACGCCGGCGCTGAAGGTGATGAGAATTTTTTCGTTGTTGCGCAAAAAAAAGCGCGTGGTCAGCTCGCGCTGCAGGCGCTGCATGGCTTCGACGCCCTGGGTCAGTGCGGTATCGGGCAGCACCACCACAAATTCTTCGCCACCGTAGCGCGCCAGCATGTCTTGCGGGCGCATGACTTCGCGCACCACATCGGCCAGGTGCACCAGGGCAGCGTCGCCGGACTCATGGCCGAGCCGATCGTTGATCAGCTTGAAGTTGTCCACGTCGAGCAGGGATACGCACAGCGGGGTATTGGTGCGGTGGGCGCGCGCAATTTCGCGTTCTATGACTTCGTCGAGCCCTTTGCGGTTGAGCGAACCGGTGAGGGGGTCGTGGCGGGCTTGGGTGCTCACGCGGTCAAGTTCCTGTTGCAGCCGCACCATTTCGGTCTGCTTCTCTTGGGCGCGTCCGCGCAGGTCGGTGAGTTCGTCGCGCACCACGCGGCTGTCCAGCGCCAAGGAGCGCGTGGCACCCACCAGTTCCTTGAGGACCGGGGTGATCTCTGCCAGCGAACTGGCCCGCGAGATCTGCTCGGAGTAGCGCTCCATCCTGTTTTGGTAGCCGCTGCTGGCCTGGGTCATGTCGGACAGGCGTTCGATAAAGGTAGAAAGCATCTCCTTCATCTGCTCCTGGGCCTCGACCATGCGGCCCTTGGCCTCGGTCTGCTTGAAGATGACATCCTTCAGACGGCGTTGCACATCGTCGAGGCGGCGCAGGGTGAGTGGCTGGACGGTGGCGGCCACCAGAGCCTCGGCCTGGCCCTGAAGCCAGCGGTCGTCGATGCTCAGCGCGGCGATGTTGCCAAACACCATGTGCAGCAATTCCAGCAGCATGGCGCGCACGGAGGCCTGGTCTTCGGTGGCGAACGACAGACGGAAGCTGAAATTGGCCAGCATGATCTGCAGCGTGCTGATCGGCGGCGCAGGCTGGCGCAGAAACTTCACCAACTGACCGCCAAGCAGATGAACGCGCGCGTCATCGCTGCTCAGGCCATGCAGGGTGTGCTCTACCATGCGCGCCAGCTGTTCGGCCAGTTCGTCCGGGATCGTGGTCGGGGTCCTTGTGAGGAGGGTGGTGGGTGCGGCAGCGGATGCATCCGGGGTTCCGGGCATGTCAGTACCGGGCTCACCCACTTCGATGGGTGCACTGGCACCTAATTTGGCGTAGCCTACAAACACGCTTTGCATGGCTTGCCAGTCTTTCTGGGCCACAGCGGCTTCAAATTGCCCGAGCAGGCGCTTTTGCGCGGGTGTCTGGCCGGGAACCACCCGCAAAATCTGCCGCAGTTGCCCTTCAGGAAATGGCGGTGGGGTGATGTTCCCGGAGATTTCGTCGTACAACGTTCTGAAGTTGTCCGGCGTGGGCGTCAGCCTGCGCAAGGCCAGTTGCTTGAGGGTTTCGCGCGCGATATCCGAAGGAAGTCTCTCGGCCATGAACAGCCACCAGGGCAGGAAATGCAGGAAGCCGCAAGTGTGACAGAGGCC
>NZ_BAAGQN010000010.1:173761-197516 GCF_054783455.1 Simplicispira piscis
GCTTGCCCTGCACGCTGCGCGAGCCCATGTGGGCAAAAGCGGCGGGCAGTTCAGCCATGGGCATCGTGCGGTCAATGACCGGCTTGATCTTGCCCTGGGCATACCACTGCGCCAATTCCATCATCATGGCGCTATTGGCCTTGGGCTCGCGCTTGGCAAACTCACCCCAGAACACACCCACGATGGATGCGCCCTTGAGCAAGGGCAGGTTCAGGGGCAGTGCCGGAATAGGCCCCGCCGCAAAGCCGACCACCAGGTAGCGACCACGCCAGGCGATCGAACGGAAGGCCTGCTCGGCAAAGTCGCCGCCAACGGGGTCGTACACCACATCCGGGCCCTTGCCGCCCGTCAGGCGCTTGACGGCCTCGCGCAGGTCTTCTTTTTGGTAATTGATGGTGCTGTCTGCACCGATCGAGGAGCACAGCGCGCACTTTTCGTCCGTGGAGGCTGCAGCAATCACGGTGGCACCCAGGGCCTTGGCGATCTGGATGGCAGCGGTTCCCACACCGCCTGCGGCACCCAGCACCAGCACGGTCTCGCCGGCCTTGAGCTGCGCCCGGTCCACCAGGGCATGGTGGGACGTGGCATAGGTCATGATGAACGCGGCTGCATCCACATGGGAAAAACCGGGTGGCAGGGGCATGCACAGGGCCGCCGGTGCAATGGTGTGGGTGCCAAAACCCCCCGTGCCCGACAGGCAGGCAATGCTCTGTCCCGGCTGGAGGTGCGTCACACCTTCGCCCACGGCCTGCACCACGCCGGCGTATTCGGCCCCGGGCACAAACGGCAGTGGTGGCTTGATCTGGTACTTGTTCTGGACCATCAGCAGGTCTGGAAAGTTCAGACTGGCGGCCTTGATCTCGACCAGAACCTCGCCCGCCTTGGGGGTCGGTGTGGGCAACTCGGTCCAGGCCAGGGCTTCGACGCCAGTGGGGTTGGTGCATAGCCATGCGTGCATGAGGGGTGTCTCCAGTCGTTGCAAACCGAAATGATAGGTCTGTGCCGCAGGCACTCCATGTCCCTTGAGCGACGCCGCTATGACGGTCTGCCGTACCGGGTGGGCGCCTACAATCCAGCCACTCGATACCGCACCATGAAGATACTTATTTCCAACGACGATGGCTACCAGGCTCCCGGCATCGTGGCGCTCCATGCGGCACTGGCCCAGGTCGCTGATGTGGAAGTGGTGGCGCCCGAACACAACAACAGCGCCAAGTCCAACGCGCTGACGCTGCATTCCCCCCTGTATGTCCAAACGGCGGCCAACGGTTTTCGCTACATCAATGGCACACCGGCCGACTGCGTTCACGTCGCGTTGACCGGCTTGCTAGGGTATAGGCCCGACCTGGTGGTGTCGGGCATCAATAACGGCGCCAACATGGGCGACGACACCATCTATTCCGGCACCGTGGGTGCTGCGATGGAGGGCTATCTGTTTGGAATTCCGGCGATTGCGTTCTCGCAGGTGGACAAAGGTTGGGGCGAGATCGAGGCCGCAGCACAAAAGGCGGCAGAAATTGTTCGACAGATGGCTGCACGGAAGCTGGTGGGTGAGGCGCCCTGGCTGCTCAATATCAATATTCCCAACCTGCCGATGCATGCGATGCGCTCCCTGAAGCTGTGCCGCCTGGGGCGTCGCCACGCCGCCGAACGGGTGATTACCCAGGAAAGCCCACGCGGTGAAGTCATGTACTGGATTGGCAGCGCTGGTGCGGCCAAGGACGATGCCGAGGGCACAGATTTCCATGCCACGTCGAACGGGCATGTGTCCATCACTCCCCTTAAAGTGGATCTCACCGACTACCAGAATCTGGGTTACTGGGCGCAGACCGCCGCTCACCTGGCGGCAGGTGACGCCGCTTCTGAAGGTAGCTGATGCAGCAACGGCGCCCCGGATTTCCGGCACGCATTCTTCCATCGGCTCCCGGCGTAGGCAAGCCGGTGGCTGCGCCTGCGGTGCGGACGGGGTTGCCGCAGGCAGTCGCCATGCCCACGGGCCTGGGACTCGATTCAGCGGCGGTACGCGCACGCATGGTGCAGCGCCTGGGGGCTGCCGGCATCACGTCGCCCAAGGTGCTGCAAGCCATGGGTGCAGTGGAGCGGCACCGTTTTGTTGATTCTGGCCTGGTCAATCAGGCGTACGAGGACACCAGCCTGCCCATCGGGCTGGGACAGACGATCTCCAAGCCCAGCATCGTGGCGCGCATGGCTGAATTGCTGCTGGGGGCCGAGGTCATTCGTTCGTCAGGATCACTCGGTCGCGTACTGGAAGTCGGCACTGGCTGTGGTTACCAGGCAGCTGTGCTGAGTCGACTGGCCCGCGAGGTCTACAGCATTGAGCGCCTGCGAGGCCTGCACGACAAGGCGCGTGTTCATTTGCGCCCTTTGCGGCTTGCCAATGTGCACCTGCTTTTCGGCGATGGCATGGTCGGTTTTGCCCAGGGTGCGCCCTACGCCGGTATCGTGGCGGCTGCAGGCGGTGCAGCGATTCCGCCCCAGTGGTGTGAACAGTTGGCGGTGGGCGGGCGGCTGGTAGCCCCCATTGCCGGAGCCGACGGGCAGCAAATGTTGTTGGTAGTCGACAAGACGGCGCACGGATTGAAACAAACCGTGCTCGAGCCAGTGCACTTTGTCCCTCTAAAATCAGGCGTTGCTTGAAGGAAATTGCTTATGTTGGTATCGCGTAGTCGTGGGGTGTGGGTTTCTGTGGCGCTGGCAAGCCTTGTACTGGCGGGCTGCGGTACCCGCATGACCAGGGCTCCCGTGGAGGATCGGGGCACCGCTGTGGTTGTGCAGTCGGGTGAGGTGGCGGCCTCGTCGGCCGTCAAACCTTTGCCAGGTGCCGAGAATGCGGGTCGCCCCGGTTACTACACCGTCAAGCCAGGAGATACCCTGATCCGTATCGGCCTGGACACGGGTCAGAGCTGGAAAGACATCGCCCGCTGGAACAACATGGACAACCCCAACCTGATCGAGGTGGGGCAAGTGTTGCGGGTTACTCCTCCTGCGGTAGTGGTGGCTGCGCCTGTTGTGCATGACAGCGGCGGTGTCGTGACACGGCCTGTGACGTCTTCCAGTGTTGCGCCAGCACCAGCCACTTCGGCGTCCGCAGCAAAACCGGCCGCGCCTGCACCAACCCCGGTAGCAGTAACGCCAGCCCCTTCGCCAGCGGCCGGGGATGACGAAATGGGTTTTATCTGGCCGGCTTCCGGTTCCTTGTTGGCGGGCTTCGACGAAGCGCGCAACAAGGGGTTTGATATTGGCGGCAAGGCCGGTGATGCGGTATTGGCTGCCGCCGATGGCCGGGTTGTGTACGCAGGCGCAGGCCTGCGTGGGTATGGCAACCTCGTCATCCTCAAGCACAACAACACCTTCCTGACAGCCTATGCCCATAACCAGACCTTGCTGGTGAAGGAGGACCAGTCCGTGCGCAAGGGGCAAAAAATTGCCGAGATGGGCAGCACCGATGCCGATCGCGTGAAGCTGCATTTCGAGATTCGCCGCCAGGGCAAACCGGTCGATCCGGCGCGTTTCCTGCCTTCGCGCTAACCATGGTGGGCGATCGCCAGGTGGCGCTGGACGAGGTTTCGGCGCAAGACCTGGTCGAGGATGAATCACCGGCTCTGTCGGAGACCGAATCGCGGGTCATTGACATGGGCATAGCCCAGCATGGCGAACGCCTGGACAAGGCGCTGGCCGACAGGGTTCCCGAGTTTTCGCGCAGCTATCTTCGGCAATTGCTGGAGCATGGGGCGGTTCAGCTCAATGGCCACGTCTTCTTTAAGGTGGCCCAGAAGGTCAAGGCCGGGGATCGGGTGGTGCTGGAAATGCGCCCGACACTCGAAAGCCAGGCCTTCCGACCCGAGTCCATGGCCATTGATGTGGTGCATGAAGACGAACACCTGCTGGTGGTGAACAAGCCTGCAGGACTGGTTGTGCACCCCGCGCCAGGAAACTGGAGTGGGACGCTGCTCAATGGCCTGATGGCGCGCGACCCGAAAAGTGCGCTGGTGCCGCGCGCAGGCATCGTTCACCGGCTGGACAAGGACACCAGTGGCCTGATGGTGGTTGCCCGTACCCGTGCCTCCATGGATGCCTTGGTCCACATGATCGCGCAAAGGCAGGTGCATCGCCAGTATTTGGCGTTGGCACACCGGCCCTGGCAAGCCGCAGGATCGATCGCTGTAGATGCCCCGATTGGCCGCGACCCCCGCAACCGCTTGCGCATGGCTGTAGTCGATCTGGCTATGCATGCGGGCAAGGTGGCGCGGACCGATGTGGAATTGCTGGCCAACGGCGCACAGGTGTGTTGGGTGCGTTGCACGCTGCACACCGGGCGCACACACCAGATTCGGGTGCATATGGCCTTCAAGGGCCACCCGCTGGTCGCCGATGGGTTGTATGGCGGAACATCCTTGGCGGGCATGCAGCGCCAGGCGCTGCATGCCTTCCGCCTTGCATTCACGCATCCGGTGACGGGCGAGGCGATGGAGTTTTTGGCCCCTGTTCCGACAGACATGCGTTCGGCTCTGGATGTTTTGGGGCTGAGATACAATGGCGCCTGACGGCCATTTTTGGCTTTGCTCGCATGCCGGCGGATTCCCGCAAGGTGTTGGTGCGGTGTGATACCTGTACCCCTACAGTCCCCATTGATCGATTTTTCTGTTGGTTTGGTGCCCTGCTCGTGCGTGAGCCGCACCCTTTTCCCGGAATTGCTGAACCATGAATACGGTGGATGCCAAACGGGTTCTTGAAACTGCGTTGATCTGTGCACAGCAACCTTTGGCTGTGCGTGATATGCGCGTGCTTTTCAATGATGCGCTGGGGTCGGATACGATCAAGACGCTGCTATTGGATTTGCAACAGGATTGGGCCTTGCGTGGCGTGGAATTGGTGCCGGTGGCAACCGGCTGGCGCTTCCAGAGCCGTCCTGAAATGCGGGAGTATCTGGATCGCCTTCACCCGGAGAAGCCGCCGCGCTATTCCCGCGCTACGCTGGAAACCCTGGCCATCATTGCCTACCGCCAACCAGTGACGCGGGGCGATATTGAAGACATCCGCGGTGTGACGGTCAATAGTTTGATCATCAAACAGTTGGAAGACCGGGGTTGGGTTGAAGTGATTGGTCACCGAGAAACGGTGGGGCGTCCGGCGTTGCTGGCGACGACCCGGCATTTTCTGGATGACCTTGGATTGCAATCACTCGATCAATTGCCGGTTCTTGATGAGCCATCGGTGCAGGAGAGGGTGCTGCAATCCCTGCAATTGCGCGAAGATGAAATGTTGGCGCAGCCGGAGCTGCCGGCCTTGGATGCAGCCAACGACCACGAGATGGGGGCTGGAAATTTGACGGAAGTTGTCAAGCCCAGTGATGCGGATGCCCCGATCCCTAACCATGAAGATGCTGCAGGCAGCATCCTGGAATAATGACCATGAACGACAATATGCCAACCGACGACGGGATCGCGCAGGCTTCTCCCTTGGTGGGGTCTGATGTGGCTGACGCGAAGCAGCCGGTGCGCAAAGAGAATCTTCCCATGGAGTCGCATAACGATGCAGGTGGCGCCCCGCCTGTCGAGTCCGGCGCAGCCATCGGGCCGCAAAGCAACGAGGTAAACCGGCCAGCGCGGGGTGGGCCGCAGCCCCGAACAGCGGGGGGGCAACGTCGCTCGGGCAAAGCTCCCGAACCCCGGGGCAAGGCTGCCCAGGGCTATCAGTTTTCCGACGTCGTCTCAGGGCAGTTTGATGCAGACGAAGCCAGTGACGACATCACACCTGTGAAGCGGGTGCTGTTGCCCCAGGTCGAAACACCCAAGCTCCACAAGGTGTTGGCGCAAGCCGGGTTGGGCTCGCGTCTGGAGATGGAGCAACTGATTCTGGAAGGGCGTATTTCGGTCAACAATGAGCCTGCGCACATAGGCCAGCGGATTCAGTATGGAGACCAGGTCAAGGTCAATGGCAAGCCCATTCGTTACCGTATCGATCCGCCACCGCCCCGTGTTATTGCGTATCACAAACCTGTAGGCGAGGTTGTCACCAATGACGACCCCCAAAATCGCCCCACGGTTTTTCGCAAACTGCCGCGTCTGCAGCAAGGCAAGTGGCAGTCGGTGGGACGCCTGGATTTGAATACCGAAGGCTTGCTCTTGTTCACCAGCTCCGGGGAGCTTGCCAACAATCTGATGCACCCTCGTTTTGGTCTGGAGCGGGAGTATGCCGTTCGGGTGCTGGGGGCTCTCAGCAACGAAGAGAAAGCACGGTTGCTGGAAGGCGTGCAGCTGGATGACGGGATGGCGGTTTTTGGATCGATTGAGGACGGTGGAGGGGAGGGTTCCAACTGCTGGTACCGTGTCACGATTTCCGAAGGACGGAACCGCGAGGTTCGGCGCATGCTGGAAGCGGTGGGCCATGCCGTCAGCCGACTGATTCGTATCCGTTACGGTGCCATGGTTTTGCCCAAGGGGCTCAAGCGTGGGGCCTGGATGGAGCTGGAGGAATCGGATATTGCTGCTTTGATGAAAGCCGCCGGAGCAGAGCGTGCGCCTCGGGTGGAGGGGGCTCGTGATGCGCCTGCATCGCGGCGCAACGATAGAAATGCCCGCGGGCGAGGTGGTAACTCAGGCGATGCAGGACGGGGTATGCAGGGTCGCCCGGCGCCTGTCAGGAACAGAAACTCCGATGCGACGCGCAATCAAGGCGGTTCTGCCCAGCCCGATCCATTAAAAACCTCGGTAGGCTATATCGGTACCGACAGTCTTGCGCGCCAGCGCCAGGCCCAACGCCGAGACAGTCGTGGGGGCTTGGGTGGGCGTGGTGGCGGTCGAGGCGGGCGCTGAGCTTCTCTTTGAAGGACGCCGGGTTAGAATCAAAAGCTTTGTCTGCAAGGCAAAATAATCAACCAATACCTATCCAGGAATCGAAAAATGGCTATCGAACGTACTCTTTCCATCATCAAACCCGACGCTGTGGCCAAGAATGTCATCGGCCAGATCTATGCTCGCTTTGAAGCGGCTGGCCTGAAGGTTGTGGCTGCCCGCATGGCGCACCTTTCCCGTCTGGAAGCCGAGCAGTTCTATGCTGTGCACAAGGCCCGCCCCTTCTTCAAGGATCTGGTGGATTTCATGGTGTCTGGCCCCGTCATGATCCAGGCTCTTGAAGGTGAAAACGCCATCTTGAAGAACCGCGAACTGATGGGTGCAACCGACCCGAAGAAGGCCGATGCCGGCACCATTCGCGCCGACTTTGCCGATAGCATCGATGCCAACGCAGTGCATGGTTCTGACGCTGCGGAAACGGCGCAGGCAGAAATTGCCTTCTTCTTCCCTGGTCTGGCAATTTACTCCCGCTGAGATGGCACTTCTCCGGCTGCACTTTTCGCTCCGTAGCGGGTGGTCGTGCGCCTGGAGTTTGCGCGCGGGCAAAGGTGGTGGCCGCCCATGAAGGTCAACCTTCTGGATTTCGACCTTGATGGGTTGGCCGCTTTTTGTGAGCGGCTCGGAGAAAAGCGGTTTCGTGCCACGCAGTTGTTTCGCTGGATACACCAGCGTGGTGCCGACGATTTTGATCAAATGAGTGACTTGGCCAAGTCACTGCGCGAAAAGCTTCAAGGGTGTGCACAGGTGCTGGCACTGCCAGTGATCAGTGAGCACCAGTCTGCCGATGGCACCGTCAAATGGCTGTTTGATATGGGTGCCGGCAACGCGGTAGAAGCAGTCTTTATCCCGGAAGACGATCGGGGTACGCTGTGCATTTCATCCCAGGCCGGCTGCGCGGTAGGGTGCCGATTCTGTTCAACGGGGCACCAAGGGTTCAGTCGAAATCTGACGACGAGCGAAATTGTCGCCCAGTTGTGGTTTGCCGAGCATGTGCTCCGCAAGCGGCAGGGCACGACCGATCGGGTGATTTCCAATGTGGTCATGATGGGCATGGGAGAGCCTTTGCAGAACTATTCTGCGCTCGTGCCTGCATTGCGGGTCATGCTCGATGACCATGCTTATGGCTTGTCGCGCAGGCGGGTGACGGTTTCCACATCGGGCGTCGTCCCCATGATCGACCGTCTGGCCCAGGATTGTCCCGTCGCCTTGGCGGTGTCGCTGCATGCGCCGAGTGACATATTGCGCGACGACCTGGTTCCGTTGAACCGCAAATACCCCATCCAGGAGTTGATGGACGCTTGCAACCGCTACTTAGAGTATGCGCCGCGGGATTTCATTACCTTTGAATATTGCATGTTGGATGGGGTCAACGACCAGCCAGAGCATGCCGTGCAGCTGATTGAACTGGTGAAACAGAATGCTCGGCCAGGGGTGTGGTGCAAATTTAACCTGATTCCTTTCAATCCGTTTCCTGCGTCGGGTTTGCATCGTTCGGGAGCTGAGCGGGTGCTGGCGTTCGCAAGAATGCTGAGTGATGCTGGAATTGTGACGACGGTGCGCAAAACCCGTGGTGATGACATTGATGCAGCCTGCGGTCAGTTGGCAGGCGAGGTCCAAGACAGAACCCGTGTGATGGAGCGTATGGCGAAGCGCCGTACCATCAACATTCAGTTGGCTGACACGGGAGCCCCGACATACAAGGAAACATGACATGGCAGAAACCGTAGCTCTTTGGCACCAGATCAGAATCAAAGGGCCGCTGGCAGTCTTTGTGTTGCTAACGGGTTTGGTGGGGCTGACGGGGTGTGCCACGCCGGCAGGAGGTGCTGGGTCAGGGTTCAGTCAAGAGGTCATTACGCCGTCTGATGAGCCTGAGGTACGGCGGCGTGCCCGTATCCGATTGGAACTGGCGGTCAATTACTTTGAAATGGGTAAGGCCGCAGTGGCATTGGATGAGGTCAAGCAGTCGCTGGCCAATGATCCGACGTATGCCGATGCCTACAATTTGCGCGGCCTGATTTACATGCGTCTCAATGACATGGGGCAGGCCGAGGACAGCTTTCGCAGGGCGCTTGCCATTCGTCCTTTAGACCCTAACGTATTGCACAACCACGCATGGTTGCTGTGCCAACAGCAGAAATATGCGGAAGCCGACAAGCAATTTGCCCAGGTTTTGGCCAACCCCACCTATGTTGCACGCAGCAAGACGCTGATGGCACAGGGGCTCTGTCAGGCGCGGGCAGGGGACAACGCGGTTGCGGAGCAGACCTTGCTGCGTGCGTATGAGCTGGATGCGGGCAACCCCGTGGTCGGCTACAACCTTGCCGATCTGCTGGTTCGGCGTGGTGATGTGGCGCGAGCGCAGTTTTATATCCGTCGTATCAATAACAGTGAGTTCGCGAATGCCGAATCCTTGTGGCTGGGTATCAAGATAGAGCGCAGCCTTGGCGATACTGTGGCTGTCCGGCAGTTGGCCGAGCAGTTGCGCAAGCGGTTCCCTGATTCACGTGAACTGTCTGCATTGGATCGGGGCGCTTTCAATGACTGAAGAGGGACAGTTTTCACCGGGAGGGCCAGAGTTGACCCCGTCACACCAAGTTTCTCCAGGTGGCATGCTGCGTGCAGCGCGCGAAGCGGCAGGGATGCATATCGAGGCTTTAGCTGTGTCGCTGAAGGTGCCGATTAGTAAGTTGGAGGCATTGGAAGCGGATAACTTTGAAGCCTTGCCGGACGCAGTGTTCGTGCGGGCCTTGGCCTCCAGTGTCTGTCGGTCGTTGAAGCTGGATCCTGCACCCGTTCTGGCCCTTATGCCACAAAGCGGAGCACCCAAGCTGTCTGTCGATCCTGCGGGTATCAATGCCGCATTCAAGGACGGTACTGAGCATTCCCGTATGGGACCCGCGTTGGCGCGCATGATGCGACCTGCATTTTTGGCTGCGATGGCGTTGTTGCTGGGCGCTGCCGCTTTGGTTTTCTATCCTCGTTCGCAAGAGCAGGCGCTGCCTATGGTGAGCGAACTCAGCAAACAAGTTCCTCCCATTGTTGCGCCACCGGTAACTGAGAGTTCGGTGGTGCAGCCCGTTACTGATGCTGTGGTTGCTGCCGTAGAGGCGGGATTGACCCGTCCATCCGCAGCAGCGGAGTCAATGGCTCTCGTTGCATCTGCGCCAGCACCTAGTGCATCGGCCGCGATGGTTTCAGTGGATGAGGCGCAAAGCCAGATTCTCGTGTTTCGTACCCGAAATGAATCCTGGATTCAGGTTCGGGATGCCTCGGGTGCAACGGTTCTTCAAAAGCTCCTTACCGCTGGTGACTCCGTGGTGGCGCCTGGGAAGCCACCATTTTCGGTGGTGGTGGGCAAGGCAGACGTGACGGAAGTGCTGGTGCGTGGCAAGGTTTTTGATCTGGCTTCAGTGTCCAAAGATAACGTTGCCCGGTTTGAGGTGAAACCGTGAATTTGATAGATCAATCTACTTCTCCTGTGACGGTGGCGGCGCCGCTGGCACGGCATACGCGCCAGGCGCGCGTAGCCTGGGGAACTCGTGTCGTGACGATTGGGGCAGATGCTCCGGTGCGTGTGCAGTCGATGACCAATACGGACACCGTCGATGCGGTGGGAACCGCCATTCAGGTCAAAGAGCTCGCTCTAGCGGGTTCTGAGCTGGTGCGCATCACCGTGAATACGCCCGAGGCGGCAGCTGCAGTGCCTTATGTACGGGAACAACTCGATCGCATGGGGATCGATGTGCCCCTGATCGGCGACTTTCATTACAACGGCCACCGTCTTTTGACCGATTATCCCGCATGTGCAGAAGCGTTGTCCAAGTACCGCATCAATCCTGGCAACGTGGGCAAGGGAGACAAGCGGGACAAGCAATTTGGGCAAATGATTGAAGCCGCCATCCGTTGGCAAAAACCGGTGCGTATCGGTGTCAATTGGGGTAGTTTGGACCAAGAGCTTCTGGCGCAGTTGATGGATATCAACAGCGCACGCACCCAGCCTTGGGATGCAAAGCAAGTAATGTATGAGGCGCTGATCACTTCGGCGATCGAGTCGGCACGCCGAGCAGAAGACATCGGCCTTGACGGCAACCAGATTATTTTGTCCTGCAAAGTCAGTGGTGTGCAGGATCTGGTGTCGGTTTATAGAGCATTGGCAAAGCGGTGCGACTATCCCCTGCATTTGGGGTTGACGGAAGCAGGTATGGGGACCAAGGGCACAGTGGCGTCGGCCGCCGCTCTTGCGGTGTTGCTCCAGGATGGTATTGGGGACACCATCCGTGTGTCTTTAACCCCTCAACCTGGCGAATCACGAACGCAGGAAGTGGTGATTGCATCGGAAATCCTGCAGTCGCTTGGGCTTCGTATGTTTGTGCCCAGTGTGACGGCCTGTCCCGGCTGTGGTCGAACGACCAGCACCACGTTCCAGGAATTGGCCAAGCAGATTGACGACTATTTGCGAGAGCAAATGCCTGTTTGGCGCAAACAGTACCCAGGTGTTGAAGCGCTTAAAGTGGCGGTCATGGGGTGCATCGTGAACGGACCAGGTGAGAGCAAGCATGCCGATATCGGCATCAGCCTGCCGGGTACTGGCGAGGCTCCTGCAGCTCCCGTGTTCATCGATGGGGAAAAGGCATTGACGTTGCGTGGCGACAATATTGCACATGAATTTCATCAGCTGGTGCAGCAATACATCGAGCAACGCTTTGGCCCACCAAGAAAGTCGTGATGTCAGAAATAAATAACTGCTAATGCAGTAAGAGTCATATTTTTTAGACGATGACTAAGTCATCATTTTTTTATATACCAGTGAAATTGACGTCGTGAGTATTGATAAAGATAGGCCATCTGCAAAGCCAGAGCGTCTTTTGGCTGTTAAGGGGATGAATGACATCCTCCCTCCGGATTCCGCTCAATGGGAGTGGCTGGAAAGCAAAATTCGATCATTGATGGAGCGGTATGCCTACCGTAACATCCGTACGCCTATTGTTGAACCTTCGGCGTTGTTCATTCGCGGCCTCGGAGAGGTGACAGACATCGTTGAGAAGGAGATGTATTCTTTCGAAGACAAACTCAACGGAGAGCAACTTACGTTACGCCCAGAAAGCACCGCAGGTGTGGTGCGTGCAGTGGTGGAGCATTCTTTGCTGTACGACGGTGGCAAGCGGCTGTATTACATGGGGCCGATGTTTCGCCATGAGCGGCCTCAGCGCGGTCGGTATCGCCAGTTTCATCAGATCGGTGCCGAAGCGTTGGGTTTTCCTGGGGCGGAAATGGACGCCGAACTCATACTCTTGGCGGACGCTCTATGGAAAGAGCTAGGTCTGAAGGATGTGCAACTCGAAATCAACAGCCTGGGACAACCGGACGAGCGTAAGGCACACCGGACGGCATTGATTGGCTATCTGGAAGGGCGGATAGACCTGCTGGACGAAGAGGCGCGGCGGCGGTTGTACAGTAACCCTTTGCGTATTCTGGATACCAAGAACCCGAGCATGCAGGACTTGGTGGAAAAGGCGCCCCGATTGATCGATTTCCTTGGAGCGGAGTCACTAGCTCACTTCAATGTAGTCAAAACTATCCTGGATGCGAATGGTGTTGCATGGAAGTTCAATCCTCGTCTGGTTCGAGGGATGGATTATTACAATTTGACCGTTTTCGAATTTGTGACCCATCAACTCGGCTCGCAAGGAACCATTTGCGGAGGCGGGCGTTACGACTATTTGATCGAGCAAATTGGCGGAAAGCCTGCGCCAGCCGTGGGCTGGGCGCTCGGCGTCGAGCGGGTGCTTGAGCTGATCAAGGAGCAGTGCGCGGCGCAACTACCGCCAGCACCCATGGCGTATGCCATCATTCCCGATGCGGCTGCGCTGCCGATCGCTATAGCCTTGCTACAGAAATTGCGGGGCCTGGGCGTCAGCGTTCAGATGCACAGTCCTGGCATCCGTGGTGAGGGCATGGGAAGTATGAAATCGCAGTTTAAAAAAGCAGATGCCAGTGGTGCACGTTATGCATTGGTTTTCGGGGCTGACGAACTGGCGCGCGGTGGTGTGATTGTGAAATCGCTCCGCGATAGTGGCAGTGAACAAGTCGAGCACCCGATCAACCAGGTCGCGGACTGGGCCAGCACCCTACAATCCACCACTTAATTGAAGCATCTAGCATGGCAAATCATCTCGATCTTGAAGAACAAGAGCAATTAGATCAGCTCAAGCATTTCTGGAACACCTGGGGCACGCTGATCAGCTCGGTCCTGTTGGTGGTCGTCTCTGCGTTGGCCGCCTGGAATGGATACCAGTTCTGGCAGACCCGACAAGCCACGCAGGCAGCGGCGCTATATGACGCGGTGGAGGTTGCGGTTGCTTCCGGTGACCAAGGGCGTTGGGAGCAAGCGTTTTCAGATCTTCGTGGCAAATATGCGGGCACCATCCAGGCGAGTCAGGCTGGTTTTTTGGTGAGCAAGATGGAAGCGACCAAAGGCAATTTGGATGCGGCCAAGTCAGCATTGACTTGGATTGCCGATCATGCAGCTGATGATGGGCACAAGGAGTTGGCGCGGATTCGCCTGTCCGGTTTGCTGATGGCACAACAATCTTATGACGAGGCGCTGCAGCGATTGTCTGCGCCATTTTCGTTGGAGTACGCAGCCGTCGTAGCTGATCGAAAGGGTGATGTACTTGCTTTGCAAGGAAAAAGATCAGAAGCTGTCGCCGAATATTTGAAGGCCTACAAGGCATTTCCTGACAATGTCGAATATCGGCGTTTGGTGGAAATCAAACTTAACGCTTTGGGCGAGCGCCCGCAGGCTGTGGCGATAGCCGCACCCCTGGAGTCAAGCAAGTGAAGGCGATCAAGCGCACAGCAGGTTTTCTGGGTCGGAGTACGGTGGGGGTTCTGCTGGCCTCGACCTTGGTGGGATGTTCTTTGTGGGGCGGCGGTGCGGAAAAACCGAAGCCTGCAGATCTCGGGGCAAACGTTCCGGTTCTAGGAGTGCGTCAAGCCTGGGCTGCGCAGATTGGCGGCTTGAAGAGCATGCCGCTGATGGTTCATGTCCAAGCTAGTACGATCAGTGTGGCGTCGGCGGATGGCATGGTTGCCAGTATTGACGCACGTACTGGTGGAGATCTCTGGCGCACTGCGCTGGATGAGTCGCTGGCGGCGGGCGTCGGCAGCGATGGTAAATGGACGGCGGTGGTTACCGGTCGCAATGAAATAGTCGTGCTGGAATCGGGACGCGAGCTTTGGCGCAAGCGGTTGTCATCGCAGGTGTATACCGCACCGCTGGTTGCTGGAGCGCGGGTTTTCGTGCTCGGCGCCGATCGATCTGTGACTGCATTTGATGCCGCCAATGGGGGGCGCTTGTGGAATGTGGCAAGGCCGGGTGAGCCCTTGGTGCTTCGTCAACCGGGTGTTCTGCTTGCGGTGGATGACACCTTGGTAACGGGTTCGTCGGGCAGGCTAGTTGGTTTGAACCCTGACAACGGCGTTGTCCGCTGGGAGGCTCCACTTGCCAGCTCGCGTGGAACCAACGATGTCGAGCGTCTCGTAGATCTCGTCGCACCAGTGAGCCGAGTGGATTCGAGTGTCTGCGTTCGCGCATTTCAAATGGCTGTTGGGTGTGTGAATGTGGGCCGTGGAATGGTGGATTGGGTGCAAAAGGCCTCTGGTGGTCAAGGCATCCAAGGAAATGAGGAGCTGGTCGTTGGAACCGAAAGCAATGGAGTCGTGGTGGCCTGGAGTCGTCGGGATGGCCGGAAACTTTGGTCGACGGATAGACTGCAATACCGCAAGTTGACGGCGCCATTGGTGCTGGGGCGATCGGTCGTTGTTGGTGATGAATCTGGTCTGGTGCATTTTTTGTCGCGCGATGATGGCGCCCCTTTGAACCGGGTTCAGACGGATGGTTCTGGTATTACTGTCACGCCTGTGGTTGCGGCTGACACGCTGATCGTTGTGACGCGCAACGGAAGTGTTTTTGGCTATCGACCGGACTGATGAAAAGTAGTATTCCATGAAGCCAGTGATTGCCTTGGTAGGGCGTCCCAATGTCGGGAAATCGACTCTCTTTAATCGTCTGACCAAATCCCGGGATGCCATCGTTGCGGACTTTGCCGGACTGACACGTGACCGGCACTACGGTAACGGTAAGCAGGGCAAGCATGAATACATCGTTATCGATACCGGGGGGTTTGAGCCCGATGCGGTCAGTGGTATCTACCGCGAGATGGCGAAACAAACGCAGCAAGCCGTAGCTGAAGCGGACGTTGTCGTTTTTGTGGTGGATGCCCGTGCTGGCGTGTCAGCGCAGGACCATGAGATTGCGAAATATTTACGCCGTCTTGGTAAACCTTGTGTTCTGGTTGCCAACAAGGCAGAGGGCATGCTTGAGGGTGTGCAATTGTCCGAGTTCTATGAGCTGGGGCTGGGCGATGTGCATGGCATTTCAGCGGCCCATGGGCAGGGGATCCGCGATCTCGTGGAACTTGCCTTGGAGTTGTTGCATTTGCCCGAAGCGCAGGAAGATGCCGAACCGGCTGACAAATCCACTATCAGGTTGGCGGTAGCGGGACGCCCCAATGTCGGGAAGTCAACGCTCATCAACACCTGGTTGGGTGAGGAGCGTTTAGTGGCCTTCGACTTGCCTGGTACAACGCGTGACACGATCTCTGTCCCTTTTGAGCGTAACGGACAGCGATTCGAATTGATTGATACCGCTGGTTTGCGTCGCAAGGGGAGGGTGTTTGAGGCGATCGAAAAATTCTCTGTGGTCAAGACGCTCCAGGCGATTGAATCTGCTAATGTGGTGCTACTGCTCCTGGACGCAACCCAGGGCGTGACGGATCAGGATGCCCATATTGCAGGCTACATCCTAGAAAGCGGGCGCTCCGTTGTGATTGCGGTCAACAAGTGGGATGCTGTGGATGACTACCAAAAGCAACTTTTGGAGCGTTCCATCGAGACGCGACTGACTTTCTTGAAGTTCGCATCGCTGCATTTCATTTCAGCCAAGAAGCGGCAGGGACTGGGCCCACTGTGGGCATCCATTGTGCAGGGGCACAAGGCAGCGATGTGCAAGATGTCAACACCTGTGTTGACGCGGTTGCTTTTGGAAGCTGTTCAGTTCCAGAGTCCCAAGCGCGCAGGAATGTTTCGCCCGAAGCTGCGGTATGCCCACCAGGGAGGCATGAACCCTCCGGTCATTGTGATTCATGGCAACTCCCTGGAGCATGTAACAGATGCCTACAAACGCTTCCTCGAAGGGCGTTTTCGCAAGGAGTTCGATTTGGTCGGAACGCCATTGCGGATTGAAATGAAAACCTCCCACAACCCATTTACCGACGGGGATCATTCCTGAGTTGCCCTTTGTCCTGTAGTGCGCTGTGGGAACGTGCTCCGACCGGGTGCATGAGAGGGCAGCTGTGGTAAGGTGCTGGTTTACAACAAAATTCTGAACACGGAGAATATCGTGAGCAATAAAGGTCAGCTTCTTCAAGACCCCTTTCTCAACGCCCTGCGCCGCGAGCATGTGCCGGTTTCCATCTATCTTGTCAACGGCATCAAGCTTCAGGGTCAGATCGAGTCTTTTGATCAGTATGTTGTGCTGCTGCGCAACACGGTGACTCAAATGGTCTACAAGCATGCCATTTCAACGATCGTACCCGGGCGGGCCGTCAATTTTTCTACAAGTGACGCTTCGGATGCAAACGCGAACCCAGATGCTTGATTTCGCACTTGATCTGCTCGATCGATCCTTCGGAAATGCGTTTCGATCGACTGCCATATTCTCGCTGATTTGAGCACTACTGATACAACGGATCGCATGGCTGCCCCAGTCCTTCTGGTTGGGGTGGATCTCGGGCTTCCCCATTTTGATGCCGATTTGGAGGAGCTTGGCCTGCTTGCCCAGACGGCGGGGCTCACGCCTGTAGCCCGCTTAATCTGTAAACGCAAAGCGCCTGATGCTGCGCTCTTCGTAGGAAGTGGTAAAGCTGACGAAATTCGAACTCTGGCCCAAATGCATGGTGCTGTGGAGGTGTTGTTTGATCAAGCACTCAGCCCGGCACAACAGCGCAATCTTGAGAGGAGTCTGGAACTGCCTGTTTATGACAGAACGTTTCTGATCCTTGAAATATTCGCGCAACGTGCGCGCAGCCATGAAGGCAAACTGCAAGTGGAGTTGGCACGGCTTCAATACCTCAGCACGCGCTTGGTGCGGCGTTGGTCCCACCTGGAGCGTCAGACTGGAGGCGCTGGAGTTCGTGGGGGCCCGGGCGAGAAACAGATCGAGCTGGATCGTCGAATGATCGATGAATCTATCAAAAGGATCAAAGAGCGCTTGGTCAAGGTCAAACGCCAGCGCACAACTCAGCGGCGTCAACGCGACCGCAAAGACACCTTCAACATTTCCTTGGTGGGTTACACCAATGCAGGTAAGTCCACGCTGTTTAATGCGCTGGTGAAGGCGCGTGCTTACGCTGCAGATCAATTGTTTGCCACGCTTGACACCACAACGCGCCAGTTGTATTTGGCAGAGGCACGTCGATCGGTGTCTTTGTCGGATACCGTGGGATTTATTCGTGATTTGCCGCATGGTTTGGTAGATGCATTTCAGGCTACGCTTCAAGAAGCCATCGATGCCGACTTGTTGCTACATGTGGTGGATTCGGCCAATCCTCATTTTCCTGAGCAGATCGAGCAGGTGCAGAAAGTGCTCCATGAGATCGGCGCTGCGGATGTCCCGCAACTACTTGTGTTCAATAAGCTCGACGCCTTGGAGTTGCACAACCGTCCTGTACAGTTGAGCGACACCTTTGAAATTGATGGAAAGCAGATTCCGCGCATCTTTGTCAGTGCCCGTGGGGCGGAGGGTTTGGACACATTGCGTGCCCACCTTGCTGCTACTGTGATGAATGCGTATCCATTGGGTATGCACTCGGGATGTGATGTTCCTGTGGATGCGCAGGAACCTTGATTGGGCACAAAATAGCCCGTGCACTCCAATTTTTGAAAACTAGAGAATTTGCGCATGAATGCACCAAACAGTGCCCGCCGCTGGGCTCTCTTGCCTGCAAGTCTGCGAGGAATGTTCAATCTGAACGATCCTCGCTGGGGTCGAGGCGACGATAAATCAAACGATGACGCTCGGGACGATGGTGGGCGCCCGCCGCCCCAGTCTTCTGGGGGGCGGGATGATCGCAATCCCAAACAAGGTGGGCAGCCTCCAGATCTGGATGAATTGTGGCGTGATCTAAACCGTAAGTTGTCTGGGTTCTTTGGTGGAAAGAATGGCGGCGGACGCGGCCCCGGTACGGGTGGTGGCGGGTACCAGCCTGACATGAAGAATGCAGGTGTCGGCGTTGGCTTGATTGCCGGGATTGCCGTTCTTATCTGGTTAGGAACAGGTTTTTTCATTGTGCAGGAAGGGCAGCAGGCCGTCATTACGCAATTTGGAAAATACAAAAGTACGGCAGGTGCTGGTTTCAACTGGCGACTTCCATATCCTGTTCAGCGACATGAACTGGTGTTTGTGACTCAAATTCGCTCAGTGGATGTAGGTCGTGACACGGTGATCAAGGCCACCGGTTTACGCGAATCAGCCATGCTGACGGAAGATGAAAACATCGTTGAGATCAAGTTTGCCGTTCAGTACCGATTGAATGATGCGCGTGCTTGGTTGTTTGAGAGCAAGAACCCGGGGGATGCCGTTGTTCAGGCAGCCGAAACGGCGGTGCGCGAAGTTGTCGGGAAGATGAAAATGGATACTGCGCTTGCTGAAGAACGTGATCAGATTGCGCCGCGTGTGCGTGCTTTGATGCAAACCATTCTGGATCGTTACAAAGTGGGTGTCGAGGTGGTAGGCATCAACCTGCAACAAGGTGGTGTGAGGCCGCCGGAGCAGGTGCAAGCAGCATTTGATGATGTCTTGAAGGCCGGCCAGGAGCGCGAGCGGGCGAAGAACGAGGCACAAGCCTATGCCAATGATGTTGTGCCGCGTGCAGTGGGCTCGGCATCGCGTCTGAAAGAAGAAGCAGACGCTTATAAGGCGCGCATCGTTGCACAGGCCCAAGGTGACTCGCAGCGGTTCAGTGCGGTGCTGGCTGAGTATCAGAAGGCACCACAAGTGACGCGCGACCGTATGTACCTGGACACCATGCAACAAATTTATAGCAGTGTTTCCAAGGTGCTCATAGATTCGCGCCAGGGTTCGAATCTGTTGTACTTACCACTCGACAAGATACTGCAAGGAGCGACTTCGACAGCAGGTCTGACGGATGTGCCCGCATCAACGGCACCAGCCGCCGTTCCGGCGATGCCACCCCCTTTGTCCAATGATGCCCGTGCGCGAGACACCAGCCGCACGCGTGATCGTGAATCGCGCTAGGAGAGCCAAGTGAACAGGGTAGGATTTTTTGCAACCTCCATACTGGTAGCGCTTGCGCTGCTGAGTTCGATGGTTTTTGTGGTCGATCAACGCCAGTTTGGCGTGCTCTATGCATTGGGGCAGATCAAGGAAGTCATCACTGAGCCAGGCTTGAATTTCAAGCTGCCTCCGCCTTTCCAAAATGTGTCATACATCGACAAAAGGCTCTTGACGCTGGACAGCTCAGATACCGAGCCCATGTTGACTGCTGAAAAACAGCGCGTCGTGATTGACTGGTATGTTCGCTGGCGCATCTCAGAACCTTCGGAATACATCCGAAATGTGGGGCTGGATGAGAATTCAGGTGCTCTGCAGTTGAACCGCGTTGTGCGAAATGCATTTCAGGAAGAAATCAACAAAAGAACCGTTAAGGAACTGCTGTCTCTCAAGCGAGAGGCGCTGATGTCCGATGTTAAGCGCGAGGTTCTGGAGTCGGTGCGTGGAGCAAAGCCCTGGGGTGTTGACGTCGTAGACGTGCGGATCACACGCGTGGACTATGTAGAGGCGATCACCGAGTCGGTATACCGGCGTATGGAGGCTGAGCGCAAGCGGGTCGCCAATGAGCTGCGTTCTACGGGGGCGGCAGAGGGTGAAAAAATCAGGGCTGATGCAGACCGGCAACGGGAAATCGCCATTGCCAATGCATATCGTGATGCTCAAAAGGTCAAAGGCGAAGGGGATGCGGAAGCTGCCCGCGTGTATGCAGAGGCCTTTGGACGTGATCCGCAGTTTGCGCAGTTCTACAGAAGCCTGGACGCCTACAAAGCCAGCTTTAACAAGAAAAGCGACGTCATGGTGCTCGATCCTGCCTCTTCAGAGTTCTTTAAGTCGTTGCGGGGGGCGGGTGCCGCCACTGCATCATCCAGTCCTCGTAAATAACCCAGACCTTCCGCTGCATGGACTGGGGTGATGGTATCTGGGTTGCTGTTGGTCTGGTCTTTGTCATCGAGGGGCTTCTGCCTCTCGTGTCGCCTACCGGTTGGCGCCGCATGTTTGTTCAATTCATGCAGTTGCGCGATGGACAGATCCGATTCATTGCGCTACTAGGCGTCGCCATTGGCGTGGCGATGCTTGTGCTAGCGTGATGCAGGCGTGTTCAGAGGGGGGCCTGCTTCAACGTGTATTGCTCATGCCGGTAGAATCTCTTTTTTAACAGCGCCTCATATTTCATGTCTGCTTGGGTCCTGCCGGATCATATTGCCGATGTACTGCCCTCAGAGGCCAGGCACATCGAAGAGCTGCGTCGAGGATTGCTCGATACTGCACGTAGCTATGGCTATGAGTTGGTAATGCCGCCGCTGCTGGAGCACCTGGAGTCTTTACTCACAGGCACCGGAGAGGCGCTCGATCTGCAAACTTTCAAATTGGTGGACCAAATTTCGGGGCGCATGCTGGGTTTGCGTGCCGACACCACACAGCAGGTCGCACGCATTGACGCGCATTTACTTAATCGTCGAGGCGTCGCTCGCCTTTGCTATTGCGGGCCCGTGTTGCACACTTGGCCGGATCGCCCGCATGCAACGCGTGAGCCTCTGCAGTTCGGCGCAGAAATCTATGGTCATGCAGGTCTTGAAGCTGATCTGGAGTCTTTGGAGTTGGCGCGCTCCTGTCTGGCTGTTGCGGGTGTGCGTGCGGCTACCGTCGACATGGCCGATGTTCGCATCGTGCGTAGCTTGTTGAATGGGGTGAATGCGTCTGCTGACTCTCTGCGACGTGTCTATGCCGCGTTGGCTGCCAAGGATGCCAGCGAGCTGTCTGCACTCACCCGCAATTTCCCTGATGCTTCCCGCGATGGGCTGCGTGCCTTGTTGAACTTGTATGGCGACCAGTCCGTTCTTCAAGAGGCGGAAAAGGCTCTCTCCGGTACACCTGGCATTGGTGCGCTGCTGTCCGATTTGCGCTGGCTTGCTGAGCGCCTGGATGGTGCTCGTGTGACTTTTGACTTGTCCGATTTGCGCGGCTACTCCTACTACAGTGGGGCAAGATTTGCCATTTACGCCGACGGTGCCAGTGATGCTTTGGTTCGTGGTGGGCGTTACGATGAAGTGGGGGCGGTATTCGGGCGCAATCGTCCGGCGGCCGGCTTCAGTCTGGATCTGAAGCAGTTGGTTAGTGCCGTGCCTGCTCGTGCACCTAAGTTGGCTATCCGAGTGGTCTGGAATGAAGCCAAAGATGTTCAAGCGGCCATTGCAGAACTTAGGCGCTGCGGTGAAACCGTCGTATGTGTTCTCCCTGGTCATGAGAGTGAAGTGAATGAGTTTCACTGTGACCGAGAACTTCTCAAGGAAGCAGGAAGTTGGACCGTCAGGTCTATTTAATGCCTTCAGACATTTGAATCGGGTTTGAAATGAAAACAACCAAAGGTCGCAACGTCGTTGTAGTGGGCACCCAATGGGGCGATGAAGGCAAGGGCAAGCTTGTCGACTGGCTGACAGAAAGTGCGCAAGGCGTGGTGCGCTTTCAGGGCGGACACAATGCTGGGCATACGCTGGTCATCAACGGCATAAAAACAGCATTGCATCTGATCCCCAGCGGCATCATGCGGGCGGGGGTGAAGTGTTATATCGGTAACGGTGTTGTCGTATCAGCGGCCAAGCTGTTTGAGGAAATCGAGGGCTTGGAAAAAGCGGGCGTCGAGGTTCGTTCAAGGTTGCGTGTGAGCGAAGCCTGTCCGTTGATATTGCCTTTCCATGTGGCCTTGGATGTGGCGCGTGAAGCGGCGCGTGAACAAGGCGGTACGGAAAAAATTGGAACGACGGGGCGTGGTATTGGACCCGCCTATGAAGACAAGATCGCACGGCGAGCTCTGCGCGTGCAGGATCTGAAATACCCTGAACGGTTCTCTGCCAAGTTGCGCGAATTGCTTGACCTGCATAACCACGTTCTTCGGACTTTCCTGAATTCTTCTCAGTTTGTGTTTGCTGAGTCGCTCCAACCATATCTGCAGGATGGACAGATTCAATTTGAGCCAGTATTCCAGGAAGCGATGCGACATGCCGAAATGCTTCGGCCGATGATGGCAGATGTGTCCCGCGAGTTGAATGAAGCACATCTGAATGGTGAAAACCTTCTCTTCGAAGGAGCCCAAGGCACGCTGCTTGATGTGGACCACGGAACCTATCCCTATGTCACCTCCAGCAACTGCGTTGCTGGAAATGCGGCAGCTGGTGCAGGGGTGGGCCCGGGTTTGCTGCACTACATTCTTGGAATTACCAAGGCCTATTGCACCCGTGTGGGTGGTGGCCCGTTCCCTACAGAACTTGATTGGGAGACTCCAGGAACGCCGGGCTACCACATGAGCACGGTGGGCGCTGAAAAAGGAGTAACGACGGGGCGCAGCCGCCGTTGTGGTTGGTTTGACGCCGCGTTGCTCAAGCGCAGTGCGCAGGTCAACGGCCTTTCCGGTCTCTGCATTACGAAGTTGGATGTATTGGATGGGCTGAAAGAGTTGCAGTTGTGTACCGGCTACATGCTCGATGGTCAGCACATTGATTTGCTTCCAATGGGGGCAGATGACATCACTAGATGCGTCCCGATTTATGAAACGATGGATGGCTGGAGTGAATCTACTGTCGGAGTGACCGAGTTCCAGAAGTTACCCGTGAATGCTCGTTTGTATCTTCAACGTATCGAGCATGTGACGGGCGTGCCTGTGGCATTGATCTCCACCAGCCCGGACCGTGACCACACCATCATGATGCAGCATCCCTACCTTTCGGTTTAAGGGTATTTCAGCCATGAGCGCTTATAAATAAAGCGTTAAAAGCTATCAATTTAGGAGTTGAGATGTTGACCGAAGATGGCAAACACTTGTACGTCAGTTACGACGAGTACCACAGCCTCATTGAGAAACTGGCACTCCGGGTGCACCAATCAGGTTGGCAATTTGACACCATACTTTGTCTTGCTCGTGGGGGCTTGCGTCCTGGAGACATCCTGAGTCGGATTTTCAACAAGCCTCTGGCCATCATGTCGACCAGCTCATATCGGGCAGAAGCCGGCACGGTACAAGGACATCTAGACCTTGCACGGTTTATCACCACGCCCAAAGGAGAGATTGCAGGGCGTGTCTTGCTCGTCGATGACTTGGCCGATACGGGGCACACATTGCACGCGGTGATCGACATGCTCAAGACGAGCTACGATCCGATCACTGAGCTGCGAAGTGCAGTCATTTGGACAAAAGGTATGTCTACGTTTCAGCCAGACTATTCCGTAGAATTTTTGCCGACGAATCCATGGATTCACCAGCCCTTTGAGACATACGACAGTCTGAGCCCTGAGAAGCTGTTGGAGAAATGGCGTGTGTAGCAAAGGAGAGTAGGTTCTAGGAAAGTGAAGGAAAGCGCGGAATTTTGGTTTTACCCTCCTTCTTTGTGCTACAGTTGAAGGCTTCGCTGCACAGAAGTTCTTCCTAGGAAGAGCGACTGAGCCGATCTGGTCTGGGGGCTGAAGAGCC
>NZ_BAAGQN010000011.1:0-40494 GCF_054783455.1 Simplicispira piscis
ACCACCCCCGCGCCAGTGCTGGGTTTGCGTACCGCCAGTTATTGCACTGAAAACGAGGGGACCCCGTCTTCGGCTACAGCAAGCTCACGCTGGACATGTGCGACCTGGGCGAGCGCTGCGGCAAGCATCGCGTGGCGCGGTTGCTCAAACTCGAAGGCCTGCGCTCGTAGACGGGCTGCGGCCACAGGCCTGGGATGCGAGGGGGCAAGCCCGCAGTGGTTGCGCCAAATCACCTGCAGCGCCAGTCAAGGTAGCCGAGCCTAACCAGTCCTGGGTCACCGACATCACCTACATCCGAACCCACGAAGGCTGGCTGTACCTGGCGGCTGTGGTTGATCTGTTCTCGCGCCAAGTAGTGGGCTGGCCTATGGGCAGCCGCATTGACACGAGCCTAGTCCCTCGATGCACTGCTCATGGCACTATGGCACCGCCAGCCGCATGCGCCGATCATGGTCCATTCCGATCAGGACTGCCAGTTCTCCGGCCACGAGTGGCAGACCGTCCTGCGCGACCATAACCGGGTCAGCAGGAATCCCTGGTGGAAAGCATATTTCGTGGCAGGACGCGGCTTGATTACAAATCTGTCATATACAAATTTCGTCGGATTTTAATTGATGCAACTCAAGTAGACGAGGATTTGCGCCGTTAATCTACCCCAGCGGCGACGAAATTTATGGATCACTCCCAACCCGACAAACACACCGGGGCGCTCCTGCTAGCCAACCTTTCAACCGCGGATGGGGTACCGGGAAGCCCCCGCGCGAACCGGGCGCTGCATAACAGCAGATCACGAACGGATGCACATGCAAGACCATCGAAACCATCTCCTAACGCATCGCGCCCGTCTGCACCGCGAGGCCGACGCAGCGTTCGCGCAGTGGGCCGCCGGATACGGTGTGATCCAGCACTCACCACAGACACAGTTGCGCATCTTCGAGATGGCGCAGCTGCTGGTGGCGCAATGCCGGGCCGCTTCGCCAGCGGACGTCTATCACCTCCTACGCGCCGCAGACTGCGTCGCGTCGGCGGCCATGTGGCTGACAGTTCATATGACCTACGCCCAGCGGGTACGGTGGGACGGTGCCCCTCTGCAACCCGACGAGTACAAGCAAACGCCTGAGGGTCATACCGGTGGGTCGCTCAACATGGTGCCTGCCTACGCCGGCTACCTGGCGGCGAACTCGTTGACCGGCCATACGCGCGGCTGGATCATGGGGCAGGGCCACAGCGTCGCTGGCGTGGAGGCAGTGAATCTGCTGGTGGGCAACATGCTGCCGGTCCAGGCGCAGCGATACGACGTAAGCGATGCCGGCCTGACGCGCTTCGTGGGCGATTTCTATTCCTATGCCATCGGGCCCGATGGGCGGCCGGAATCCCCGCTGGGCAGCCATGTCAACGCTAGTACAGCCGGTGGCATCTCCGAGGGCGGCTATCTCGGGTTCGCCGAGCTGCAGTACGTCCACATCCCGCTGCCGGGCGAGCGCCTGGTGGCCTTCCTGAGCGACGGCGCCTTTGAGGAGCAACGGGGCAGCGACTGGGCGCCCCGCTGGTGGCGCGCCGAGGACAGCGGCCACGTGGCGCCGATCATGATCCTCAATGGCCGTCGCATCGAGCAGCGCAGCACACTGCAACAGCAGGGCGGCGTGCAGTGGCTGAAAGACCACCTGCGCCTGAACGGCTTTGACCCGATGGAGATCGACGGCACCGACCCGGCAGCTTTTGCCTGGGCGATCTTCACGATGGAGGATCGCCTCGATGCCTGCACCGAGGCCATCCGCACGGGTGCCGGCGGCTACCCGGTACCGTTGCACTACACCATTGCGGAAGCCCCGAAAGGCTACGGCTTTCCCGGCGCTGGTTCCAACGATGCGCACAACCTTCCGCTCGGTGCCAACCCCCGGGTTGACGCGGGGGCTCGCGCGCTCTTCGAAGAGGGGTCGAAGGCGTTGTGGGTCTCACGCGAAGACCTAAGCTCCGCCGCAGCGGTTTTGAATCGGCATGATGAGCAGCGTCGGGTGCGCGAACGGGATCACGCCTTCGCCACACGCAACGTGCCATTCCCGTCTCTTCCACCTCTTGCGTCGCTCGCGCCCGGTGAGCGCGAATGCTCGCCGATGGAGGGGATCGACCAGGCGTTCACGGCGCTGGTGGCCGCCAACCCGCAGCTGCGGGTGCGGGTTGGTAACCCGGACGAGCTGCGCAGCAACCGCATGGGCCGCACGCTCGACCTGCTCAAGCACCGCGTCGTGGCGCCGGAGCAGGGCGTGGCCGAGTCCATTAGCGGGTCCGTGGTCACCGCCCTCAACGAGGAGGCTGTGGTCAGTGCGGCCCTCGCCAACAAGGGGGGGCTCAATCTGGTCGTTTCCTATGAGGCCTTCGCAGCCAAGATGCTGGGCGCTCTTCGGCAGGAAATCTTGTTTGCCCGCCAACTTGCGGATGCAGGGCGTCCCCCCGGCTGGGTGTCGGTGGTGGTGGTGGCTACTTCTCACACGTGGGAGAACGGCAAGAACGAGCAGTCACACCAGGATCCTTCGTTCGGCGAGACGCTGCAGGGCGAGATGAGCGACGTCTCCCGTGTCCTGTACCCGCCGGACTGGAACACGGCCCAAGTCGCCTTGCAGGCCGCCTACCAGACGCACGGCCAGTTCTGGACGATGGTCGTGCCGAAGAGGGCGTTGCCGGTCTGGTTCTCTGCGCAAGAAGCTGCGCGTTTGGTGCGCGATGGCGCCCTGTGCATCCGACCCGCACCCCAGGCACGCATTCTGTTCACTGCTGTCGGTGCCTACCAGCTGGGTGAGGCTCTCAAGGCCGCCGAAAGGCTGGAGCAGCGCGGCGTCGCGGCTGCCGTGAACTACATCATCGAGCCCGGGCGTTTCCGCGTCGGTCGGGACGCCCGCGAGGCTGCGCACCAGAGTGCAGCGACCGGTGCACTTTTCCCTGCTACGCAGGATGTGCGCATCTTCCTCACGCATACACGTCCGGAAGCTCTGGTTGGTTTACTGCGGCCCCTTGACACCGGCGCGCAAACGACTCGCGTGCTCGGGTACGTGAGCCGCGGCGGGACGCTGGACGTTGCAGGCATGCTGTTCGCGAACCGAACGACATGGGCCCACGCGGTTTGTGCCGCATCGAAAGCGGCAGGTCTGGAAGTGGAACGGCTGCTCGACGCGCCGGAATTGCAGGCTGTCCGAGGCAGCGGCGATCCCCGGATCATCATGAGTTCTTACTGATCGAAAGGAACAATATGCGAATTACTTTCCTGGGTGCCGCGGGCACTGTCACCGGATCGAAATACCTGCTGGAGCACGGGGGCAAGCGCGTGCTGGTCGACTGCGGGCTGTTCCAGGGCTTGAAGCAGCTGCGGCTGCGCAACTGGGATGTCTTCCCGCTGCAGCCTGAGACGATCGATGCTGTCGTGCTCACCCACGCGCACATCGACCATAGTGGTTACCTGCCCGCACTGGCGCGCCAGGGGTTCAGAGGCCCGGTGTTTTGCACCGAAGCCACGCGCGACCTCTGCGCGTTGCTGCTGCCGGATTCGGGGCACCTGCAGGAGGAAGATGCGCTCTACGCCAATCGTCGCGGTTTCTCGAAGCACAGTCCGGCCCTGCCTCTTTACACGGAACAGGACGCCCGCAAGACCTTGCGCCTGTTCCAGCCTCAGCAGTTCGACGCCGAGTTCGAGCCGGTCGAGGGGCTGCGAATGCGTTTCTCGCTCGCCGGCCACATCCTTGGTGCCGCCAGCGTTCATGTGCAGTGGGGTTCAGGGTCGTTGCTGTTTTCGGGCGACCTTGGGCGCGACGAGGACGTCGTCATGCGGCCGCCGGAGTCACCGCCTGCGGCGGACTACGTCGTCATGGAATCGACCTATGGCGACCGATCGCATGAGAAGGAAGATCCCGCCACTGCTTTTGCAGAGGTGATCAACCGCACTGCAGCGCGCGGAGGTGTGGTCATCGTCCCCGCCTTTGCGGTCGGACGAGCGCAGTCACTCATGTACGTGCTGGCCACCCTGAAGCGCGAAGGCCGCATTCCAGACCTGCCGGCTTTCCTTAATAGCCCGATGGCCGCCGATACGACGGAGCTGTACCACAAACACCGTTCGCAGCACCGGTTGACGCCCGACCAGTGCCGGATGATGTGCACCGCAGCCAAGGTGGTGAACTCTGTGGAGGAGTCGCGCAAGCTGAACGACATGCGCTATCCCGCCGTCATCATTTCGGCCAGCGGCATGGCCACCGGCGGGCGCGTAGTGCACCACCTGAAGGCGATGGCACCGAACCCGCGCAACACCATCCTGCTGGCCGGCTATCAGGCTGCCGGGACACGTGGCGCAGCGCTCGTTAACGGCGCAAAGCAGATCAAGATTCACGGCGACTACGTTCCCGTTCGCGCGGAAGTCGCTAGCCTGGGCTCCTTGTCCGCACATGCTGACCGGGAGGAGCTGCTGCGCTGGGTGGGACGGATGCCGCAGCCGCCCAAGCGGGTGTTTGTCACCCACGGCGAGTCTGTCGCTGCCGACAGCTTACGCCTCGCCATCCAGGAACAGCATGGCGGGGCATGCACTGTCCCGGAGCATATGCAAGCCGTGGAGCTGGGATGAACGCGCTGGCTGCCCATCTGCCGCATGGCGCGGGGCTGATCGCACGCCGCGCGGGGATCCTCACGTACCAGTCGCCGGTTGTCTACATGCGGGTCGACTGCGAAATCTGCCGTTCGGAAGGGTTCGAGGCCCAGACGCGCGTGGAGATCGAATGGGATGGTCGAACGGTCATCGCCACTGTGCACCACGTGGCCGCTGAATGGCTAGGCCACGGAGAAGCGGGCCTGTCGGAGCCTGCCTGGCGGGCTCTCGGCCTCTCTGGGGGCGAGATGCTCGCTATCCGCCATCCCCCGGTGCTCGAATCCGAGCGGCATATCCGCGGCAAAACCTATGGTGCGCCGCTGGACTATGAGAAGCTCAAAACCATCATGCTCGATGTGGCAGCTGGCCGGTTGTCCGACCTGCACCTGGCGTCCTTCGTCACCGCCACGGCGGGTGGCCGGATGTCGCACGAGGAGACGGTCGCCCTCACCCGCGCCATGATCGACGTCGGCGAGCGGCTGCACTGGCCATTCTCGCCGGTGATGGACAAGCATTGCGTTGGGGGGCTGCCTGGCAACCGGACGACGCCGCTGGTGGTGGCCATCGTCACCGCCTGCGGTCTGGTCATGCCCAAGACGTCCTCCCGGGCCATTACCTCTCCGGCGGGTACCGCGGACACCATGGAAACCCTGGCGCCAGTCAACCTGGATCTGCAGGCCATGCGCCGGGTGGTCGAGAAGGTCGGCGGTTGCATCGTCTGGGGAGGCTCCGTGCAGCTGAGCCCGGCGGACGACGTGTTGATCCGTGTCTCGCGTCCGCTCGACCTCGATGGCGCCGCGCAACTGGTCGCCTCTGTGTTGTCTAAAAAGGCAGCGGCGGGGTCGGAGCGCGTGCTGATCGATATTCCGGTCGGCCCGACGGCCAAGGTTCGATCCGAACAAGCGGCAGATGAACTCGGCGACCTCCTGAAGCATGTCGGCGAGGCGGTAGGCTTGCAATTGCGTGTCGTCCGCACCGACGGCACGCAGCCTGTCGGTCGAGGCGTCGGTCCCGCCCTAGAGGCGCGGGATGTCCTCGCCGTCCTGCAAAGGGGCTCTGCAGCTCCGGCAGATCTGCGCGAGCGGGCGTTGCTGCTCGCCGGACACCTTCTGGAGATGGGCGGAAAAGCCGGCCCCGGTGCGGGCTATTTGCTTGCGCAGCAGGCGCTGGACAGCGGGCAGGCCTGGACCCAGTTTGTTGCCATCTGCGAGGCGCAGGGTGGCCTGCGCCAGCCGCCCGTGGCACCGCACATGCGACCGTGCCTTGCCGGTGTAGCGGGCGTGGTTACCGCCGTCGACAACCGGAAGCTGGCGATGGTTGCCAAGTTGGCAGGAGCGCCAGGGGCGCCGGCCGCAGGCATCACGCTGGAAGTGAAGCTCGGGGATCGGATCGCGCGCGGCCAGCCGCTGTTCCACGTTCATGCCCAGACCACCGGAGAGCTGGAGTACGCGCAGTCCTATGCAAACCGCCAGCAGGGGCTGGTCACCATCAAGGAAACAGCATGAACATGATCATTCTTCCCGCACCTGGCGCCGAGCAGGCGGCGGCCGATCTCGCGGTGCACCTGCAGGCCCTGGTCGGCCGAGTGGAGGCGCGTCACTTCCCCGACGGCGAGTCCTACCTGCGGCTGCACGACGATCTCTCTGGTAAGGACGTTGTGGTCGTTGCATCCCTGCGCGACCCAGATCCGCAGGCGCTGCGCCTGTGGTACCTGGCGCAGACCGCCCGTGAACTGGGCGCCAGCCGGGTCGGTATTGTTACTCCCTACTTGCCCTATATGCGCCAGGACAAGCGCTTCCAGCCAGGCGAGGCCGTAACTTCCGTGACCTTCGCTCGCTTCTTGTCGCAGGCGTTCGATTGGCTGGTGACGGTTGATCCGCACCTGCATCGCCGCGCCTCGCTCGACGAGGTGTACTCGATTCCGGCCGAGAACGTGGCCAGTGCACCTGCGATCGCGCGCTGGGTGGCCGCCCACGTCCCAGAGCCGGTGATCGTTGGCCCAGATTCAGAAAGCGAGCAGTGGGCCAGCGACGTAGCTGCTCGCGTCGGCTGTCCATTCATTGTCCTGTCCAAGCGCAGGCTCGGTGACCGTAGTGTCGAGATCAGCGTACCCAAGGTCGAGGCACACGCAGGCCGCCGTCCTGTGCTGATCGACGACATCATCTCCAGTGCACGCACGATGGCTGTGGCTGTGCGGCAGGTGCGATCGGTGTTCAAGAACGATCCCGTGTGCATCGGCGTGCATGCGGTGTTCGCCCTAGATGCAATGCAGCTGCTTGAGGACGCCGGCGCGGCCAGCGTGGTGACCTGCAATACGCTGCCGCATCCGAGCAACGGCATCGACGTAATGGGCGACGTGGCCCAGGCCGTTCGTGCGCGAGTAGGCAGCGTGTCGGGATAGCCGGATCAAGACGCTTATTTCAGCATGCACCGGTCAATTCATCACGCGCTTGGCGCGCATCGAACGCCCAGGCTTTTTCTTCGTGACAAGTTGGGCTTGGCTGCACGGGGTCTGATGGCTTGGGGGAGCTGCGGTACCGCTGACGGCGACCGTCTAGTCGCTCAGGAAACCTGGCGCGAACTGCGAGCGTGGGACCGGCTCAATGATGAGGCGCTCTACCCATTTCATCGACTGCTTAGACCCTCTTTCTCAATGCACCACACATCAAACTGCGAGCTGACCCCGTTCGAGCGTCTCAACCGCGATTGCTTCTGCCTTAGCCTGGATCCAGCGGCGCTGGCGGCCGCGCTCGACGCCGAGCTCGGCTCCCCGAGCTTGTCGCAGTTGGTGCGGGAGCGATGCCCTTACTTGTTTGCCGCGCAACCAGTCTTTGTCGCACGGCCCCCGCTGGAGCGCATGGCAAACGTCGTGCGGGCCATCGAGGCGGTAGTGGCACTCCCGGCGTACCGGGAACAGGTTCTGGCGGATGCCCCAGCCATTGCGCACATTGGCGCAGGTGGCGCGCAGGGTGTGTTCTTCGGCTATGACTTCCATCTGGATCGGGACCGTCTCGGCCTGATCGAAATTAACACGAATGCGGGTGGTGCGATGTTGAATGCAGTGCTGGCTCGCGCTCAGCGCCGCTGCTGCCAGGCTGTGCAGGCAATGGCACCCGACGGCGCCAGCGTCACAACATTCGAACAACGGCTTGTAAACATGTTTCGCCGTGAGTGGCGACTGGCGGGCCACTCTCGGCCGCTCGCGTCGATTGCAATCGTGGACGAGGCACCGCAGCAGCAATACCTGTATCCAGAATTCCTGCTATTCCGGCAGCTTTTCGAGCGCCATGGACTGCAGGCCGTCATTGCCGATCCGTCTGAACTGGCATGCCGCCACGGCAGGCTCTGGCACGGCGAGCTGGCTATAGACATGGTTTACAACCGAGTCACGGATTTCTATTTGGATCTGCCTGCTAACGCCGTGTTGCGGCAGGCGTGGCAAGAGCAGGCGGCAGTTCTCACGCCCCATCCCCAAGCGCACGCGCTCTACGCCGACAAACGACGTCTGGCGTTGTTCAGTGACGACGCTGCGCTGCGGGCCTTGGGCGTTGCGGACGACGACCGGCTGGTGCTGCTGGCGAACGTGCCGCGCACCGAAGTGGTCGATGCAGCGCATGGCGACAGGCTGTGGGCGGCGCGCCGGAGCCTGTTCTTCAAGCCAGCGGCGGGCTTCGGTAGCCGCGCCGCGTACCGGGGGGACAAGCTCACGCGCCGAGTCTGGGAGGAGATCATGGCGGGAGCCTATGTGGCACAGGCCTTTGTGCCTCCCGGCGAGCGCGTCATTCCGAATGAGGGAGGATCGCAGTCCATGAAGTTCGATTTGCGCGGCTATGCCTATGCGGGAGGCGTGCAGTGGGTCGCGGCACGCGTGTACCAAGGGCAAACCACGAACTTCCGCCAGCCGGGCAGCGGATTTGCTCCCGTTTACACCACGGTGGATGCATCCGGCCGCGGAATGGGCGAAGCGGACGGCGAATTTGCCTCTTACGTGTTCCTGCTCGACGAGGAGGGCGAGGTGCATGCCTTGCCGCATGTGTTGTATGTGGCGCTCGCCCGGGGTCAGGCCTTGGCACCGATGTTGGCGGACCGTACGCTGCGCCTAGCGGACTGGTATGTCCGGCTCCAGGCCGGCGGGGAACCGGGGGCGGTGGTCAACGAGACCTATGGGCTCGTTCGCTTCGACGGCGAGGGGCACTTCAATTTGGAGGTTGCCCCAGGGGACAGCGCGTGGCCGACTCCTGCGGAGCGTAGACGAATGCAGGAACTGCTGCTGTCGTGAGCAGGCATCGAACGGCGCCCCAAAATAACCGAGCGGAGTTGAAGCCGCTTGACCTTCCCACGATGGTAAGCCCGAATATGTCGTTTCGGGGGGCGGGCACAGCTGCTGCTCACAAGCCAGCCAAGAATATTTTTCGCAATATACAAACCGTAATCCAAGGAGCTTTCCATGACTTCCGCCAACATCCTCGCCGTTGCCCTGTTCACATTCTCCGCAAGTGCGTTCGCCCAAGCCACCCTGTCACACGGTGGTCCCGAGCCCCAGCCCAGGCAGCTGCAGGAGTCGGCGGTTTCCGAGCCGCATCAGCACCGCTACGTATATATCGGTAGGGACCGCATCAAGACCCACCTCGACCGCCCGGCCGATAGCTCGGGCTCGCCCGACCTGCAACCGCAAGATCAAGCGTCCCCGTCCGAATCGAAGGAATACGAGTACGTGACGATTGGGCGGGACCGGACCAGGGTCCGTGTGCCCCGTCGGGCTGAGCGGTCTGGCAGCAACGCTGAGGCGATGGGTATCTCGGGAGAAACATCTGCGCCAGCCGCGCCGCTTACCCGCGATGAGGACCTGAAGGGCGGCCCGAACTAAGCGGCCAAGCAGCAACCATAGTGGCGCAGCCGTTCGCGGAATAGGGTTCAGAGCGCCTGGAAAGCTGCCGCCGCCAAGCCGACGAGGGCTATCACCACATAGCCCGCCGCCACCCGGACACCCACCGCGCGGCCGGCAATGGTCCAGGCGAGGGTCGCCTTGGTGAGCATGTTGGCAGAGACGGCAAGTAGGATGGCGATGGCAGTAGTGGCAGCCGGGAGGTCGCCCTGCGCCAGCATCTGCACGCTGGAGACCAGGATGGCATCCACGTCAGCCAGACCGGAGACGAATGCGACGGCGTACACGCCGGCCGTGCCAAGGGCCTCGCGCGCGGCCCGGGCAGCCACGGCTACCACGCCGAGCACGACGCCGAATCCGAGCGCCGTGGGCAGGTCGAAGAGGCGGCGCGAGGCCTGCTGTGTGGCCGGACCGCTGGCTTGCCGGCGGCGCCATTGCCATCCCGCAAAGAGGAACGCCGCCGCGGCGAGCAGCACCAGGAACAGGCCCATGCGAGGCGCGAGACTGGGCTGCAGGACGGCGACGACCACGGCCATACGCAGGAACATCACGCCGCAGGCAGCGACGATCGCCGCGGCCACGGGCACATGCCAGCCTGGTTGGTTCCTTGCGGTCCGAGCAAGCGCCAGCGTCGCAGCGGTGGAAGACGCGAGGCCGCCCAGCAGTCCCGTCCAGAGCAACCCCTGTTGCTCCCCCTTGAGCCGCACCGCCACGTGGCCGAGCAGCGACAGCCCCGCGATCAGGACCACTGCGAACCACAGCTGGTAGGGGTTGAGGGCAGCGTAGGGCCCATAGCCCCGGTCCGGGAGCAGCGGCAGCACCACGGCGGTGAGCACGCCCATTTGCAGGAGGGCATTCAGTTCGGCCGGCTGGATCAGGCGCAGCCAGCGGTGCAGCACTGGTTTCAGATCGAGCAGCAACGCGACGACCACGGCCGCCCCCACGGCGAGGATGGCCTGACCGCTTGCGGCCAAAGCGCCCAGACAGAAGGTGGCCATTGCTGCGACAGCTGTCGTGATGCTGAGGGTGCCGGAGGCCTCCGATGCACGCCTGAAGGAAACGGCAAACAGCAGGACGATGCCGAGCAGGCCGGCGGCAAGAAGTAGCTCGGGGTTTGAGGAGAGCAGAGCGAGAAGCCCGCCCAGCAAGCCGATGAGGGCGAATGTTCGCAGCCCCGCGACGCGACCGCCCTCGGGCAAATCGCGGTCGCGCCAGCCGCGCTCCAGCCCCACCAGCAGCCCCACGCCGAGCGCGCCGCCCAACGCTTGTGCGGCGCTTCCAAGTTTGATGAGATCCGGGTTCATTGATGGTGAAGTGTCGGCTGCCATTGTCCAGGTTGCGCAGCACAGTCAGTCAATGTCACGCGAACGGGATTCAAGCACTGCCATTATCATCGCGCGCAGCCCCTCGTTTGGCCATGCACGCCTTGTCCCGCCTGTCGAAGATCAACATGGATCTAGAGGGCACTTGGGGTGGCTGGCTCAGATCGTTGGCATGGTGTGCATGCTTCCCACGATTTCACGGAGTTCCTTATCGATGTGCTTTTCAGCGACCGCCAGCCTGACAGCCGGTACTTTCCTCTTGGGCGTGGGCATGATGACCACGCGCATGGCCCGTACCGGTGGAGAGCGGGCTTATGCGGCGATCCCACTGCTGTTTGCCATCCAGCAGCTTACAGAAGGCGTGGTCTGGCTCAACTTCGGCTGGGGCATTGACGCGGTGACAGCAGCGGCGACACAGCTGTATTCCTTCTTCTCGCACGTGCTCTGGCCCGTATACGTGCCTGTTGTGGCATGGCTGATCGAGCCTGACCGCAACCGGCGACGCGTCCTGGCCGTCATCTGCCTCGCCGGGCTCGGGGTCGGGGCATACCTGCTGTACGCGATGTTTGCCTACCCCATCGTCGCCACCCCGGTTGGAGGCCATATCGACTACGCATCCCCACATTTCTACATCGCAGCCTCCATGGGCCTTTATCTGACGGCGACGACCGTAAGCCTGATTCTTTCAAGCCACCGCTGGGTCAAACTGTTCGGCGTGCTTTGCCTCGGGTCGGCCGTAGCGGCGTACGCCTTCTACGCCCACTGGTTCATCTCCGTCTGGTGCTTCTTCGCGGCGGCAATGAGCATCGTTGTTGCACTGCATCTGATCGCCGCGCGAGGCGAAACCTCTGCCTTGGTGGAGAACGCTCGATGACTGTTCGCCGTCGAGTCAGTTCAAAACCGGGGCGATTCAATCGCGTGGAGATGTTCCCGTTTACTTCTTGACCACTGTGACCTGGCCCTTCATGCCTGCGTCGTAGTGGCCCGGGTAGAGACAGGCAAACTTGACTTCGCCAGCCTTCGTGAACTGCCAGATGATCTCGCCTTGCTTGCCCGGGGCGAGAGACACCTTGCTGGGCTCGTCATGTTCCATATCCGGGAATTTCTTCATGGCCTCGTAGTGTTCCTTGATTTCGGCATCGGTCCCCAGGCTGAACTCGTGCTTGACCTGGCCGCTGTTCTTGATCACGAACTTGATGGTCTCGCCCTGTTTGACGGAAATTGCTGCAGGCGCATAGCGCATGGTGTCGGCCATGTCGACATGGATGGTGCGGCTGACCTTGCTGACCTTGCCGGGCTGACCAATGGCGGATTCATCGCTGCCGTGGCCACCGCCGTGGCTGCCAGCTGCAAAGCTGCTCAAAGATAGAGCAGCGAGGGCGGAAGCTGCGATCAACGAAAGAGTGCGTTTCATAGATACCTCGTGGAGTGAAATTGTGGAAATCGTTGTTAGTGCCCGCCATGGGACGAAGGCTTTTTGACTTTGACAACCGTGTCCGTTGCGGACCTGTTTTTGCGCGGCATGGACTGGCCTCCCTCGGCCTTGAAGCGTGCCGGCTCGGCCACGGGCCCGGTGTACTCGTAGGCAACAGTCCCCTGTGGATGTTTGTACCAGCCGGGGTTGGTGTAATCGCCCGGTTTTTGGTCTCGTCGGACCTTGACAACGCTGAACATTCCGCCCATCTCTACCGAGCCAAAAGGACCGTCACCGGTCATCATCGGGATCGTGTTGTCAGGAATCGGCATCTCCATTTCGGTCATGTCCCCCATCCCCCGCTCGCCCATCACCATGTAGTCCGGGATAAGGCTGTTGATTTTTTTCCCTACTTCACGGTGGTCCACACCGATCAACGTGGGAAGGTCGTGCCCCATGGCGTTCATCGTGTGGTGGCTCTTGTGGCAATGAAAAGCCCAATCGCCTTCCTCGTCGGCCAAAAACTCGATCTGGCGCATCTGGCCCACGGCCATATCGGTTGTCACCTCATACATGCGAGTGCTTTTTGGGGTAGGACCGCCATCAGTACCCGTGATCAGGAATTCGTGCCCATGCAGATGCATCGGATGGTTGGTCATCGTCAGATTGCCCATCCGAATGCGCACCTTGTCGTTCAGACGCACATTCAGGGAGTCGATACCGGGGAAGATGCGACTGTTCCAAGCCCAAATGTTGAAGTTGGTCATCTCTGCGACCTTGGGCGTAGCCGCCCCCGGCTCGATGTCGTACGCACTCAGAAGGAAGCAAAAGTCTCGTTGCACCTCATCAATGAGCGGATGCTTTGTCTTCGGGTGGGTGATCCAGAAACCCATCATGCCCATGGCCAGCTGCACCATTTCGTCGCCATGCGGGTGGTACATGAAAGTGCCCGGGCGCCGCGCCACGAACTCGTAGACAAAGGTCTTCCCGGCAGGAATGGCAGGCTGTGTGAGGCCTGTGACTCCGTCCATGCCATTGGGCAATCGTTGCCCGTGCCAGTGAACACTGGTGTGCTCGGGCAGCTTGTTGGTCACGAAGATGCGTACGCGGTCACCCTCTACAACCTCGATGGTCGGGCCAGGGCTCTGGCCGTTGTAACCCCAAAGGTGCGCCTTGAACCCGGGGGCCATTTCGCGCACCACAGGTTCTGCTACGAGATGGAATTCCTTGACACCTTGGTTCATGCGCCAAGGCAGCGTCCACCCGTTGAGCGTGACCACGGGGTTATACGGCCGCCCGGAATTGGGAACCAGGGGCGCCATGGTGTCGGGACCCGTCTGAAAAACCGGCTCTGGCAAAGCCGCCATCGCCACCCGGCTCACACTTGCTGCAGCCACGGCCCCGCCGGCAATGCCAGCAAAGCGGAAAAAGTCTCTTCTCGAACTCATTTAGATTTCCTTTGGGGATCAGTGACCTTGGCCAGACTCCGCAGCGGCTGGACCGCCGGAGACACCGGCGCTGATGGGCTTGCCGATGAGAGAGGCCTGAAGTGCGGCGTCCGCCTGCCAGAACTGTTGCTCGGCGTTCAGAGTCGCCATCACCGAGTTCACCTGGTCGCGGGAGTCGGCCAGCAACTCGAAGACGCTGATCAGCATCCCGTTGTAGCGAAGCTGGTTTTCTTCGGAGATGGTTTTTCTCAGTGGGATCACCTCGTCGCGGTGGTGGCGCGCGATGTCATACGCCGTGCGGTACGCGGAGTAGCTTTCACGCAGGTTCGACCCCGCCGCGCGAGCAGTCGCTTCCAAACGGTTGGCTGCTGCCAGGGTCTGAGCGTTCATGGCGCTGCGCCGCATGCCACCCCAGTCAAAGATCGGTAACTGCAGGCTGATCTCGAAGCCGCGCCGCGTTGAGTGGGTGTTCTCAGCAGCGTCGAAGACCGAGTCGCGCCGGACTCCCAGCTCGATATCCGTGAACGTCGCAATCGTGTTCCAGCCCTGGGCGCGGGCAGCTGCGTCATAGTCTGCCTTCGCGATTTGCAGGTCCAGGCGGCCTTTGGACGCCTGGCGGCCCGCGTCCGTTGGAGACAGTGGTTCCTTGGGCAGCGCGGGCAGGCGCTCAGGCAACTTGAGCTGCTGGGCTTGACCGTCGTCCAAGCCCAGCAATCGGACAAGTTGCTCACGGGCCGCCGTGACCTGGTGCTGAGCACTGGCCAGTTGGGTCGCTGTGTCGGCATAGAACGCCTGCTGGCGTGCGCGATCGAGCTTGTTGAAATTGCCCACCGCCTGCATGCGCTTGGCCAATTCGGCGCTGGCCTGGGCGCTGGCGAAAACTTGCTGTGTGTAGGTCAGGGTTTGTTGCGCCGCGACGGCGCGTACCCAGGACTGTCGCACCTGTGTGACTTGGTCCACCACATCGCTACTCAGGCGCAACTGGGCCTGCTTGATGCGCCGCTCGGCGATGCCTTTGCGCGTCGGCAAGGTCAGCAGGTCCAGCAGTCCGAAGGACAGCAGGCGCCCGATCTCCGTCTCATCACCCAGGCGCACGCGCTCAAGGTTCAAAATAGGGTTTGCAATGCGGCCGGACTGGGCTGCCGTTGAAGCGTCCGCCCAGTTTTGGGCCACGATGGCCTGCATGGACGGGCTATTGACCAGCGCGAGTTGCACGGCATCCGTTTGTCCGAGCGGCTTGGCCAGCAGATCCGAAGCGCGCTGGCGCAAGGCGTCACGCTCGTTCTGGCCACGGGCCAGGTTGAGCTGGCCATCCGTGAAACTGCTTGCCGCTGCGTTGGCGCTGGAGAGGTTTTGCTCCAGATTCACGCTGGCGCAGCCAGACAGCACCGCAATAGCGGCCACGGCGATCGCTATTTTTGCGCGGGGCAGGTGCAATAGGCGGCTCATTGTTTGCCCCCGTGGTGCGCGTCGTGGTCCCGGGCGGGTTGATCCAGCCCGGTCGTGGGTGCCGTCTGGCGCATCTCCTTGGCGTAGGCGCGCCATCCGCCAATCTCGCCCACCGTGTCGTTAGCCGCCTTCCAAGGCTGGACGGATTGATCTTTGTAGGCCTCGTAGTCCAGCAGTGTCGATCGGTACGAAAGCGGATAGTCCACCTTTTCGGTTTCGTCCTCTGGCATCTGTGCGAACGCAAGGGATGGCGCGGCTACCGCAACAGCCAACCAGTATCTTGAGATAAATCGTAAAAGCCGATGATTTTTCATAGTTTGCGATATGTTTTTGACTTGTGTCATTGTGCGAGCCCGTAGCTTTCAAAGACGGAACGGTTTCATTACATCTTTGTCATGCACAAGAAAGCTAGAGATCTGCTGGCGCGCCTCCTGCCAGACGCAGTGTGTTGATTTCCACGCAGAAGTGACCCACTAACCCCCAGGATTTCCATCTAAATCTGACCCACGTACTAACCCTAACCTGCTGCTTTGTTGAGCAGCAGGAGACCAGGAGTGATAGACGTGGCAACACTGAGTGTCATCAGGCGCTGGGCCCTGCGAGAGCAGCTGTCCATCAGGGAGATCGCCCGCCGCACGGGCCTCTCGCGCAACACCATCCGCAAGTACCTGCGCGCAGGCGAGGCCGAGCCGCACTATGCCAAGCGGGTCAGCCCTTCCAAGCTCGATCCCTTTGCCTTGAAGCTCTCGGGCTGGCTCAAGACGGAAGCTGGCCGATCCCGTAAGCAGCGGCGTACCGTCAAGCAGATATACGCCGATCTGCAGGCGCTGGGCTATACCGGCTCCTACAACCGGGTCGCGGCCTTTGTCCGCCTCTGGCAAGAACAACGCCTGGTGGCCCAGCAGACCACCGGCCGCGGCACCTTTGTGCCTTTGGCCTTCGGCCCCGGCGAGGCGTTCCAATTCGATTGGAGCGAGGACTGGGCAGTGCTCGCAGGTGTGCGCACCAAGCTGCAGGTGGCTCACTTCAAACTCAGTCACAGCAGGGCGTTCTACCTGCGCGCCTATCTTCTGCAGACGCACGAGATGCTGTTCGATACCCACAACCATGCGTTCGTCGTGCTGGGCGGTGTGCCCCGCCGAGGCATCTACGACAACATGCGCACCGCTGTAGACCGGGTGCGCCGTGGCAAGGAGCGCGACGTCAATGCGCGCTTTGCGGCCATGGTGAGTCACTTCCTGTTCGAGGCCGAGTTCTGCAACCCGGCCTCGGGCTGGGAGAAGGGCCAGGTGGAGAAGAACGTGCGCGATGCCCGCCATCGCCTGTGGCAGGTGGTGCCGCCATTCCCAAGCCTGCCCGATCTCAATGCCTGGCTTGAGGAGCGCTGCGTGGCGCTGTGGCACGAGATCGAGCATGGCAAGCTGGCTGGCACCGTCGCGGACGTCTGGGCCGAGGAGCGGGCAGCCTTGATGCCTGTGCCCCGGCCCTTCGATGGCTTTGTGGAGCACACCAAGCGCGTCTCACCCACCTGCTTGGTCCACTTCGAGCGCAATCGCTACAGCGTGCCGGCGCCGTATGCCAACCGGCCTGTGAGCCTGCGGGTCTACGCGGACCGCCTGGTGGTCGCTGCCGAAGGCCAGATCATCTGTGAACACCAGCGCCTGATCGAGCGCAACCACCATGGCGCTGGGCAGACCGTCTATGACTGGCGCCACTACCTGGCGGTGCTGCAGCGCAAGCCCGGGGCATTGCGCAATGGCGCTCCCTTCCAGGAACTGCCAGTGGCCTTCAAACGGCTGCAGACCGCCCTCTTGAAGCAGCCCGGTGGCGACCGGGAGATGGTGGAGGTGCTGGCACTGGTGCTGCATCACGACGAGCAGGCCGTGCTCGCCGCAGTGGAACTGGCCCTGGAGTCTGGGGCTGCCAGCAAGACCCATATCCTGAACGTGCTGCACCGGCTGCTGGACGGCAAGCCCGCTCCAGCACCGGTCACATCGCCCCAGGCCCTCAAGCTGTCTGTGGAACCCCAGGCCAACGTGCTTCGCTATGACCAATTGAGAGAGGTGCGCTATGCGTCATGACCCCGCCATCGCTTCCATCGTGATCATGCTGCGCGAGCTCAAGATGCACGGCATGGCCCAGGCAGTTGCGGAACTGGCTGAGCAAGGTGCGCCAGCCTTCGATGCAGCACAGCCCATCCTGTCCCAGTTGCTCAAGGCCGAGACCGCCGAGCGGGAGGTGCGCTCGGTGGCCTACCAGCTCAAGGTAGCCAGGTTCCCCGCATACAGGGACTTGGCAGGCTTCGACTTCAGTCACAGCGAAGTGAACGAAGCACTGGTGCGCCAGCTGCACCGCTGCGAATTCTTGGAGAACGCCAACAACGTGGTGCTGGTGGGCGGGCCGGGCACAGGCAAGACCCACATTGCCACAGCCCTCGGAGTGCAAGCCATTGAACACCATCACCGAAGGGTGCGGTTCTTCTCCACGGTAGAGTTGGTCAATGCGCTGGAAGAAGAGAAGGCCCAAGGCAAGACAGGGCAGATGGCCCACCGGCTTGCATATGTGGATCTGGTGATCCTGGATGAGCTGGGCTACCTGCCGTTCAGTGCATCAGGAGGCGCCTTGCTGTTCCACCTGCTGTCCAAACTCTACGAGCGCACCAGCGTCGTGATCACCACCAACCTGAGCTTCAGCGAGTGGGCCAGTGTGTTCGGGGATGCCAAGATGACCACGGCATTGCTCGACCGGCTCACGCATCACTGCCATATTCTTGAGACCGGCAATGACAGCTACCGGTTCAAGAATAGCTCCGCACAGCAACCACCACAGACCACCAAGAAGGAGAAGGCGACCAAGAACTTATCCACAACGTGAGCGTGAAGTTCACGAATCAGGGTGGGTCAAGATTCGATGGAAATGGTGGGTCAGCTTTGCATGGAAATCAACATCGCATTGCTGCCGAACTGCGCATTGATCCGCGCTTCGATGTGTCTGCAGAGATCACCAGGCGCACGCAGTTCCTCATGGACTACGCGCGCCGCGCCGGCGCAGGATCTTTTGTGCTGGGGATTAGCGGGGGGGTGGACTCGAGCGTCGCCGGGCGCCTGTGCCAGCTCGCGGCGGAGCAGTTACGCTCCTCGGGGATGCCAGTCCGCTTCATCGCGATGCGGCTGCCATATGGTGTGCAGGCCGACCATGCAGACGCCCAGCGCGCGTTGACCTTCATCGATCCGGATGAGACGCTAGCGATAGATATCAAGCCGGCAGCTGACGCAATGCTCGCGCAGCTGAAGGTCGGAGGCCTAACATTCAATGACCAGTGGCAGGCAGATTTCGTACTCGGCAACATCAAGGCGCGCCAGCGCATGATCGCCCAGTACGCTGTTGCAGGCGCTACTGGCGGGCTGGTGGTCGGTACTGACCACGCCGCTGAAGCGGTGATGGGCTTCTTCACCAAGTTTGGCGACGGGGGGTTCGACCTGAGTCCGTTGGGCGGTCTCACAAAGCGTCGCGTTCGATCAATGGCCTTGGCACTTGGAGGAGACGAGAAGCTAGCGTACAAAGTTCCCACTGCCGATTTAGAAACCATGCGGCCACTTCGCCCCGATGAGGCAGTGCTGGGCGTTAGTTACGACGCGATTGACGACTTTCTGGAATGCAGGGAGATCGCCCCGGCCAGTGCTGAGGCTATCCTGCAAACCTACCGCCGCACGGCCCACAAACGGGCGCTACCTGCCGTCCCGGCTTACCAGCGCGCGGCTTGAGTTCAGGCTGGTTCGGCCAAGCCGTTGAGAATGCCGCACTCGCGCGCCGTGCGGGCGGTGCAACAGGAGCGCCGCAGATCCGTCAGCTCGCGCTCAAGCTCCCTCAACTCCTTGATCTTGGCCCGCACCTGGGCGATATGGGAGTCCACCAGCGAATTCACCTCACTGCAATCGAGCTCAGGCCGATCCCGAAAACTCAACAATTGCCGGATCTCCCCCAAAGTCATGTCCTTGGCACGGCAGCGGCGGATGAAAAGCAAGCGTCGCAAATGGGCATCGTCATACAACCTGAAATTGCCTTCGCTGCGCGCAGGCTCTAGCAGCAAGCCCTCGGATTCGTAAAAGCGCACCGTCTGCACCAGGCAGTCCGCCCTTTTGGCCAGTTCACCGATCCGTAGCATGGTTGTCCTCCGTAAAGCTTGACTCTATACCAACTAGAGATTTTTTAATTAAGGCATGCGGGGAAATCCTCTGCCAACGAACAGTGAACTATTTATGAACAATGATATTTCCAATTCATGTGGATGCTCGGGCGGCAGTGGCCAACCGGCGAACTGCGCCGGAGAACAAGCCAGCACTGAGAGCACTGTTTTCCATGTAAGCAACATGGACTGCCGCAACGAGGAAGCGCTGGTGCGGCGTACGTTGGAGGGCATGACCGGCGTCGAGCGGCTGGAATTCGATCTCCCACAGCGCAAGCTGACCGTTTCGCACAGGTTGGTCACGGTCGAGAATCTGGAGCAAGCGCTGCACTCCGTGGGAATGAAGGCTAAGGCTCTCCGAGATGCCTCGGTGCTGACCACCTACCGCATCGAAAACATGGACTGTCCGAACGAGGAGAAACTCATCCGCTCGCACCTGGGCACGGTTGAGGGGGTCCAGGACCTGGGTTTTAACTTGGCTGAACGCACCTTGTCGGTGAAGCACCTCGCCGAGGCACGCGCGCAAATGGAGCAGGTCCTGGATTCCATTGGCATGCGTGCGCAAGAAAAGCCCGCCAGTCTCGCGAGGCCGGCGGCAACCGAGCCAATGGTCGAGTCCTCGATACAAAAGCCACTGCCGACCGTCCCGATTTCGGAGACGCCTGCCGGAGAGCGCGTGACGTACCGGATTGAGAACATGGATTGCCCAACGGAGGAAGCGTTGATCCGCAACCGCCTGAGCAAGGAGCCAGGCGTGACTGCCCTGGACTTCAACCTGATGCAACGGGTGCTGGGTGTGCAGCATACGCTGACCTCCACGCAGTCGATCGAGAAGGCGCTCGTTTCCATAGGCATGAAGGCCGAGCGGCAGGACCTGCAAACAGTCACTACACGGCTGCGCATCGCCAAGATGGACTGCCCGACGGAGGAAAGCCTGATCCGCGGCAAGCTGCAAGGCCTGCCGGGTGTGCAAGGCCTGGATTTCAACCTGATGCAGCGTACGCTCACAGTCCAGCACTCGCCTGACGCGATCCAGCCAGCCATCGAAGCCATCGAGTCCCTGGGCATGGAAACCGAGGTGCAGAAGACCGACGAGCCGCGCGATCCCCTGGTTCCAGCGCACAAGACTAGCTGGTTGCCGATGGCCGTATCCGGCATTGCGGCAGTGCTCGCTGAAGGCGTCTACTGGGTCAACGATGGGAACCATTGGGCCGTGATCGTGCTGGCCCTGGTCTCGATCTTCACTGGCGGCCTAAGCACCTACAAGAAGGGGTGGATCGCCCTGAAAAACCACAACCTGAACATGAACGCCCTGATGTCAATTGCGGTCACGGGCGGCATGGTGATCGGCCACTGGCCCGAGGCGGCCATGGTCATGTTCCTCTTTGCGCTGGCCGAGGTAATCGAGGCAAAGTCGCTGGACCGCGCGCGCAATGCGATTCGCGGACTGATGGACCTGGCACCAGAGACAGCAATCGTGAGGCAGGCTGACGGCTCGTGGGCAGAACTGCCAGCCAAGCAGATCGCCAAGGGCACGGTGGTCCGGGTGCGTCCAGGCGAGCGCATTGCGCTGGATGGTCTCATCACCTCAGGCCGCTCGGCCATCAATCAGGCCCCCATCACGGGTGAGAGCCTCCCCGTCGAGAAGGCGGAAGGCGACCAGGTGTTCGCGGGCACCATCAACGAGACCGGCTCCTTCGAGTACCAAGTGACCGCTGGCGCAAGCGACTCGACGCTTGCGCGCATCATCCATGCGGTTGAGTCGGCGCAGGGCAGCCGCGCGCCCACGCAGCGCTTCGTCGACCAATTCGCGCGGATCTACACCCCGGCAGTGTTCGTGGTGGCCGTGCTTGTCGCGGTCGTTCCACCGCTAGGCTTTGGCGGCGAGTGGTTCGACTGGATCTACAAGGCGCTGGTGCTGCTGGTGATCGCGTGCCCCTGCGCGCTGGTGATCTCAACCCCCGTCACGATCGTCAGCGGTCTCGCCGCAGCCGCCAGGCGCGGCATCCTTATCAAGGGTGGCGTGTATCTGGAGGGCGGGCGCAAACTCAAGGCCTTGGCGCTGGACAAGACCGGCACGCTCACCCATGGCAAGCCCGAGCAGACCGACTTCCTGCCGCTGATCGGCGATGCCCAGCAGGTAGCCGCCTGGGCTGCTAGCCTTGCTACGCGTTCAGACCATCCGGTGTCCCAAGCCATTGCCCGCAAGGCAAACCGGGACGGCGTCTCGCTGCACGAAGTCGACGACTTCTCGGCCCTGCCGGGGCGCGGCGTGCGTGGACGCATTGACGGCCGAATGCTGCAGATGGGCAATCACCGTCTCGCAAATGAGCTCGGCCTCAGCGAGGTTGCTTTGCAATCGCAGCTTCAAGGCCTTGAGCGCCAAGGCAAGACAGCCATCCTGCTGATGAATGAGAGCACCGTGCTCGGCATCTTCGCTGTCGCCGACACGGTGAAGGAAACCAGCCGTGAAGCCGTGGCCGACCTGCAAGCGCTCGGCGTGCGCACGCTGATGCTAACCGGGGACAATCAGTACACAGCTGACGCCATCGCGGCCCAGGTCGGGATCTCTGAAGCCCGTGGCGACCAATTGCCCGAAGACAAGCTCAAGACCATCGAGAGCCTTATCGGCGGTGAGGGCCAAGTCGGGATGGTGGGCGACGGCATCAACGATTCGCCGGCGCTCGCGCGTTCCGACATTGGCTTCGCCATGGGTGCGGCCGGTACCGACACTGCCATAGAAACGGCAGACGTCGCTCTGATGGACGACGACCTGCGCAAGATCCCGACGTTCATCCGCCTGTCGCGCACGACCGCCTCGATACTGACGCAGAACATCGTGCTGGCGTTGGGCATCAAGGCGGTCTTCCTCGCGCTGACGTTCACGGGCCATGCAACGATGTGGATGGCAGTGTTCGCGGACATGGGAGCCAGCATGCTCGTCGTCTTCAACGGCCTGCGCCTGCTCAAACTCAAGACGGCCTGACGCCTCATGCTGGCGCCTGACGACTTGACGCAGTGGACAAGACACTGGCTGTATGAATGGGGCGGCGCCAACATGGATCTCTTCCTGTCCATCCAACGTGCCCTGCCAAACGACTGGATCTTGTTGCACGAGATCTTGAGCGTAGTCGGCAGCTTCTGGGGCGCGCCGGGCGTAGTGGCACTGATGCTGGTTTGGCAGCGAATGCGTGGCCGGGAAGGATCAATTCCATTCGACGTGACGTTGTACAGATTTGCGCTTGGACTGGCGCTTGGATTCATTGGCGCAGCCATTTTCAAGGCGGTCTTCGCGCTGCCGCGTCCGTTCGTGCTCTTGGGCGATGCAGTCTACCGGGCCCACTCTGCACCTGACAGCCGATACACCATGCCCAGCGGCCACTCGGTCTACGCCGGGGTCCTAGCGGCAGCACTTTGGCCTGCGCTGGGCTTGGCGGGCAGGATTGGCTTGCTGTTGTTCGCAGCCGCAGTCGGGTGGTCGCGTATCGTACTGGGCGCGCATTTTCCGATGGACGTGATCGCAGGCCTTGTGTTGGGCGGGGCGTGCGCTGCGGCTGCGCACCCTTGGGCTCGGCGCTTGGCACGAAGTCTGCCGATCACAGGACCGAGATGGTAGATGACGCTTTTACTGGGCGCCGTCGGAGTCTGGCAGTGCTGCGCAAATGTGGCCGATCTGGTTCGCTTCGAACTTATCCTCCCTTTGGCGCTACCAGCACCAGCGAAGATAGCATCAGCCCCCCTCTCGCTCCTGCGATAGCTGTGCGTGAAGCCTTCAACCCAAGTTAACTTATATGAATCTCCCGCCGAAAAGAATGCAGTGGTATGCACTCGCAATCATTGTGTTTCTCGCCGATCAGGCTGCCAAGAGCTATATCGACGCGAGGACCCCATCAGGATGGTCGCATGAGGTCACTTCATTCTTCAATTTGGTTCATGTCCTCAATCCCGGCGCGGCGTTCAGTTTCCTCGCCGGCGCTGGTGGCTGGCAGCGGTGGTTCTTTCTCGCGATTGCCCTCGCGGTGTCAGCTTGGCTAGCGTTGCAGCTGTACAGCCCACTGCGGAAACTGGAAGGGCTTTCTTACAGTCTCATCCTTGGCGGCGCAGTGGGCAACGCATTCGACCGGGCGGTGCGGGGTCAAGTCATTGACTATCTGGACTTTCACCTGCGCGGATGGCACTGGCCTGCCTTCAATATCGCAGACATGGCCATCGTGGGGGGAGCAATGGCTCTGGTGCTTCTCTCGCTGATGAGCGGGGAACGTCCTGCCGCAGCGAAAGAGCCACGGTAAACCACGCGCGCCATGGATGGTTTATTCATGCTTGCCTCGGTCCCTCCACCAAGAAGGGGGCGCGAATCAAACCTCTCCCCAATTTTTTAAGTGTGTCCTTTCAAAACTGTAATGCTGCGGTCAGCGCCACGCGGGCGGCAGATTTCTAACCTTGTCTCCGTGGTGCAAAAAAGGTTGCATCTCCTGAATTCCCAAACGGGAGTTCAGTGCTCAAGGAGACCCCATGAAAGTTCGTTTCGCCCTCATCGCACTCGGCTTGGCGACCGCCGCTACGGCCTCCCTCGCTTCGACCGTGTATCACACCAGCCCTACCCAGGAAGAAGGTGTCTCTTTCGTGCCATCCCACCTGGGCAACGCTGTCAGCCGAGAAGACGTACAAAAGAACGTGCTCGTTGCCCAGCAAGATGGCTCATTGCACTGGATCAGCCGTGGCTACCCCGCCACCTATCCGCTGGTCAAAGCGCCCGTGTCAACGAAGAGCCGGCAGCAAGTTCTCGATGAACTGCAAGCGGCTCAAAAGCGCCCCGCCACTGCGAATGGGGTGCGCGACCTGGGCGGCGAGATCGGCTGGGTCGAAGCCCACCAAGCTCCATGAGTTGCTGAGGGCCTTCGGGCCTGGCACACGCCGTTCATTCCACCCTGCCTATCCAAGGCACCATTTTTCGCTTCCAAGCATTGACCTCAAGGACCAATATGAAACTCAAGACCACCCTCATCATTTTCGCGCTGAGCGCAGCCCCTGCATTCGCTTTCGATGCCAGCCATGGTGTCCAGTCCAAGACCCGCGAGGAGGTCAAAGCCGAGCTATCGCAAGCCCTGCGCAGCGGCGACATCATGGCCGGCGGGGAAATCGGCGCCAAAGTCAGTGAGCTCAGCGCCGGTGGCTACCAGTTGAAGACCCCGGTGCTGGGCAAGACCCGGGACCAGGTGCGGGCGGAACTGGAGCAGGCCGTTCGCAGCGGTGACATGCTTGCCGCCGGGGAATCCGGATCACGGTTCAATGAACTGCAGCCCAACCTGTATCCGTCCAAGATGGCGCAAGCCGGCAAGACACGCGAGCAGGTCAAGGAGGAACTGGCAGAGGCCATCCACACCGGGGACCTGATGGCCGCTGGCGAGGACGGCCGCAAGCTCAATGAAATCTACCCTGGCCAATACCACCAGCACCACGCGGGCTCGACGGCCGCGCACTCGGGCCACTCCAATGGTCGCGATCTCTGAACATCAGATCCTGAGCCCAGTCGCGCTGGGCTGGCCCACCCTCACGCTCCTTGCTGGTGGGCCCCAGCGCCGTTCACTCGTGCACGCCGGGCGCGACCGGTTAGGTATCTGAATCGACCCACTGGAGCTGGCCTGCGCTCTAATTCATCTCGCGTTTGACGAGGGCCGCCGAGCAATCCCAAACCTTGACGTAGACCGGCTCTCCAGCAACCACGGCTACATCTGCAGGCAGACGCGCAACGGTCCAGCGCGACCGACCCACCTCTCTCCACTGGACAATGGCGAACCGCTCTTGCGCACGATCTAACTGATCGGTCTTGCACCGGCGCTTGTAGAACGCCAGGTCCTGAGCAGTGGCTTCAATCCTGCTGATTTTTCCCACGCGCCAACCCTCCGCCCACGGCAGCGAGTTTTCATACACGGGGGTGGCGCAGCCGGCGGCGAGCAAGGCCACGACACACAGCGCTGGCAGGCGCAACCTGTTTGCGCAGCCCTGTGCAAAGCAGGAACCGAGGGTGGTCGTCCGAGCGGGATTCACACGGGTGCTTTCCAGTGATCCGCACCAGCATTCGAAGCGCTGGCCGCAGCCGTACCGCAGGCTTGGGTTTCCAACTGGATGGTGGTGTGGGTGATCTCGAATTGCTTCGCCAGCATCTGGTTGACGGCGTGCAGCATGGTGGCAGGGTCTGCCGCTTGCGGGTTGTAGACGACGTGAGCGCTCAGACTGGTCTTGGCGCTGCTGACCGCCCAGACATGCAGCTCATGCACAGACGCCACCCCTGGCAGGTCCAGAAGCGCACGCTTGAGCTGAGGCAGATCGATGCCTTCGGGGACGCCTTCGAGCAGGATGTTGAGCGTCTCTTTCAGGAGGATCCAGGTGCGCGGCAGCACCCACAAGCCGATGGCCACGGCAATGACGGTGTCGACCCAGTTCCACCCTGTGAACAGAATGACCAGCGCTCCCACGATGACACCAATCGAGCCGAGCAGGTCGCTCCAGACTTCAAGGTAGGCTCCTTTGACATTGAGGCTGGAATCCTTGCCTGAGGACAGAAGGCGCATGCTCACGAGGTTGACGATCGTGCCCAGTACAGCGATCACCAGCACCCCTGTGGTCTGAACTGCCGGCGGGTTGCTCCAGCGTTGCCACGCCTCATAGAGGATGTACGCCGCAACACCGAACAGGAGCAAGGCATTGAACGCGGCGGCCAGGATCTCAAATCGGTGGTAGCCAAAGGTGCGCCGGTCGTCGACAGCCCGGCGCCCGACCCGAATGGCCGCCAGCGCAATGGCCAACGCCGCCACGTCGGTGAACATGTGTGCGGCATCGGACAGCAGAGCCAGGCTGTTGAGCATGACGCCACCAATGACCTCTGCCAGCATGAAGCCGCCGGTGAGCATCAGCGCGTAGCGCAATGCGTTTTCGTTTCCCGCCGCTGGCAAGGCGTGGTCGGAACCTTTTCCCATGGTCTGTCTCCTCAGATTCAGTCTGGTGATGTCATCGACCGCGTTCAGTCCGCGGTCCTCGTCCGGCCTTGGCGCTCAATGACGTCGCCGATGCCGAGGCTTGCCCGTGGTTCGGCACTTCAAGCGCGTTATTTGCCGGTCCCTCAGTCTCTTGGCCAGTCTCCGGCTGTACTTGGTTCGAACGTCCATCGGGGGATGACGCTTGAGCCACATGTGCCGCAGCCGCCAGAACACAAACACAGAGACCAACAAGCTGATCCAGATCCAGAACAGCTTGGCGAAAAGCCCACCCTGGGCCGCCTGCATTGACATGGATCGCTCCTTTTTGCCTCTAAGGGCAAGGACATGCACAGCGCCGAGGGGCGGTCCGGACCCGCCACTGCGGGGTCGTTCGCATGGACTTGAGCGATGCTTCGGGCGGCGTTGGTGTTACTTCAGCGTGAAGCGGACCGAGGCGACCGACTTGCCGGCCTTCGAGACGGCGACCACGGCTTTGGTACCAGCGGGGACCTTGAAGCTACCCGCGGCTTCCAACTTGCCCTCACCGGCTTGGAGTTGAACCTCCTGCTTCTCGCTGCCGGCCAGCAGGGTGACCTTGGCGGTCATCCCCGCCACGGCAACGGGTTTTCCGTGGTCGCGCATGTAGAGCTGCAGCTTGTCGGCACTGGCGACGAATTCGTACTCGACGTCCTTGGCTTCCGCCACAGCACCACCGTGCATCGGTTTGACGTCGTGGCCGTGGTTGTCAGCCGCGATGGCTGCGCCAGAGATCGATACCGTGAGGGCGAGAATGAGGTGGGAGAGTTTCATGGCAGTTCCTTTGGGGTTGGAGAAAAGGGAAGGTCCCGCGATCAGCGGGACCGTCTTCGACTACACAGGCTTCGGTGCGTCCGGGTGGGAGGGCTCGGCAGACACGTCCTCGGCTTCTTCATCGGGCCTGTGGGCCAGCCGGTAAAGAATCGGCAGCACGAGCAGCGTGAGCAGCGTGGATGAAAGAATTCCACCGATCACCACAGTGGCCAGAGGACGCTGGACTTCCGCGCCGGTGCCTGTGGCGATGGCCATGGGAATGAAGCCCAGCGAGGCCACCAGGGCGGTCATCAGTACCGGGCGTAACCGAGTCAGGGCGCCATCCCGGATCGCTTCATCCAGGCCGACGCCGCCTTCCCTCAGGCTGCGGATGTAGGAAATCATCACCAGTCCGTTGAGCACCGCCACCCCGGACAGCGCAATAAAGCCAACGGCTGCGGAGATGGACATCGGGATGTCCCGAAGCCACAGGGCCAGAATGCCCCCTGTCAATGCGAATGGGATGCCGGTGAAGACCAGCAGACCATCCTTGGCATTGCCGAACATCGCGAACAGCAGCACGAAGACCAGCAGCAAGGAGACCGGCACAACGATCTGCAGGCGCTTGGTAGCCGACTGCAGGTTCTCAAAGGTGCCACCCCAGCTCGTCCAGTAGCCGGTGGGGATCTTGATCTGCGCCAGACCTTGCTCCGCCTCTGCCACGAAGGAGCCCACATCGCGCCCGCGCACGTTCGTGCTCACGACGATGCGGCGCTTGCCGTTTTCTCGGCTGACCTGGTTGGGGCCGGGTGCCAGCTCGAACGTTGCGACCTCACCCAGCGGGATGAAGTTCGTCTTGGCTTCCGTTGCACCGGCAGAGCGCGGCAGCGGTATGGGTAGCCGCTTCATGCCTTCCAGGTCGTTGCGAAGCGTCTCAGGCAGGCGAACGAGGATATCGAACCGGCGGTCTCCCTCGAACATGGTGCCGGCCTCACGACCACCAATGGCTGTGGCCACGGTGTCCTGGATGTCGGCAACGTTCAACCCGTAGCGCGCTGCCTTCTGGCGGTCAATGTTCACCGTGAGCATCGGAAGGCCCGTCGTCTGCTCGACCTTCACCTCAGAGGAGCCCTGGATCTTTTGCAGCATGGCGGAGACTTCTTCCGCGGACTTGTTCAACACGTCCATGTCGTCTCCGAAGATCTTCACTGCCACGTCGCTGCGCACCCCTGAGATCAGCTCGTTGAAGCGCAACTGAATGGGCTGGGAGAACTCGTAGTTGTTGCCGGGGATCTTGCCAATGACTTCCTGGATCGCAGCGAGCAGTTCATCACGGGTCTTTCGAGGCTCGGGCCATTCATCCATCGGCTTGAGCATGATGTACCCGTCAGAAATGTTCGGCGGCATGGGGTCCGATGCGATTTCCGCCGTCCCAGTTCTGGCGAAGATGCGCTCGATTTCGGGGAACTTCGCTTTCAGCGTCTTTTCGATCTGCTGCTGCATCGCCACCGACTGGGAAAGGCTGGTGCCCGGAATGCGCAGTGCCTGAATAGCGAAGTCGCCTTCATTGAGGTTGGGCACAAACTCGCTGCCCATGCGGGTCGCGATCAATCCGCACAGGACCACTGCAACCGCGGCAATGGTGAGAACCAGCGTCTTGGCGCCCATCACGCGATCAAGCATGGGGCCGTACAGGCGCTTGGCGTGGCCCAGCAGAAAGTTTTCCTTCTCGCTGACACGATTGCCGATGAAGAGGGCCACCGCTGCCGGGATGAAGGTTACCGACAGGATCATCGCGCCCACCAAGGCGGCGACCACCGTGAAGGCCATGGGGTGGAACATCTTCCCTTCAACGCCCGTCAGCGCAAAGATAGGCAGGTACACCACCATGATGATGAGCTGTCCGAACAGCAATGGGCGGCGTGACTCCTGGGATGCCAGGAACACTTCATGAAAGCGCTCTGCCCGGGTCAGCGGCCGGCCGTGGTGCGCCTGCGCATGGGCGAGCCGCCGAACGCAGTTCTCCACGATCACCACAGCGCCGTCAATGATGATGCCGAAGTCCAGGGCCCCCAGGCTCATCAGATTGGCACTCACCTTGTAGTGGACCATCCCGGTGAACGTGAAGAGCATCGACAAGGGGATGACCATTGCCGTGATGACTGCGGCCCGGATATTGCCCAGAAAGAGGAACAGGATCACGATCACCAGTACCGCGCCTTCCAGCAGGTTCTTCTTGACGGTATTGATGGCCTTGTCGACGAGCACGGTACGGTCATAGACCGTCACCGCGTGCACGCCCTCTGGGAGGCTCTTGTTGACCTCCAGCATCTTCTTGTCCACTGCCTGCGAGACGGTCCGGCTGTTTTCTCCGATCAGCATGAACACCGTGCCGAGAACCACCTCGCGCCCGTTGTCAGTTGCGGCACCCGTTCGCAGTTCCCGGCCAATGCCCACCTCGGCCACGTCGCGCACGCGCACAGGGACACCGTTGGCACTGCTCAGGATCACGTTGCCAATGTCCTCCAGCGACTTGACCTGTCCAGGGGCACGAATCAGGTACTGCTCGCCGCGCTTTTCGATATACCCAGCGCCCACGTTGCCGTTGTTGCGGTCCAGTGCCGTGACGACGTCTTGCAGCGTCACGCCCAGCGAGGCAAGTCGTTCCGGGATGGGGGCGATCTGATACTCCTTGGCAAAGCCGCCAATGGAGTTGATTTCGGTCACGCCAGGAACGTTTCGCAGCTGCGGCTTGATGATCCAGTCCTGGATCTCGCGCAGGTCGGTCGGGGTGTAGGGACTTCCATCGGGCTTCCTGGCCCCATCCTTGGTTTCGACGGTCCACAGATAGATCTCGCCCAAACCGGTTGAGATGGGCCCCAGGGCTGGCGTGATGCCGGCGGGCAGCCGGTCTCTGGCTTCCTGGATGCGCTCATTGACCAACTGGCGCGCGAAATAGATGTCGGTTCCGTCTTTGAAAATGACGGTCACTTGCGACAGTCCGTACCGTGACAGCGACCTGGTCTGCTCCAGGTTCGGCAGGCCGGCCATGACTGTCTCGATGGGATACGTGACCCGCTGCTCGGTCTCCAGAGGCGAATAACCGGCGGCCTGGGTGTTGATCTGAACCTGGACGTTGGTGATGTCGGGGACCGCGTCGATGGGCAGCTTCTGGTAGCTGAAGACGCCCAGCGCCGCCATGCCCAGGGCCGCCAGCAGCACCAGCCATCGCTGCTCGATCGAGAATCGGATGAGTTTTTCAAACATGTATGCGCTCCGGGATCAGTGCGTGTGTTCGGCAGATCCCTTGCCGAGTTCGGACTTCACGACGAAGCTGCCTGTCGAGGCGTAGGGCATGCCGGGCTTGAGGCCCGACAGGACCTCGATGCGCTTGCCATCGCTTCGGCCCAGCTTCACAGGTTGGGCGATGAAGCCGCCGTCGACCTTGAGGAAGACCACGGGCTTTTCTCCGACGTTCTGGACTGCGTCGGCCGAGATGGTCACAGGCGCTGCCGTTTCTTCGGACACCACCTCGACATTGACGAACAGGCCGGGGCGCCAGGCGCCCTTGGGGTTATCAAGAACGACGCGGGCCTTGGCGGTACGGGTCTGCTCACCGATCAACGCGCCCACGAAAGCGACAGTGCCCGTGGCGGAGGCATCGAAGGCGGTGGCCTTGATGGTGACTTTCTCGCCCACCCGCACCGACGGCAGATCCTTTGCAGGAACATTGATCTCAGCCCACACCGTGGAAAGGTCCGAGATGGTGAACACCGCCGCATCTTCCTTGACGGCCTCGCCAAGACTCAGGTGCTTCTCGATGACGATGCCGTCAAAGGGCGCGCGCAGTTCGATACGGTTTAGTCCGGACACGGACGAGGTGGACAGGCCCAGCGCACTGAGCTTCTGATTGGCGTTGGCGACAGCGACCTCCGCTTCGCTCAACGCCTGCCTGGCCTGCAGGTAGTCCTGTTCGGCAGAGACCTTTTGCTCCCACAGCTTCTTTTCCCGCTCGTAGGTGGTCTTGGCCAGCGCCAGGCGCTTTTGCGCCGTCTGCAGCTCGCTGCGCTGCTCCGAAGCGGTCGGGCTCGCGATGGCGGCCAGAACCTGCCCCTTTTTGACGACCTGGCCCAGGCTGGCGCTGACACTCTCCACCACACCCGCCAGACGGGGAACCACGTGCGAAGTCCGGTCCTCGTTCAGCCGGATTTCGCCGGGCAAAAGCAGCGCCGTCTTGATGTTGGCTGCCGACGCAGAGTCCACCGTAATGGAGGCGGCCTTGATCTGGGCATCGGTCAGTTCGATCTTTCCCTCTTCCTTGCTCATCACGAACATGAAAGGTTCGGTGGCCGTCTGCGCAATGATCTCGATGTCGAACGCGTGGGGTTCGGCCACGATCTCGCGGCTGACCAGGCTGTCCTTTTCTGCGGCAAACGTCAGCTTCTGCTTGTCGTCTGTCGGGCGTGTCACTGTTGCCGTGACCGTTGCCGCGGTCAGGGGGAGCGGCTTGTCCTTGTCGGACAGCCAGATCCGCAGCCGAGGCTCGCCACCGTCTTCGGACAGCAACGCTTCCAGGCTGAAGTCGCCTTCCTTGAACACGGTACCGCCGTGGGGGCCCTTGGCCTGGCTCTTTTCATGGTGCTCGCCATCGGCGTGGCCTTTGTCGTCGTCGTGGCCTTTTTCACCGCCCTTGCCGTGGTGTTCTCCATCACCGTGCCCCTTGGCCTCGGTATGGCTGCCGTGGCCGTGGCCATCGCCCTCGGCAGCGACTGCTTTGGGCTTGCCGCCGCCTTGCAGGATGAAGGCTCCGGCCCCGACCCCTAGCGCGAGGACAACGGCAATAGCGATGAGATGCTTTTTGCTGATGGTGGATGTGCTGGTGTTCATGGTCATGCTCAGTTGTGCGTTGCGATCAAGCCGGAAACCGTGCTGGCCCCGAGCAGGCGGTCGACATCCGCCGCCGCGCGGTGTGCCTCGCCCAGGGCTTTGAGGTACTGGGATTTGGCGGTGAAGTAGGTGCGCTGGGCATCGAGCACCTCCAGGAAGTTGAACTTTCCGTTCTCGAAGCCAATGGTGGCCGCGTCGTATGCCGACTTCGCGCCGGGCAGGACGTCCTGTTGCAGCGACTGGATCTCCGCAGTGATGGTCGAAAGGCGTTCGCGCGCCTGCGCCACTTCGCTGTGCAGGCGCACCGTGGCCCCTTGCAACTCGTCACGGGCCTTGTCCTCAAGCTTGAGCGCTTCCAGCAGGTTGCCCTGGTTGCGGTCAAACACAGGCAGAGGCACGGAGACACCAAACAGCAGGACGTTGCGTTGGGTCTCGTTGCTGCGCTGCATGCCGACGCTGACGGTGACATCGGGCACGCGCTTGCTTTGCTCCAGTTCAGTCAGGGCCTGGCGCCGATCCACCTCGATCCGGGCGAGGACAACGCCTGGCGAAGAAGATATCAAGGGCTGAAGATCGGCGAGGGGCGGTACCGCGGGAAGGTTGTCGGCTTTGCCCTCGAGGACGGTGAACGGCGCGTTGATCTGTCCCACCAGCGCAAACAGGCGAGACAGTGCATTGCGTTGTTCGCTGGCTGCCTGGGCGAGCTCGACGCGAACGCCGGCTTCCGCAACGCGGGCCTTGGACTCTTCCACAGGTGACACCTTGCCAGCGGCTACGCGCTTGGCCACGGTATCCGTCGACGACTTGGCCAATGCCACGCTGTCTTTGGCGAGCGCCAATCGCTCCTGCGCCGTCAGGACATCGAAGTAGGCTGCGGCCACATTGGCCCGCACGGTCGCCTTCAGCTCAGCGAGCTGGGCCGCCGCCTGCTCGCGTGACTTTTCGGCCGCTTTGGTACGCGCTGCACGCTTTCCCCCCAATTCCACGGGAAGGTTGAGCTGCCAGCTTTGCGTACGTGTTTTGGACCGTGCGTCCTCCAGCGAGTAGGCAAGCTCGGGATTGGGGCGTGAACGCCCTTGAAGAATCTGCCCCTCTGTTGCCTCCAACTGGCGCGTAGCGGCAGCCACCTCTGGATTCCCTTCCAAGGCCAACTCGATGGCCTTGGCCAGCGACAGAGGCCCAGCGGGAGACACCGCGGCAGTCTGGGGATCCTGTGCTCCAACGACTGGATCTTGCGACGTGCCCTGAGAAAAGGCCCCGCCCGAGAAGGTCAGCAATATGGCCGCGGCACCTGCCGCGAGCCTGAATTTAGTGCGGCCGCGCCATGCGTGCGGCTTTCCTTGAAGGTAAATACCCTTGAACATCCGATTCTCCAGTGGTTTCAAAACACGAGGGAATCGGCGGGGTGGCAACCGTGCAGCTGCCTGGCAAATCGTCAGTCAATGCAGCCGCGACAAGCGCAACTGCATCCGCCAGGAGGCGGACACGAAGGACTGAAAGAAGGAGAGATGCCCCCGCCGATCAGGCGAGGACGGGCCACTGTGGGCGGTCGGGGGGGGTGGGCGTTACAGCCGCCAAGCGCTCACCTGACGGTGAGTCCACACGGCTGTCATGGCAGATGCGATGTTTTGCACAAGACCAGTTGAGGGCCCCGATGCCAGCACCATGGCAAACCGAGCAGTCGACATCGGACATGTCTGCGCCTTGGCCGGTCTTGTCGGCTTGGCCGATCCCGCTTTTGGCTTCGTGCTTGTGTTCGTGATGCCCCAGATGCTGCGCCTGGGCGGTCGAGTTCTCGTGCATGCAATAAGCAGCCACCGCGGACCAGCTGAACTGGAACGGGAGCAATGCAAGCATAAAAACGACGATCAGGCGGCGCATTTTTTGAGTCTAGCACGCGGTCCGGAAAACTTCGTGTGACGATCAGCCGCCCGAGCCGTACAGTTCCTGGATGCGCTGTTTTTCAGCGGCTGACATGTTCAGATATTCCTGCTGCACCTGCTCACGCGTCTTGGAGCCGCCCGTTGCCTTGACAGGCAGTGCACCACCCCGTGACAGGATCGCCAGCGTACCGTCCTTGCGCGCGACGTCGACCGACCGGAGCACGTCGCCACGGGACATGTTGCTTTGCACGTGGTCGGGATGGGTGGTCATTCCCACTTCACCGCCGGCGGGATGGTAGAGCGCCGAAGCAGATGCCAGGCCTGGGGCCGCAATGGCAAGGGCAAGGGCAATCAGGGAGAGTGGGAGGGGTTTGCGAACGGTCATGGTGTGGTCCCTTGATTCGGATGAGCCAGCGGCGACTTGCCCGGGCTATGCCTTTCGACACGGTGGGACTGTAGAAATCGGCGCGCGACAAGGCGCCAACAGCCAGATGACAAATTCGTAATCTACGAACAGGAGGCATTCTTCGAGAATGGCACCATGAAAATTCTGCTCATCGAAGACGAAGTCAAGCTGGCGGAGTACCTGCGCAAGGGCCTCGGAGAGGTCGGCTATGTGGTGGACGTCGCCCACAACGGCGTGGACGGCCTGCACATGGCCCTTGAAGGCGGCCACGATCTGCTGGTGTTGGACGCGATGCTCCCAGGGATCGACGGCTTCAGCCTGCTGACGGCCTTTCGCAAGACCAGGCAGACCCCTGTCTTGATGCTCACAGCCAGGGTCAGTGTCGAGGATCGGGTGCTCGGACTTCAGACGGGTGCCGATGACTATCTGGTCAAGCCCTTTGCGTTTTCCGAGTTGAGCGCCCGCATCCAGGTTCTGCTCAGGCGTAGCCACGGAGCACGGGACACGGCAGAGCCCACGCAACTGCGTTTGGCCGACCTGGAGATCGACCTGGTGCGGCGCAAGGCGACACGAGGCGGTCAGCGCTTGGAGTTGACTGCCAAAGAGTTCCTGCTGCTGACCCTTTTTCTGAGAAGGAAGGGAGAAGTGCTGTCTCGCACGGAGATCGCCGAGCAGGTCTGGGACATGAACTTCGACAGCGATACCAACGTGGTGGAGGTCGCCATACGGCGCCTGCGTACCAAGATCGATGTGCCCTTTGACACCGCGCTTCTGCACACCATCCGCGGTATGGGGTACGTCATGGAAGAGCGCAACGGATGAAGGCCCTGGTCCAACATCGCTCATTGCGCCAGCGGTTGTCGTGGTGGCTGGCACTTCAGAGCTTTGCCGGGCTCGGGCTGGTCTGTCTGGCCGTCTACCTGGTGACCGAATTCAACTTCCGAGATCGACAGGAGGAAACGCTGGCGCAAAAGGAAAACGTCATCCGGCACTTGCTGGCGGACGGCAAGGAGCACGGGGATTCGGAAGACCTTGCTCACAAGCTCGATGATTTCCTGGTGGGGCACGGAGATCTTTCGCTTGAAGTAGCGCAGGCCGATGGGGCCGTCCTCTACGCCCATACCCGCAACCAGAATGAAAAGACGGTCTGGCGCCAGCGGCAGTTCGAAGTGGCGCAGTCTGCAGGCCAGACACCCTCAAAGAGTCTGCGCGTCCAGCTGTCGCTGGACATCCAGACCGACAACCAGTTGCTGCACCGGCTTGCAGTCACATTGCTGGTGGCAGCCATTGGCGGGGCCGTCGTGGTTTCGCTAGGCGGCTTCTCCCTGGTCAACCTGGGCCTGGCGCCCGTTCGAAGACTGGCCAGCCAGACGCGCGCCGTTTCGGCGGACAACCTCCACCAGCGGCTCGATGGCGCGGAGCAGCCCCTTGAACTCGTGCCGCTGATCGACCAGTTCAATGCACTCCTGGCTCGCATTGAAAAGGCCTACTCCCAGATGGAGGGCTTCAATGCGGACGTGGCGCACGAGTTGTGCACGCCTTTGGCCACGCTCATTGCCAACAATGAACTGGCGCTGCGGCGCCCCGAGCAGGCGGATATTCGCGAGGTGCTGGCGTCCAATCTGGAGGAGCTGCATCGCCTGACCGGTATCGTCAACGACATGCTGTTCCTGTCCCAGGCGGATCGGGGCGTGGGAGCGCGTCGCGTGCCCGTGGCAAGCCTGGCATCGGTGGCAGCCGACGTGCTGGACTACCACGAGGCGGCGCTGGCCGAGGCGGGTCTCACCGCGAAAGTAGTCGGCGATGCGCATGGCACCTTCGACGTGCCGTTGTTGCGCCGGGCTTTGTCCAACCTGCTGGGAAACGCAACCCGCTACGCGAGCACTGGCTCCATCGTGCAGATCAACTTGAGAACTGTTGACGAGGACCGCGTGCTGATCAGCGTCACCAACTACGGCAACACCATCGATCCCGAAATACTTCCCCAGCTGTTTGACCGGTTTTTCCGGGCAGATCCTGCTCGCAGCCATGGGCAGAGCAACCATGGCCTGGGCCTGGCCATCGTGGGCGCGATTGCCCGCATGCACCAGGGCAAGCCGGTGGCCAGGTCAGAGAACGGAGTGACAAGTGTCGGGATAGAGATTCGCGCTCACTGAAAATCAGCGTCGTTTGTTGGCCCGCTGCCTCGGAGCCACGCCAATATCATGATGAGCACCTGGCGGGTGGGCTTCGCTGGGCTGCATGTGATTGTGTTGAAGTGCCGCATTGGCCAAGCCGCCCAAGATGCCGCACTCACCGGCGGGATGGCCTGGTGAGTACTGTTGTTGCAAGCTGCGCAATTCCGACTCCAGTGCCTGGAGTTCCCGGATGCGAGAGACCACGTGCCCGATGTGCTCCCGAAGAAGCGCGTCCACTGCGCCGCAGTTTTCATCCGGAGCGTCCTTGAAATGCAACAGCACCCGGATCTCATCGAGCGTCATGTCCAGGCAGCGGCAATGGCGGATGAAGGCCAGGCGCTCGACATGGCTGCTGTCGTAGACCCTGTAGTTGCTTTCTGTGCGCATCGCGATCGGCAGCAGGTTCTCGCGCTCGTAGTAGCGGATGGTCTCTGTCTGCGTGCCTGTGGCCTTGGCAAGTTCGCCGATTTTCATGAAGCGTCCTTCGCAAAATCTGGTTTACGTAGGACAAGGCGGCGACGTCTCGAAAGTCGCTTGACTTTAAGGTCACTACAGGGTTTCCAATTAGGCCATGAAAACAGAAACCAGCACTTCCTCCAGCGTTGTTGACACCTGCTGCTCCTCGGGCTGCTCCAGTACCGTTGCCTCGGCTTCTGCCGCCGCAAGCAGCCCAGGCCAGGGCACGCTGTTCCGAATCCCCACCATGGACTGCAGCGCCGAGGAGTCGGAGATCCGGCGGGCGCTGGAACCTCTGGAGGGAATCAGGTCCTTGGGTTTTCAGCTCGGCGCGCGCACGCTGAAGATCGATGCGGACGATCGCGCCTTGCCCCTGGCGCTGGATGCTATCCGCAAGGCGGGCTTCGATCCACAGCCGGTCGCCACTGCGGCAAGCACCCAGGGTGGCCAGGGCCGGGTGTTTCGCATTGCGACCATGGACTGCAGTGCCGAGGAGGCGGAGATTCGCCGGGCGCTGGAGCCTCTGGATGGAATCCACTCGCTGGGTTTTCAGCTTGGCGCACGGACGCTAAAGATCGACGCTGAGGAAAGCACCTACCCGTTGGCACTCGACGCCATCCGGAAAGCGGGCTTCGATCCGCAGCCTGTGGCCGGTTCTGACGGCGGACAGGCGGGTGCATCAGCCGACGACCACGACCAAGGACATGGTTTTGCAGGCGGCATTTCCCGGTTGGTGGCTGCGCTGGTGTTCGCGACTGGGGCTGAGGTCCTTTCCTTCTTTGCACCCGACCAGATGGCCTGGAAGGTGGCCGGCATGGCCATCGCTGCCGTGGCCATCTGGCTGGCGGGTATCGACACCTACAAAAAAGGCATTGCGGCACTGCTGCGCGGCAAGCTCAACATCAATGCGCTGATGTCGGTGGCCGTCACGGGCGCATTCCTCATCGGTCAGTGGCCTGAGGCTGCCATGGTGATGGCCCTGTACGCGATTGCTGAACTCATCGAGGCCAAAGCCGTGGACCGGGCCCGCAACGCCATCAAGGGCTTGCTGGAACTGGCCCCAGAAGAGGCACTGGTTCTGGGAGCAAATGGGTCGTGGTCTGCTACACCGGTGGCTTCGGTGGCCATTGGAGCAACCGTGCGCATCAAGCCAGGCGAACGGGTGCCGCTGGACGGCAAGGTGACCAAGGGCAACGGGGCCATCAACCAGGCGCCGGTGACTGGCGAGAGCATTCCCGTGGACAAGGCGCCTGGCGACCAGGTGTTCGCGGGGACCATCAACGAGACTGGTGAACTGGAGTTTGAGGTTACTGCCTTGTCCAGCAACACCACCCTGGCCAGGATCATCCAGGCCGTGGAGCAGGCGCAGGGCACGCGTGCACCGACGCAGCGCTTCGTCGACCGCTTCGCCTCGATCTACACCCCTGCTGTCTTCGCCATTGCCGTGGCGGTAGCGGTGCTGACCCCTTTCCTGATGGGCCTGACTTGGCTGGAGGCGCTATATAAGGCCTTGGTGCTGCTAGTGATCGCCTGTCCGTGTGCTCTGGTCATTTCCACGCCCGTCACAGTGGTCAGCGGATTGGCCGCGGGAGCGCGCCGCGGGATCCTGATCAAGGGCGGAACCTACCTGGAAGACGCCCGGCTCCTGAAAGCCGTTGCGCTGGACAAGACGGGCACCATCACCGAGGGCAAACCCAAGCTGGTGAAGTGGCAGGTATGGGGCGCTGGCGATGAGGGCGCTATCCAGCAGATGGCCGCCAGCCTGGCGGCCCGTTCCGATCACCCCGTTTCCAAGGCGATTGTTCAGGGACTGGAGGCACAAGGCCCCGAGGCTGAGAACTTCAAGGCCTTGCCCGGGCGCGGTGTCGAGGGCGTGGTCAATGGTGCGCGCCTGGTGCTGGGCAATCACCGGCTGATTCACGAGCAGGGCTTGTGCGGACCGGACCTGGAGGCGGAGCTGGCCATCCACGAAAAGCAAGGCCGCACGGTCACCCTCCTGGCAGACGACTCGCGGGTTCTGGCGCTCTTCGCGGTAGCGGACACCATCCGCGAGACCTCAAAGCAGGCCATCGTCGATCTCAAGGCACTGGGAGTGACCTCGGTGATGCTGACCGGCGACAACACGGCCACTGCAAAGGCCATCGCAGCACAGGCCGGCATTGATGATGCCCGCGGGGATCTGCTGCCCGAAGCCAAGCTTGATGCCATCAAGGAGATGCAAAAGCGCTATGGCGCCACCGGTATGACCGGCGATGGCATCAATGACGCGCCGGCGCTGGCGCAGGCCGACATCGGCTTTGCCATGGGCGGTGCGGGGACTGACACGGCGATGGAAGCGGCCGACGTGGTCATCATGAACGATGACCTGCAGCGCGTCGCCGAGACCGTGCGCCTGTCCAAGCGCACCCATGCCGTTCTCTGGCAGAACATCACCTTGGCGCTGGGTATCAAGAGCGTTTTTCTGGTGATGGCGGTGGTGGGCACTGCGACCATGTGGATGGCCGTTTTTGCGGACATGGGGGCCAGCTTGCTGGTGGTGGGCAATGGACTGCGCCTGCTTCGCGGCACGCGGGTCGAGCCTGCCGCGAAGACCCAGCCTGCGCAGCCCAAGGAGCATGCCCATTCCCACTAGCGATTGCCCGGGACGCACGATGCCTATTTGCCCGCCTTGGAGACCTCCTGGGCTACCAGCTCAGCCAGTTGCTTGGCGCCAAAGCTGGGCAACGGCCGCCCATTCACAAAGAAGGTCGGGGTCTTGTCGACCTTGAGGGCAGTCAGGTCCTGCACATCCTGCTGCAGCATCGCTTCCAGCGTGGGCGATGCTATGTCGGCCCGAGCTCTCGCCATGTCCAGACCTGCCTGCTCGGCCGCACTGTAGGCCAATGCCAGATTGGGATTTCCATGGTCTGCCCACTGTGGCTGTGCCGCCAGCAGGGACTCCAAGACCACGAGGTACCTGTCCTGCAGCCGCGCGGACTCCAGCAGCTTGACCACCTCGCCCGAGCCCTGGTGGAACGGTGCATACCGGATGACCAACCGTACCTGGGAGGGATACCGCTGCATGAGATCTTTCACGACCGGATAGAAAGCGCGGCAGGTCTCACATGCGGGATCGAAGAATTCGACAATGGTCACGGGCGCCTCTCGGGGGCCGATGACTGGCGAATGCATGCGCACCAGCCGCTCAGACTGCCCGGCGGCATGCTGCTCTTGGTTGCTGGTCACATGGCTCTGGTAGAGACTCGCACCGACCGCGAAGGCTGCAAGTGCGACGCCCAGCACGAGGGCGATGATGTATTTGCGGTGGATCATTTGGCTGTTTTGCGCAGATAAAGACAGAGTGAAACGGCGATGACAATGAACGCCGCCAAGGAAAGCCAGGGCAGTTCAATGCCATAGAAAAAGTCGAGCTTCTGATCGGCGCAGGACACGCCTACAGCGCATGGAACCCATGCCCTGGGAACCAGGCCTGCAGCCAGAAGGCTGTGGTAGCCCGCTACGGCCGCGCCTGCAAGCGCCAGGGGCGGGGTCCCCTCGTTTTCAGTGCAATAACTGGCGGTACGCAAACCCAGCACTGGCGCGGGGGTGGTG